>NZ_JBHSFQ010000027.1:0-19767 GCF_042653925.1 Nocardiopsis mangrovi
TCTTCGTCAAGGGCGAGGTGATCAAGACCGTGCCGGAGTCCAAGATCGTCGAGACCCTGATCGAAGAGGCCATGCGCATCGCCGAGGGCATGAAGGACGACGGCACCGCCTCAGGCACCCCCTCGGTGTCGGTCGGCGCCTGAACACGTCCGTGCGGGCGCGCCGCCGTCGGCGGCGCGCCCGCAAGCCGTTGTGCTAGCAGCCGGTGCTGCTGGTGATCGAGGTGTTCCCGTAGTAGCGGACGCTGACCCCGTTGAGCACCACGCGCACGGGGGTGCCGTTGGTGCGCTGCTCGTAGTGCAGGTGCGGGCCGGTCGACCCGCCGGTGCTGCCCACGCGGCCGATCACCGTGCCGGTGCTGACCGACTGGCCCACCGACACGTTGAACGAGTTCAGGTGCGCGTACAGCGTGGTGATCCCGCTGCCGTGGCTGACGATGATGTACTTGCCGTAGCTGGTGTTGCCCAGGTCGCGCACCGTTGTGACGGTGCCCGACGCGCTGGAGCGCACCCGCTGGTTGTTGGCGCTGCTGCGCTGGAAGTCCACCGACAGCTGCGGGTTGTGGTTGGTGCGGGTGTTGGCGTTCCACGTCTGACCGCAGTCGAACGGGGTACGCAGGTTGATCGCGGCCAGCGCCTGCTGGTCCGCTCCCGCGGTGGCGTTGAAGGCCGTCGTGAGCAAGGCCGCGGAGGCAATGACCACGCCGAGGCGGCGTGCCGCGGATCTGATGGTGAACCCGGAAAGACGCATGGGCTGTTCCACTTCCTCCCTGTGCGGGGGACGGGGGCGGGAACACGATGGCACGCCGGATCGGGTGCGTGAAGACCCAAATACGCTCGGTGCGCGGGTTCCGGAAGCGGGGCGGCAGGGGGCGCCGGCGAGGGTGACCAGGCGCGGTGGTTTCCTACGTCCGCGTTCCAGGTGAACGCAATTCATTTTCCCCGACCCGTTGGCGGCCACGCTGGGTCAGCCGGGCTGTATCCCGGCCGTATCCGCCGATCGCGATCACCCTGAGTCGCACTCCGTGTCGCTTCCGTGCTCAACGCCCGGTGGCGGAGAGAATGCAGGGGGTGGCCGAGCGGAAGGCGGGACGGTGCGACGACGACGCAAGGGCCTCGCGGCGGTCGGCGCCGGGGCGTTCCTGGCCTCGATGGTGGCGGTGCCGGCCCCCGCCGCGGCGACCGCACCCGCCGCACTGGACTGGCAGGAGTGCACCGACCTCGACCCCGCGGAGGGCGGCGTGCTCGAATGCGCCACCCTGCGGGTGCCGCTGGACCACGCGGCGGGCGCCGCGGCGGGGACCGCCGACATCGCCCTGTCCCGGGCCCCGGCCACCGGGGAGCGCCGGGGCACGCTGCTGGTCAACCCCGGGGGACCCGGCAGCCCGGGCCGCGCCTGGGCCGCGCCGACCGCCGCCGCGCTCCCCGGCGACCTGCGCGAGGGCTACGACGTCGTGGGCTTCGATCCGCGGGGAACGGGGGCGAGCACCCCCGCCGTCGCCTGCGACCCCGCCTACTTCTCCCCGGTCCGCCCCGACACCGTCCCGCGCTCCCGGGCGGAGGAAGGGGACCTGGTCCGCCGGGCCGCCGAATACGCCGCGTCCTGCGGCGCGAACACCGGCGCGCTGCTGAACCACCTCACGACCGCCGATTCGGCGGCCGACCTGGAGCTCCTGCGCGCCGCGCTGGGCGTCGAGCGGATCGACTACCTCGGCTACTCCTACGGCAGCTACCTGGGCGCCGTCTACGCCACGTTCCACCCCGACCGGGTGCGCCGCCTCGTCCTCGACAGCATCGTGCACCCCGGCCGCCCGTGGTACGAGAGCAACCTGGAGCAGACGCGGGCGGTCGACGCCGCGGCCCGGCGCTTCTTCGACTGGATCGCCCGCCACGACGACGCCTACGGCCTGGGCGCGACCGGCGGCGAGGTCGCCGGTCGCTACTACGCAGCGCGCGACGCCCTGCGGGAGCGGCCGCTGTCCGGCACCGTCGGGCCGACCGAGTTCGAGACCGCCTACCTTGTGGCGACCTACGCGCAGGCGGCCTGGCCGCAGCTGGCGCGAGCGCTCTCCGGCTACGTCACCGGCGACGACCCGGACGCGCTGCTCCGGGTGTACCAGGCGTACGGGGAGGACGCGGACAGCGACGGCGGCTTCGGCGCCTACCTCGGCACGCAGTGCACCGACGCCCCGTGGCCGCGCGACTGGTCCACGTGGCACACCGCCGCGGAGCGCCTGCACCGCGAGGCCCCCTTCGTCGCCTGGAACAACATCTGGTACAACGCGCCCTGCGCGACCTGGCCCGCGCCCTCCCGCCCGTGGGTGGAGGTCGACGGCTCGGCGGTCGAGAGCGCCCTGCTGATCCAGGCGACCGGCGACGGCCCCACCCCCGTCGACGGCGCCTATGCGATGCGCGAGCGGTTCCCGGCCGGCCGGCTGCTGATCGAGGACGGCGGAGGGACCCACGGCGTCGCCCTCGGCGGAAACGCCTGCGTGGACACCGCGCTCGCGGCCTACCTGCGCGACGGCACGCTGCCGCCGGAGCGCACCGCCGCCGGCGGCGCCGACGCGACCTGCGCCGCCGCCCCCGAGCCCGCACCCGAACCCGAGCCCGACCGGCGGGCGGAGCGGTGATGAGGCACGTTCGGATGGTCGATTAGTCTTGAAAGGCACGATCCTGACTGTTCACGGCCCGGGGCCGCACGCCGCGCCCCGGACCCGTGGCGGTGGTCCGGTCCCGGGGTCCGGGCGGGCGGTTCCTAGGCGGATGAGGTGATGCGGGTGCTGCGGACCTCGTCGCTGCGGGTGCTCGGCGAGCGCGACCGCGATGCCGTTCACGCCCTGCTCGACACCGACCCCGTGGGCAACGTCTTCGTCAGCTCCCGGCTGCGCGGGGCCGGGCTCGACTCCGGCCGGCTGGGCGCCGAGGTGTGGGGCTACAGCGAACGGGGCACGCTCACGGCCCTGTGCTACTCCGGGGCCAATTTGGTGCCCATCAACGCCGGCCCGGCGGCCATCCGGCAGTTCGCCGAGCACGCCCGGTGGCAGGGCCGCCGCTGCTCGTCCATTGTCGGCCCGGTCGATGCCGTCGGCGGCCTGTGGGACCGGCTGGGCCCGACGTGGGGGCCCGCCCGGGCGATCCGCGCCCACCAGCCGGTGCTGGAGCTCTCGGAACCTCCGTTGGTGGAGGCCGATCCGCTGGTGCGCCGGGTGCGGGTGAGCGAACTCGGGATCCTGGTGCCCGCCTGCGTGGCGATGTTCACCGAGGAGGTGGGCGTGCCGCCCGACTCGGGCGACGGCGGGTCCCTCTACCGCGCCCGGGTCGAGGAGCTCGTGCGCACCGGCCGGGCGTTCGCCCGGATCGAGGACGGCCGGGTGGTCTTCAAGGCCGAGATCGGCGCGGTGACCCCCTACGCCTGCCAGGTGCAGGGCGTATGGGTCCACCCCGACCTGCGCGGCAGCGGCCATTCGATCGGGGGCATGGCCGCGGTCGTGCGCGCCGCGCTGGCCGACATCGCGCCGAGGGTCACGCTCTACGTCAACGACTACAACGCCCCGGCGCGGGCCGCCTACCGCCGGGTGGGGTTCCGCGAGGTCGGCGCGGTGCGGTCGGTCCTCTTCTGATCCCCCCGGCCGGGCGGGGGCGGGTCAGCTCGCGAAGGGCACGCGGGTGAGGTAGTGGAGGGTGGCGTCGATGTCGGCGAGGTCCTTGGCCCGGCCCAGCCGCCGCTTCCAGCGCAGGACCCGGTCGAGCGGGGCGAAGGGCAGGCCGAGGTAGAACTCGCGGGAGGAGATGAACTCGTCGACGTCCCACATCGAGGGGAACCAGCCGTTGAGGACCTCCATCCGCCCGCCCATGAGCAGGACGCGCTGCACGTCCTCCCAGGGGGCGTCCTGGACCTCGCCCATGGTGCGGACGATGTCCCAGGCGGGCCCGCGCGTGACGACGTCGATGTCGGAGACCTCGGTGCGGATGCCGTGTGCCAGGAGGGGGCCGCTGCCCGCGATGATGAAGTCGTCCACGGGGAGTTCGAGACCGCGCAGGGCGACGAAATAGGGGTGCTGGTGAATGGTGATCTGCTGAGTCAACCTAATGCCCCTTCTCCTAATACGACACGCACGACGGCGGCCGACAAGAGTGATATTCCAATGCTGGTCATCGTGCCGATGAGGAAGTATTCGGCAAAGCGCTTCTGGTTGCTCTGAAGCTCGGGGAAACGCGCCAGCGCCTTAATCGCGACGACGACCGCGACCGCTTCGGCCCGGCCCGCGACAATGAAGATGTAGGTGAGCGAGCGCTCCAGCCAGCCGATGACCGTGCCGGCCCCCTTGAGCGGAGCCATTTCGTCCGCTTCGGCTTTTCTCAGCTCGGCGGAGAAGGGGCGCAGCATATGTGTGACCACCTCTCCCCCGATGAAGGTGGCGATGAGGAAGCCCGAGGCCAGGATCATCACCCTGTCATCAAGGATAAGCTCACGAGTCGCGTCCAGCATCTCCGGCATCGCGTATAACGCCACCGCTGCCCCGGTCGCCAGGCCGGCAAGCCCTATGGGGGCGAGTGTGAACTTCAGCACACGCCGCGAGACGAAGATTCTCGGTGCGCCCTGCATGTCCTCGTCGAGGAGCGCCACGCGCGTTAGTACCCAGGCCGACCCCGCGCATATCGGAATCACGACGACCGACACCCAGGAAAAGATGACCGGTAGCAGAGCGTAACCGGCGTAGAGGACGGTCGCGGAGAGTGCTAAGGGCGTCCTTGTGCGCAACGCGGGAATCGAATAAGGGAGCAGGACCGCGGCGATGAGACCCACAATGATGCGTGCTAGCTCCATGCGCTGCTTTCTCTAATATGCCACGATCTTCCGGATCGTTGATTATGCCGCAGTACCCACCGATTTCACATGGGATGTTCGGCCACTCCCGGACACACGAAAGGACAGGACCCCGCAGGGGTCCTGTCCTTCGAGGTCGGAGCGGGTCAGTCGCGGAACTCGGGAATCACTTCCCGGGCGAACATCTCCAGGTTGCGCTTGACGGTGTCGAGGGGGAGCACGCCCTGCTGGCCCTGCATGAACAGGCCGAACCACTCCAGGTCGGGGATCTCGGTGAGCATGGCCTCGATGCCGCGCTTGACGTCGTCGGGGCCGCCGATGAGCGCCATCTGCACCTCCGCCATCCGGCGGTAGTCGCCCTTCTGCGGGCTGATGGGGACCGCGGAGTCGTCCTCGCGGGTCCGCAGCACCTCCAGGTACCCGAACGGGCCGAAGAACGAGGCGAAGTCCTTCTGCATCTTGCTGCCGTAGGTGGCGATCGCCTGCTCGCGCGTCTCGGCCATGCCGACGATCTTCAGGATGCCGGTGTGCTCGCCGAGCCGGTAGTCGCGCCCGTGGGCGGCGGCCTCGGCGCGGTAGAGCTCCGCCTTCTTGCGGTGCTCCCCGGGGATGGGCGTGAACATCCACGGCACGATGTCCTCGCGGGCCGCGCGCCGCACCGACCGGTCGCTGATCGTGAACGGCTGCCACAGCTCGGGGTAGGGGTCCTGGTAAGGGCGCGGCACCACGGACACCCGCCGGATCCGGCCCTCCCCGTCGAGCTCGCCCGGTGCGCCGAACGTCGCGGTCCAGTCCCGGGCGGGCCAGCCCTCGATCCCGCTGTAGGGCGAAGGGACCTCGTAGTCCAAGACGTCGCTGCGGTAGCGCAGCGACTCCTCGGTCCAGGCCAGTTTCATGATCTTCAGGAGCTCGCCGAAGACGTCGAAGTTGCGGTCGTCGGAGGCGGAGCCGTCGCTGCGGGCGGCCTGGGACCGCCAGCGCTGGCCCAGGACGTTGGCCCAGCGCGCCTGGTAGCCGCGGGCGACGCCCAGCCGCAGCCGGCCGCGGCAGAAGTGGTCGAGCAGGGCGACGTCCTCGGCGGCTCGGATGGGGTCCCAGGCCGGCAGTACCAAGCCGAGGGGGGCCAGCAGGATGCGCTCGGTGCGGGCGGCGAGATCGGTGAGGACCATGAGGGGGTTGACGGAGGACTCGAACCCCTCGGAGTGGAAGTGGTGCTCGGTCAGCATGAGGGCGTCGAAGCCGATCCGGTCGGCGTGCACCGCGATCTCGCGGACCTCGTGCAGCAGCTTCTGGTAGGACTCCACGTCGCGCCCGATCGGCCGGCGGGCCACGGCGTTGTCCTCGGCGGCGAAGCCGGACCCCGGGATCTGCGGGTTCATGAAGATGGCGAACTTCACGTCGGTCACCTCAAAGGTCGGGGGCGGGGCGGGGCCGCTCCGGCCCCGCCGTGGCGGGCCCCGGCGCCGGAGCGCCGAGCCAGTGCAGGAGGTCGCGCACGAAGTCGCCGGGGTGCTCCTCGTGCAGCCGGTGGCCCGTTCCGGGCCGGTGGACGGACCGGGAGCGGGGGTGGGCGAGAACGGCGCGCTCCCAGTCGGCCCGGCCGGCGTCGGACCAGAAGGACAGGGTCGGCTGGCGGCGGCGGCCGACGAACGCGTCGGAGGCGGGGCGCACCCCCACGGCCCCGGGCTCGGCGAACATGGCGGCGAAGGACTCCGCGAGGACGTGCGGGCGCGCGGCGAGCAGCCGGCGGGTGTGCCAGGCGCGGATCCAGGGCGGCGTGTCGTCGGTGTAGTCCCAGGCGTCCAGGGCGAGCGCGGCGGCGATCGGATCGGGGCCGCGCAGCTCCTCGGCCATGCGGGTGAAGGCGGGCGCCAGGCCGCGGCCGTACCCGTAGGCGGGGTCGACGGTGACGACGGCGCCGACCAGGTCGGGGCGCTCCAGTGCGAGGTGCCCGACCACCTGCCCGCCCATCGAGTGGCCGACCGCCGCTACGGGGCCGGTGCGGGCGCGGTCCAGCAGGGCGGCGAGGTCGGCGGCCATCGCACGGGGTGTGTTGCCCTGGTCGGGGACGCCGGAGTAGCCGTGGCCGCGCAGGTCGGGCGCCAGGATCCGGTTGCCCGCGGCGAGTCCGGGAAGGTGCTGCACCCATTCGTGGGAGTCGGCGCCCCACCCGTGCACCAGCAGCAGGGGCCGCGGGGCGGCGGCGGGGCCGTCGTCGGAGTAGAACATCCGGACCCCGGGCAGGTCGGCGAAGGGCACGGCGCTCCTCTCCGGACTGAAAACAGAACGTGTTTCAGTTTCTGTTCCGTCTCACGGTAACGCCCGGACGGTCACCTAGCAATCGCTTGGTCGTCTCGCGTTCATCGGGTCGAGGACGACGACGCTGCGGGCCACCGCGCCCTCGCGCACCCGCGCGATCCCCTCGTTGACCGACTCCAGCGGGATCCGCTCGCTGATGAGCCCGTCGACATCGAGCAGGCCCGCCCGGTACAGGTCGGCCAGGCGCGGCAGGTCGTGCGCCGGCGCGGCGTCGCCGCCCTGGCAGCCCATCAGCCGGCGCGACGCGAACAGCGCTGCGGCCGGGACCGATGCCGCGGCGCCGGGGGGCGGGCTGCCCACCAGCACCGTGGTGCCGCCGGGCCGGGTGGCCTCGAACGCGGCGGCGAGGACCCCGGGTACCCCCGTGGCGTCGAAGGCGTCGTCGACGCCGCCCGCGGCCAGCGCGCGCACGCGCTCGGCGAGGTCCGGGCCGGAGACGACGGTGTCGGTCGCCCCGAAGCGCGCGGCGGCGGCGAGCTTGGCCTCCGCGACATCGGCGGCGATGACGCGCGCCGCGCCCGCCAGCACCGCCCCCTGCACGATGGCCAGCCCCACCCCGCCGCAGCCGGCCACCAGCACGGTGGCTCCGGGCCGCACCCGGGCGGTGTTCAGCACCGCCCCGACCCCGGTGACCACGGCGCAGCTCAGCAGCGCCGCGGCATCGAGCGGGATGTCCGGCGGCAGGGGGACGAGCGCCCGTTCGCCGACGACCGCATGGTCGGCGAAGGCCCCGATCCCCAGATACGGGCGCAGCGGAGTGCCGCCGGCCGTGAGCCGCGTGCCGCCGTCGGGCATCAGGCCGGCGATCGCCCGGAGCCGCGCGGGATCCGTGCACAGGTGGGCGTCGCCGCGGCCGCACATCCGGCAGGCGCCGCAGGGCCGGTTCATCGCGATCACCACCCGGTCGCCGGGGGAGACGCGCTCGACGCCCGCTCCCACCGACTCCACCGTCCCGGCGCTCTCGTGCCCGCAGACCACCGGGAGCCGCGTGACAACGGGGCTGGTGCCGGCCACGGCCTTGAGATCGGAGCCGCAGATGCCCGCCGCCGCGATCCGCACCCGGACCTCTCCGGGGCCGGGGGCGGCGATCTCCACCTCGCGGACGCGCAGCGGGGTGCCGAACTCCTCCAGTACGGCGGCGCGGGTCCTCATCCGGCCCCTCCTTCCGTGGGACGCGGGGGAGCGGGCGGCGCCCCCACCTCGATCCAGGCCGCTTTGAGGGTCAGCCACTCGCGCAGGCCCTCGGCGCCGTTGGAGGGGCGGTCGCCGCTGTGCTTGCGCCCCCCGAACGGCACCGCCCAGTGGATGCGCCGGTAGGTGTTGATCCACACCGTTCCGGCGTCGATGGCCGCGACGGCGCGGTGCGCCCGGTCCAGGCTGCGCGTCCAGGCGCCCCCGGCCAGGCCGTAGACGGTGTCGTTGGCGATGGCGTAGGCCTCGTCCTCGGTGCGGAAGGGCAGTGCGACCGCCACCGGGCCGAAGATCTCCTCCTGGCAGACGCGCAGCCGGTTGTCGGTGGCCGCCATCAGCGTGGGCTCGACCCAGTAGCCCCCGGCCAGCGCGGGGTCGGCGCCGACCACCTCGCGGCCGGTGCGCCCGCCGAACAGGATCTCGGCCCCTTCGCGCGGCCCCAGTTCCAGATACGCGCGCACCTTGTCGTACTGGCCGGCGAAGGCGAGCGGCCCCATGTCGGTGGACGGGTCCCGCGGGTCGCCGACGCGCAAGGCGGCGGCGTGCGCGC
Organism: Nocardiopsis mangrovi; assembly: GCF_042653925.1. NCBI lineage: Bacteria > Bacillati > Actinomycetota > Actinomycetes > Streptosporangiales > Nocardiopsidaceae > Nocardiopsis > Nocardiopsis mangrovi. Next base: position 8,891 of record NZ_JBHSFQ010000027.1, read on the forward strand.
GCAGCCGCCGGGTGAACTCCTCGAAGACGCCCTCCTGGATGAGCACGCGCGACCCGGCGACGCACGCCTGCCCGGCGCCGCCGGTGAAGATCCCGCCCGCGACGCCGGCGGTCGCGGCGTCGAGGTCGGCGTCGTCGAAGACGATGTTGGGGGATTTCCCGCCCAGTTCGAGGGAGACGTTCTTGAGTCCGGCGGCGGCGTGGCGGGTGACCCGCCGCCCGGTGGCGGTGGAGCCCGTGAAGTGCAGCCGGGCGACCCCGGGGTGGTCCACCAGCGCTTCGCCGGCAACGGGCCCGGTGCCCGAGACGACGTTGACCGCGCCGGGCGGCAGGCCGGCCTCCGCGAGCAGCCCGCAGGCGGCCAGGACCGAGCAGCACGCCTGCTCCGCGGGCTTGACCACGACGGTGTTGCCGGCCGCGAGGGCGCCGGAGACCTTCGCGAAGAACATGGCGAGCGGGGCGTTCCAGGGGATGATGACGCCGACGACGCCGAAGGGCTCGTACCGGGTGGAGGCGACGGTGGCGCCGCCCAGGTGGACGGTGTCGCCGGTGACCTTGTCGGCGAGTTCGGCGTTGTAGCGGATGTTCAGCGCGCCGCCGGGCACGTCGCCCCCGCGGGTCTCCTTCAGCACCCGTCCGTTGTCGCGGCTCTCGATCGCGGCGAGGTCGTCGGCGTGGGCGAGGACGGCGGCGGACCAGGCGCGCAACAGGTCGGCGCGGCGCGCAGGCGGGGTCGACCGCCAGGCGGGGAAGGCGGCGCGCGCGGCGGCGACGGCGTCGTCGACATCGGCGGCCCCGGAGTCGGGGACCCGTGCCCAGACCCGGCCGGTGGAGGGGTCCACGCTGTCGAGCAGCCCGCCGCCGCGGGCCGGGCGGGCTTCGCCGTCGATGTGGTTGTGGAATTCCGCGATGTGGGGGTCCGCTGCGGTCATGGCGCCAAATTAACACCAAGCATTTGCTTGGTATAGGGGCGGGTTCCGGGCGGGGCGTGTAACCCCGAGCCCTCCGGGGTAGCCGCGTCCCACGGCCGGCGCGGCGTTCGCCGGCGTGCGGGAAGGGAGGGCCGGCGCGTGGACAGGGTGCTGGTCCTCAACAGCGGGTCCTCCTCCCTCAAGTACCGGCTGCTGGAGATGGGCGGCGCGGCGAAGGGCGTCGGCCTGCCCGCGGCGTCGGGGCCGCGGGTGTCGTCGGCGGCGTCGGGTGTCGTGGACCGGATCGGCGAGCGGCGCGGGGTGCTGTCCCACCGCGTGCCCGGCGCCGGCCGCTACCAGCGCTGCCAGCGCTACGCCGACCACGAGGCCGCCCTGCGGGCCGTCCTCGACGCGTTCGGCGACACCGGCCCCGACCTCGCGCAGGCCGGCCTGTCGGCGATCGGCCACCGGGTCGTGCACGGCGGCGAGCACTTCGACGGGCCCACGCCCGTCGACGACGGCGTGCTCGCGGCGATCGAGGAGCTGGCGCCGCTCGCGCCCCTCCACAACCCGGCCAACGTCCAGGGCATCCGCACGGCGATCGCGGCGTTCCCGGACGTGCCGCAGGTGGCCGTGTTCGACACCGCCTTCCACGTGGGGCTGCCGCCCGCCGCCGCCACCTACGCGGTGCCCGAGGCGTGGCGCTCGCGGCACGGGGTGCGCCGCTACGGCTTCCACGGGATCTCGCACGCCTATGTCGTGCGCCGGACGGCGTCGTGGCTCGGGCGCGACGACGCGGCCGTGATCGTGCTGCACCTGGGCAACGGCGCCACCGCGACGGCGGTCTCGGCCGGGCGCAGCGTCGATACCTCCATGGGGCTGACCCCGCTGGAGGGCCTGGTCATGGGGACGCGCAGCGGCGACGTGGACCCGTCGCTGACGGCCTATCTCGGCCGCGCCGCCGGGCTGTCGGCCGAGGAGGTCGAGGCGGCGCTCAACCGCGACAGCGGGATGAAGGCCCTGGCCGGTGCGAACGACATGCGCGAGGTGCGGCGCTCGGCCGACCGCGGCGATCCGAGGGCGCTGCTGGCGGTGGAGGTCTACCAGCACCGCCTGCGCAAGTACATCGGCGCCTATACCGCGGTGCTCGGCCGGGTGGACGCGGTGGTGTTCACCGCCGGGGTGGGGGAGAACGACGCCCGCACCCGCGCGGGGGCGCTGGCCGGTCTGGAGGTCCTGGGGCTGGGTGTGGACCCGGGCCGCAACGAGGCGCCCGGCGGCGGGGAGCGGGTCATCTCGCACGAGGGCGCGGCGACGCCGGTCCTGGTCCTGCCCACCGACGAGGAGCTGGAGATCGCCGAGCAGTCGCTGACGGTGATAGAGCGCTCCTGAAACGGGGCCCGCGGCCGGCCGCCCCGACCTCCGCGGAAACGCCCATTCGGTCAGTCGATCGAAGTTAGCCGGACAAACTCCGCGTTTCTCGTGAAGGCCGCCATAACACGATGATTGGTGATCTTGCTTTCCGGGAAGGAAGCACCTCCATGCCCCGGTCGCCGCGATCGGGCGCGATTCGACGGGTTTACCCCGCGGAAATATATTCGCCGTATTCGGGTGCCGGTGCCCCTCCCCGTAGGGATCCCGGGGCTTCCTGGGAGCCGCCTGGGAATGCCGTCACATCGGGAACCCGAACGGTTGCGGATCCGTCTCGAATTGTGGGATGGGTCTAGTCAGACATATTCGGACAATGGTCTTCTATTGCATCAAGTCCGGCTCGGGCCGGCGTTGAACGGTTCCCCCACCGGCAGGGCAGATCGGAAGCGAGATCCATGCGATTCGGAAAAGGTCCGGCCGCCGCTGCGGCCGCGGCGCTCCTGGTGCTGACCGCGTGTTCGGGCGGCGGCGACGACGACGGCGGGGCCGCCGCCACCGGTTTCGAGGACTGCGTAGACGACCCGAACGGCTGCAACAGCGGTGAGGTCGAACAGGGCGGCGAGATCACCTGGGTGGTCAGCCAGCCCTTCGGCGGCTGGAACCACTACCAGCCCGAAGGCGGCTCCGTCTACGGCCTCCAGGCGACCACCGGCATCTATGCCTCCGTCGGCCAGTGGGCTCCCTCCGGCGACTGGGAGTGGAACACCGACCTGCTCACGGAGGAGCCCGAGCTCCTCAGTGAGGACCCGATGACCTGGGAGTACCGCCTCAACCCCGAGGCCACCTGGAACGACGGCACCCCCATCGGGATCGAGGACTTCCGCTGGGCGTGGCGGATGAACAGCAACGACGAAGAGCTCTGCGCCGACATCTGCCGCTCGCGCGACACCAACCCCGAATCCCTCATCGCCAGTGTCGAGCCCGGGGACGACGACTCCACCGTGGTCATCACCATGGACGAGGGCGTCGCCTCGCCCGAGTGGTTCGTCGCCTTCGAGGACGGACTCTTCCCCGCCCACCGGGCCGAGGAGGAGGGCTTCGACCTCGACACCCCCGAGGGCATGCTCGAATCCGCCGAGTGGTTCAACGAGACCGTCCCCGACTGGTCCGGCGGCCCCTTCATCATCGAAGAGGGCGACCTGGAGAACCAGGTGGTCAAGGTCCGCAACGAGGAGTACTACGGCGACCCGGCCAACCTGGACCGGATCACGATCCGGTTCATCACCGACGAGGGCTCCTGGATCCCGGCCCTGGCCAACGGCGAGATCGACGGCTCCTCGCCCGAGACCTGGAACGAGGACGTCATCACCCAGCTCCAGGACCTGGGGACCGTGCGCACCGGGATCGGCTCCGGCGGGAGCTGGGAGCACGTCGACGCCAACGTCGAGGGCGAATGGCTCCAGGACGTCGAGCTGCGCCGGGCGATCTTCACCGCCATCGACAACGACAACCTCGCCCAGCGCGCCTACGGCGGGCTGTTCCCGGACTACGAGCTGCGCACCAACCACGTCTTCCCCGCCGGCAGCCCCTTCCACGAGGACGTCCTGACCGACACCGGCCAGGGCTCCGGCGACACTGAGGCCGCGCTCGCCATCCTGGAGGACGCGGGCTACGAGCTCGACGGCGAGACCCTGACCCGCGACGGCGAAGCCGTCCCGCCGCTGCGGCTGCGCTACACCGAGGGCCACGTGGCCCGCGCGACCAAGGCCGAGCTCATCCAGGCCGACCTCGCCGAGATCGGCGTGACGGCCGACATCCAGACCACCGACGACCTCGGCGGGACCCTCGCCGAACAGGACTACGACCTCATGCTCTACGGCTGGAGCGCCACCCCGGAGTTCGGCGCCTCGCCCGAGCAGTACTGGCACAGCGAGAGCGGCAGCAACTTCGGCGGCTACGCCGACGACGAGGTCGACGAGCTCGTCCGCGACGCCGCGACCTCCACCACCCAGGAGGAGGCCGCCGGGTTCGTCAACGAGGCCGCGCGCATCGTCGCCGAGGACGCCTACGTCCTGCCCATCGTGGACACCCCGGTCATCACCTTCGTGACCCAGGAGTTCACCAACATCCGGGACAACAACTCCCAGTCCCGCCGCGCGCTGTACAACCAGGAGGAATGGGGCGTGGCCGCCAACTGACCGCCACCCCCGCCGGGCCGGGGCGCAACGGCGCCCCGCCCGGCCCTCAGCAGGCCAAGTGCGTCGACGAAGGACCCCTCCCGCCATGCTCGTATACACCGCGCGCCGGCTCGCGATGGCGATCCCGATCCTGCTGGCCGCCTCGGTCCTGTCCTTCCTGCTCGTGGACGTCTCCGGCGACCCGCTGGGCGAACTGCGCGCGATGCAGCCGCCGCCCCCGCCCGAGACCATCGCGGCCGAGGAGGAGCGGCTCTACCTGGACCGCTCCACACCCGAGCGCTACTGGCTGTGGCTCACGGGGATCGGCGGCAACGGTGACATCGGGCTGCTCCGCGGCGAGTTCGGCCCCTCCGTGGAAGGGCCCGCCTTCGACATCGGCGCCACCATCGCCGAGCGGTTCGTCATCACCCTCCGGCTCATCGGCATCGCCGTCGTGCTCGCGCTGGGCCTGGCCGTCATCTCCGGCGTGATCAGCGCCGTGCGCCAGTACTCCAAGCTCGACTACACGCTGACCTTCATCGGCTTCCTCGCGCTCGCCATGCCCACGTTCTGGCTGGGCGCGCTGATCAAGGAGGCCGGCGTGTGGACCAACGACCAGGTCGGCGCGACCATCTTCTACACGATCGGCGCGGCCTCGCCCGGGGCGGCGGCCCTGCCCGCCTGGGAGCGGTTCGCCGACGGGTTCGGCCACCTCATCCTGCCCACCATCACGCTGATGCTCACCGGGTACGCCGCGTGGAGCCGCTACCAGCGCACCTCCATGCTGGAGGTGCTCAACAGCGACTACGTCCGGCTGGCCCGCGCCAAGGGCCTGCCCAACCGCGTGGTGATGCGCCGCCACGCGCTGCGCACCGCCCTGATCCCGCTGACCACCGTCACGGCGGTGGCGATCGCCGGGCTCATCGACGGCGTCATCCTCATCGAGGTCGTCTTCCAGTGGCGCGGGCTGGGCGACTTCTTCGTGGAATCGATCCGGCGCAACGACTCCTACGCGCTGATGGGCTGGCTGATGCTCAGCGGCACCATCGTGATCGTCGCCAACCTCATCGCCGACCTGCTCTACGCCGTGCTCGACCCGAGGATCCGCTATGAGTGACCTGGAAGGGCGCCTCCGCGCCCCCGGAGGCGGCCTGTCCGCCGGCGGCCCGGCGGCCCCCGGGACCGCGGCCGCGGAACACGGCCAGTGGCGGCTGATCCGGCGCCGCTTCCGCCGGCACAAGCCGGCCATGGTCAGCCTGTTCCTGCTGATCGCCATCGCCGCCTTCGCGTTCCTCGGGCCGCTCGTATGGACCTGGGACCACCAGGTGCACCGCGAGATCCCCAGCAACGCCGCGCCGAGCCTGGCGCACCCGCTCGGCACGACCAACGCCGGCCACGACGTCATGGGCCAGCTGATGCGCGGGACCCAGCAGTCGTTGCAGATCGCGCTGACGATCTCGGTGCTGGGCACCGTGATCGGCGCGGTGTGGGGCGCGGTCGCCGGCTACTACCGGGGCTGGGCCGACGCCGTCATGATGCGTGTCGTCGACGTGTTCCTCGTGGTGCCGCTGCTGGTCGTGGTCGCCGCCGTCGGCGGAAACGTGCAGGGCGGCACCCAGTGGTACAGCGTGGCCCTCATCATCGCCGCGTTCTCCTGGACGTCGGTCTCGCGCGTGGTGCGCGGCGTGGTGCTGTCGCTGCGCGAACAGGAGTTCATCGAGGCCGCCCGCGCGGCGGGGGCGTCCGGCGCCCGCATCGTCCTCCGCCACCTGCTGCCCAACGCCGCCGGGCCGATCATCGTGGCCGCCACCCTGCTCATCGCCAGCGCGGTCCTGCTGGAGGCGGCGCTGTCGTTCATCGGCTTCGGGATCCAGCCGCCCGACATCTCGCTCGGCCAGATGATCGGCAGCGCGCAGACCGCCGCGTTCACCCGGCCCTGGCTCTTCTACCCGCCCGGGATCGTCATCGTCCTGATCTGCCTCACGATCAACTTCATCGGTGACGGTCTCCGCGACGCTCTCGACCCCCGACAGACGATGGTGCGCCGATGACGACGACCGACCCCCGCCCCGGCGACGCCGCACCCGGCGCCGAACGCGACGACGTGGTCCTGGAACTCGACGGGCTCGACGTCGTGTTCCCCACCGACGACGGCCCGCTGCACGCCGTGCGCGGGGTCTCCTACCGTGTCCACCGCGGCGAGGCCCTGGGCATCGTGGGCGAGTCCGGATCGGGCAAGTCGGTGACGTCCCTGGCGGTCATGGGCCTGCTGCCCAGGACCGCGGAGGTCACCGGGTCGGCCCGGGTCCTCGGCCAGGAGATGGTCGGCCTGTCCGACGACCGCATCAGCAGGATCCGCGGCAACACGATCGCGATGATCTTCCAGGACCCGCTGACCTCGCTGAACCCCGTCTACACCGTGGGCCGGCAGATCGCCGAGGCCGTGCGGGCCCACCGCGCGGTGGGGGAGCGCGCGGCCCGGGAACGGGCGGTGGAACTGCTCAGGGTCGTCGGGATCCCCCTCCCCGAGCAGCGGGTGAACTCCTACCCGCACGAGCTTTCGGGCGGGATGCGGCAGCGGGTCGTGATCGCCATCGCCATGGCCAACGACCCCGACGTCATCATCGCCGACGAGCCCACCACCGCACTCGACGTGACCGTCCAGGCCCAGGTACTGGAGGCGCTGGAGGCCGCCCGCCGGGAGACCGGCGCCGCGCTGGTCCTGATCACCCACGACCTCGGGGTGATCGCCGGCCACGTGGACCGGGTGGCCGTCATGTACGCCGGGCGGATCGTCGAGACCGGCGGGGTGGACGAGGTCTTCGCCCGGCCCCGGATGCCCTACACCCTCGGGCTCGTGGGCAGCCTGCCGCGGATGGACGAGACGCGCCACGAACGGCTCACCCCCATCCTCGGCAGCCCGCCGTCGCTGCTGCACCCGCCGCCGGGCTGCGCGTTCGCCCCCCGCTGCCCCATGGCCGAGGACCGGTGCGGGCAGGAGGTCCCGTCGCTGCGCGCCCCGGCGGACGGCGCCGCGGCCCATACCGCGGCGTGCCACTTCAGCGAACGGCTCGGCGACGCCTCGCCCGCCGACCTGTTCCGCCCCACGGCCGCCGATACCGCACCGGCCGCGGACGCCGCCGCCGCGGAGGCGCAGCCGGAGGCCGGGACCGCGCCGGACGGCGCGGGCGCGGGCCCCCTGACAGGCGGTTCCGGCGAACCCCTGCTCGTCGCCGAGGACCTGGTGAAGAACTTCCCGGTCCGTTCCAAGGGCCTGCTGCGCCGCCGGATCGGCGACCTCCACGCGGTGTCCGGGGTCTCCCTGGAACTGCGCGCGCACGAGACCCTGGCCCTGGTGGGGGAGTCCGGGTGCGGCAAGTCCACCACCGCGCGGCTGCTCCTGGGGCTCATCCCGCCCACCTCCGGCAGTGTCCGGCACCGGGGTACCGACCTCGCCGCGATGGGCCGGGCGGACCTGCGCCGGCTCCGCCGCGACGCGCAACTGGTCTTCCAGGACCCCTTCGCGTCGCTGGACCCGCGCATGACGGTCTTCGAGCTCATCGCCGAACCGCTGCGCATCCACGGGCTGTTCGCCGACGGCGGGCGCGACCGCGTGCGCGGGCTGCTGCGCACCGTCGGACTCGACCCCGAACACGGCGGCCGCTACCCGCACGAGTTCTCCGGCGGGCAGCGCCAGCGCATCGGCATCGCCCGCGCCCTGGCGCTGCGCCCGCAGGTGCTCGTCCTCGACGAGCCGGTCTCCGCCCTGGACGTGTCCATCCAGGCGGGGGTGGTCAACCTGCTGGAGGACCTCCAGGAGGAGTTCGGACTGTCCTACCTGTTCGTCTCGCACGACCTGTCGGTGGTCCGGCACATCGCCGACCGGGTCGCCGTGATGTACCTGGGCCGGATCGTGGAGGTCGCCACCACCCGCGGCCTGTTCGGCGCCGCCGCCCACCCCTACACCCAGGCGCTGATCTCGGCGATCCCGCTGCCCGACCCGCCCAAGGAACGCGCCAGGGAACGGATCCTGATCACCGGCGACGTGCCCAGCCCCACCGACCCGCCGTCGGGCTGCCGGTTCCGCACCCGGTGCCCGAAGTTCGCGGGCGAGCTGTCGGAGAGCGAGCGCACGCGGTGCGTGGAGGAGGTCCCGGCGCTGGCCGACCGCGGCGAGGGCCACCGCACCGCCTGCCACTACGCCGAGGCGCTGCACCTGGTCTGACCCGTCCCCGGGAGGGGCACCCTCCCGGGGACGCGGCTAGCGGGCGGCCGCCGCGCGGCGCTGCTCGGCCAGCGCCTCGGGGCCGAGCACGAAGAAGGGGTCGACCTGGGCCTCGAGATCGGCTCCGGTGGCGCTCTGCGCCCAGGCGCGGGCGTTGCGCAGGTGGAACTCCACGGTCTGCCGGGTGAAGCGGGCCCAGTCCTGCGGCGTGGAGTCGACGGTGTCGCGCATCCACGCGAGCGTCTTGGCGTTGTCGCCCTCCAGCTCCTCGAGCGGGGCGTGGCGGCCCTTCTCCATGGCCCGCACGAACGCGGAGTGGCCGAAGCAGGCGGCGAGCGCGTCTCCGACGTGCTCGCGCAGGAACGCGACGTCGGACTCGTCCTGCACTTTGTTGCCGATGACGCGGATGGTGACACCGTGATCGCGCGCGTAGTCGGCGTACTGGCGGTAGACGCCGACCCCGCGCACGGTCGGCTCGGCGACCAGGAACGTCACGTCGAAGCGGGTGAACAGGCCCGAGGCGAACGAGTCGGCACCGGCCGTCATGTCGACGACGACGTACTCCCCGGGGGCGTCGACCAGGTGGTTCAGGTACAGCTCGGCGGCGCCGACCTTGGAGTGGTAGCAGGCCACGCCCAGGTCGTCCGCACCGAACGGCCCGGTGACCATGAGGGTGGCGCCGTCGGGGGTGCGCAGCCCGAACCGCTCGTGCAGGGGGTTGGGGCCGGAGGCGGCGAGCAGCAGCGATCCGGGGCCGGGCGGGGTGGTCTTGACCATCTCGGCGGCCGACCCGATGCGGGGGTTGTCGCCGCGCAGCAGTTCCTTGATGTCGGCGACGTGCGTGCCCAGCGGGGGCAGCCGCGCGAGCTCGCCGGCCGGGGCGCCGAGCGCCGCGCCGAGGTTCTGGTTGATGTCGGCGTCGATGGCCACGACCGGGAGCCCGGAGGTGGCGAGGTAGCGCGTGAACAGCGCGGAGAGCGTCGTCTTGCCGCTTCCGCCCTTGCCGGCGAATGCGATCTTCATCGGTGGATCCTCTCGACCGAAAGGCTTGAGTGGAAACGATTATCGTTCTTCTTGCGCTCTTCGTGTCGCTCTTTTCACCGGATCGTGTCCTGGCCGCCCGGTGATGGCGCGCGGGGCCGCGTCCGCACCCGGCCGCCGCCGGGGCGCGGTTCCGGCCGTCCCGATGAAAGGCCAGGTCACAGTGGTAATCGATGGCTTCCGGTGTAATCCTTTGTCGTATCGCGATCGGACACATGGCCGCGTTTTGTGGGGTATCCGAGAACTACCGGGGTGCGGTGTGCTGTCCTGGTCATGGTGCGCCGTTGTCTAAGGTGAGGCCGTCGGCTACCGCCCGGTGGTGATGGGGAGTGAGACGGGGATGAGCGATTCGCAGCGACTCCAGGAATACGCCGCTGCCGACCCCTTCGACGCGCCCGACCTCGAGGCGAGCGAGCCCGCCGAAGACGCGACCGACCACACCGTCTGGAGCTGCGTCGGCAACCTGACCGCGGTGCGCTCGATCCGCGCGCGCGTGCGGGAGTTCCTGGAGCGCTCGTGCCCGCACCACGCCACCCTCGACGACGCCGAGCTCGCCGCCAGCGAGCTGGCCACCAACGCCCTGCTGCACTCCCGCTCGGGCCAGGTCGGCGGGGTGATGACCCTGTTCATCCGCTCCGGCCGCGAACGCGTCCGCGTGGCAGTGGCCGACCAGGGTGAGAAACGCGCCGACGGCACATCGGGCCCCGACACCGTCCGCGAGGGCAACGGCGACTACGGGCGCGGGAAACTCATCATCGAGAGCTGCACGACCCGCAGCGGCGAGTACTGGACCGACAGCACCCACGTCGCCTGGTTCGAGATCGACGTCCCCCCACCGCCCGAGAACCCCTGACCCCGCCCGCCGGGTGTTTCCCGATCGGCCAACCCGGCTCGCTGGGTGTTTTCCGCTCAGCCTGTGGGGCGCCCTTGAGGCGGCGGCTTCCCTCGTCGCCGGGCGCTCCCTCGTTCCTCGGTCGCACCCGCCTCCTCAGTCCAGCCACCGCCGGCGCCCCTCCGGCTCGCTGGGTGTTTTCCGCTCAGCCTGTGGGGCGCCCTTGAGGCGGCGGCTTCCCTCGTCGCCGGGCGCTCCCTCGTTCCTCGGTCGCACCCGCCTCCTCAGTCCAGCCACCGCCGGCGCCCCTCCGGCTCGCTC
>NZ_JBHSFQ010000027.1:19866-98145 GCF_042653925.1 Nocardiopsis mangrovi
CCGCTCAGCCTGTGGGGCGCCCTTGAGGCGGCGGCTTCCCTCGTCGCCGGGCGCTCCCTCGTTCCTCGGTCGCACCCGCCTCCTCAGTCCAGCCACCGCCGGCGCCCCTCCGGCTCGCTCGGTGTTTCCCGCTCAGCCTGCGGGGCGCCCTTGAGGCGGCGGCTTCCCTCGTCGCCGGGCGCTCCCTCGTTCCTCGGTCGCACCCGCCTCCTCAGTCCAGCCACCGCCGGCGCCCCTCCGGCTCGCTCGGTGCATCGTGATGTGGAATGCGGCGAGGTCGCGGCGGGTGTCGGCCTCGGTTTCGCCTGGTGCGGTGACCACCGACGCTCCGTGCCACAGGGCGGCGGCGGCCAGCGCCGCCCGGTCCGGCTCGGACATGCCGGCGTCGACGGCCACAGTGTCATCGGCGGCCGGCTCCAGCTCATCCGACATCCGCCGGAACCGCGCCAGCAGGTCGGCGTGGGTGTGCAGGGTGGTGAAGACGTCGCCGGAGCCCGACTCGTAGGTCATCACGCCGTTGTCGAAGAGCCCCCGCGCGGGGTCGTAGCCGCTGCCGTCGGGGCTGGGCAGCAGGAGCTCGCCGAACGGGGTGGTCTCGGGCGCCTGGCCGAAGGCGATCACCTGGCGGACCCGGGAGCGCTCGGCCAGCTCCAGGGCGATCCCCGCGAGCGGGGCGGTCACCAGGATCATCCGCACGTCGACCGTGGTGAGCAGCGAGATGAGGGTCTCCAGGTCGGAGGTCAACTCCAGGGGCAGCGCCACACCCCCCACGGCCAGGACCGTGTAGACGGCGGTCAGCCGTTCGCGGGACACCGGCGCCAGTACGCCCACGACGTCGTCCGGGCACATGCCGCGGCGGCTCAGCCCCGCTGCGGCGCGTTCGACGGTGCCGGCGAACGTCACCGCGTCGGTGCCGCGACCGCGGTGGTCGGTGACGGTCGCGTGCCCGCCTCGGCGGCGCAGCCGGTCGAGGAGCCCGCCGGTCAGCGAGCCGACCGGGAGGCCGCCGTCGCCGGGGACCCACCGCGGCTCCGAGACTCGGGATCGTCGGCCGACCGTCATGAAGCCCCCAGGTCGCATCGGCGTGATCGCCGGCCGGGCTCGTCACGCCCCCTCCACGTGGCGAGCCCGGTGGCGCCATTCCGCGGGATCCCGGATGCCTCCCCTCAAAGCGCACCCGGGGCCATGCGGATTTCCAGCGGTGCCGTGGACGCGGCAGGGACGTCCGCTCCGCCGCCCCCGTGGAACGCGAAGCGGGCATACCGGACCGCGGATGGCCCTGACCGGTTCCTGCCGTGTCCTCGACCGCCCGGAGGTCGCCCTCCGGACGTCAGGGACGCACCGATTCCGCCGTCGGATCGACGTCGGAATCCGCGTGCGGTCCCATGCGGATGACACTAGCGTTTTCCTGGGCTTCTGCACATGCATCCACGTGTGCAGCTGCATATGTAAATATTGCGCGTCTCTATGTAGACCTGCGATGCGCCAGGTCAGGGAGGGGTCACGCGGCGCCGTCGTGCTGACTCACCCAAGCGGCGATCTGCTTGCGTGAGTTGAACCCCATTTTCCGGTTGATGTTGGCGATGTGCCGGGCCACGGTGGCGGGCGCAACGAAGAGCCGTTCGGAGATCGCGCGGTTGGACAGCTGCTCGCCGACGAGCCCGGCGATCTCGTGTTCGCGGGGGGTCAGCGCCTTCCTCGGCGGCTCGGCCGTGCCCGCGGCCGGCGGGCGCGGACGGGGCGACCGGGCGGCGTCGGCCACGGCCAGTGCCAGTGACACCGCGGCGTCGAACCCCAGGTCGCGGCCCTCGTTCCAGCACGCGACCAGCTCCGGATCGGGGTCGTCGACCCCCTCGTGCAGCGGCCACGGGCGCCTGGACTCCGGCAGGCCGGTGCCTTCGCGGAACACGGCCGCCGCCCCCGCGAGCCGGAAGGCGTCGCACTCCAGCCCTTGGGCGGCGGCCACCCGGGCGATGGACAGCAGCGCGTCGGCCACGCCGATCAGCTGCCCCGTGGAGTGGCTGAGGGTCAGCGCTTCGCTCAGGTAGTCGAACGCCTGGCCGGTGGCGCCCAGACCGTAGGCGATGCGGCCCACGCCCGCCAGGCAGCGCGCCAGTTCCGGCGCCGCGCCGATGTCGCGCTGGATGTCCATCGCCTGGCGGTAGGAGCGGTCCGCGGCGAAGAGGTCGCCCTGCGCCTCCGCGATGGTGCCGCGGCCGATCAGGGTGATGCCGACGCCCCACCGGTGGTCCATGCCCCGCAGGATCATGAGCGCGGTGTTGTAGCGGGTATCGGCGGCCGACAGGTCGCCCTGGCGCGCCGCCAGCGTGCCCTGGGAGCCCAGCGCCATGGCCTCGTTCCACAGGTCGCCGGAGTCGCGGGCCATCTTCAGGGTCTCGGCGAGCCGCTCCTCGGCGCGGTCGTACGCGCCGACGCGCAGGTCGATCATCGACAGCACGTTGAGCGCCCGCACCACCGGCTCGGTGTCGCCGTTCTCGCGGCCGATGCGCATGCCCTCCTCGGCCAGGCGCACCGCCGGGCCGAGGTCGTGGCGTGCCCAGGCCAGTTCGCCGCGGCCGACCAGGGCCCGGCCGCGCAGCAGGGCGGGGCCGCCCGGCATGTCCAGGAACAGCCCGCTCCAGCGGTCCCCTTCGGAGAAGCGGTAGCCGGTCACCCAGAAGGGCCGCAGCCCGACGCACAGGCGCAGGCCCTCGCGCACGCGGCGGCTGGACACGGCCCAGTGCAGGGCGGCGCGGATGTTGTCGTATTCGGCGATGACCCGCTGCCAGTTGCCGAAGCGCTCGGGCCAGGGCAGGGCGCGGCCGATGACCGAGGCGCGGCCCAGCTCCTCGACGATCAGCGCCATCCGCTCGCAGTGGCGCTCGCGCACGGCGTCCTCCTCGCCGGCGTCGGCCAGCCGCGCGGCGGCGTAGCGGCGCACCGGCCCGGGGAGCCGGTAGCGGACCCGGCCGCGGTGCTCGCCGGTGAGGCCGACCAGCGACCGGTCGACCAGGGCCGACAGCAGGTCGAGCACGGCGGTCTCGCCCAGGCGGCCGCCGGAGCACACGCGTTCGGCCAGTTCGAGATCCCAGTCGGGGAACACCGCCAGCCGGCGCAGCAGGACGCGCTCGGCCTCACTGAGCAGGGCGTGGCTCCAGTCCAGCACCGCGTCCACCACGGGCGGCCGGGACCCGTTGCCGCAATCCGGTGCCAACAGGCCGGCGAGCCCCTCGGCGATCAGGGTCGGCGAGAGGTGCCCGGTCCAGGCGGCGACCAGCTCGATGGCGAGGGGGTTGCCGTCGACGAGGCGGCAGATCTCGGCGACCGCGGGCTGATCGGCATCGACGGGGCCGGCGGGCGAGGCTCTCCCGGCGCGGTCGAGGAACAGCCGTACCGCCTCGTTGCGCGCGGGGTCGGTGCCGTCGTCGGAACGGGGCGGCGGCAACGGCGGGACCCGCCGGACGGACTCCCCATCGGCGCCCACCGGATCGGCGGCCGTGAGCAGCAGCGAGATCTCCGGACAGCGCCGGGTCAGCGTCCGCCCCACCTCGGCCACGTGCCCGGCGGCGCGGTCGCAGGAGTCGAGCACCAGCAGCAGCCTGCGGCTGCTGAGGGCATCGCACAGCGTCTCGATGAGGCCGCGGCCGGGCTCCTCCGCGACGGCGAGGGCCGCGGCGATCCGGGAGGCGACCTCCCATTGGGTCGAGGCGTCGGCGAGGGCCGCCAGCCACACACCGTCGGGGAACGAGGCGGTGGCCTGCGCCGCCAAGCGCAGCGCGAGCCGGGTCTTGCCGATCCCGCCCGGACCGCACAGGGTGACCACGCGGTCGGTGTCGAGCAGCCGGAGCAGATCGCTGAGATCGCGTTCGCGGCCAATGAAGCTGTCGGAGTCCGCAGGGAGGTTCTGCCGCGCGGGCGCGGTCTGAGGTGCCATGGCCTTCACGCGAGTAGGCAGTAGGGGGCCGCTCTCACCTTGCCTGGGGGTAAGAGCGTTCGGCGGCGGTCGGAGGTACGGTGCGTGCGGGTGCCTAGAGCTTCTGTCTTAGTAGCTGCACCGGCCGTGCGCAAGCGATACCAGGGAATCTCCCCGCTATGTCGGAAACCCGGCGGCGGGCGTGGCGGGGCCGGTCCGGTGGGCGGGGAGCGGGCGGCGCGCGGGTGAGGCGCGGGGGCGGCGTCCGCCGCCCGGAGGCGCGTCGGGCACGAGCCTAGCCGCCGATCCCGTGCCGGCCCGCCCATTCCGCGAGCTGGGTGCGCGAGGTGATCAGGAGCTTGCGGAAGATGTTGGCGATGTGCCGTGCGGCGGTGGCCTGGCTGATCGTGAGGTGCTCGGCGATCTGCCGGTTGGACATGCCCTCGCCCACGAGCGCGGCGATCTCCTTCTCGCGCGGGGTGAGCAACGACGGCAGCGCGCGGCGCGGCGTGGGGAAGTCCAGCGCCCGTTCCACGGCCTGCTCCGGCGCGATCATCCGCCACGCCCGCCACGACTTCTCCGCGGCGTCGCTCGTGAGGTCCTGGCGGGCGGCGTCGTAGAGGCGGGTGGCGTGCGGCGCGGGCTGGCCCAGGGCGGTGTAGAGCTGCGCGGCGACACCGGCGAGCGAGGCGGCGCGTTCGGGCTGCTCTTCGGCCAGCGCCAGCTCGGCCAGGGCCTCCATCGACCGGGCGACCGCCCCCCGGCGCCCCGACGTCACGCCGGCGCGCAGGCAGCCGGAGAAGCGGCGGCGGGCGCCGGAGATGTCGCCGCGCGCGAGGTCCAGGTAGCCGAGGGCGGCGGTGCACCGGGCGGTCTCGGGGGCGACGCCCATCTCGGCGAAGATGCGCAGCGCCTCGTCCAGCCGGCGCCCGGCGCCTTCGAGGTCGCCGAGCTGTGTGGCGAGCCGTCCCAGGCCGTTCAGGCAGCGCGCCACGCACCAGCGGTCGCCCACCTCCTCGGCCACCTCGGCGCTGCGGGTCAGGTACGCCGCCGCCGCGGCGGTGTCGCCGCGCCGGCCGGCCAGCCGGCCCAGCGTGCCCAGGGCGCCCACCGCGGAGAGGTGGTCGCGTGCGGCGCCGGCGGCGACGAGGGCGCGGCGCGCGTGCTCCTCGCAGTCGGCCCCTTCGCCGGCGCGCAGCGCGGCGGCGGCCAGGGCGCTCAGCGCGATCGCCTCCGCCGCGGAGTCACCGCAGGCCCGCGCCATGGCCAGGGCCGAGCGGGCCAGCGCCGCCGCCGTGCCAGCCCCCTCGATGTCCAGGCACAGTTCGGCGTGGACGGCCAGCGCGCGGGCCCGGACCGGGTCGAGCGAGGACGGCGGCGCCATGGCCAGCAGCCGCCGCAGATAGCTGCTGCCGTCGGTGAACAGCCCGCGGACGAACCAGTAGGGCCGCAGCGCCACGCACAGGCGCAGCCCCTCCTCGGCGCGGCCCTGCTCCAGCGCCCAATCCAGCAGGCGGGCGGTGTCCTCGCGCTGGTGGTCCAGCCGGCGCAGGTAGCGCAGCCGCTCCTCCCACGGCAGCGTCCCCGCCGCCGCGGCCATGTCCTCGGCGGACGCCACGAGGGCGTCCAGGCAGCGCCGCCAGGCGGTCTCCTCCTCGCCCGCCGCCGACAGCCGCTCGGCGGCGAAGGCGCGCACGGAGTCGGGCAGCCGGTAGTGGGCGGTGCCGTCGACCTCGGTGTCGAGCACGATCAGCGACTTGTCCAGCAGGGAGGAGACCAGCTCCAGCACCTCTCCCGGACGGATGCCGTCGTGCCCGCATACGGTCTCGGCCTGCTCCAGGTTCCACGTGCCGAAGACGGTGAGCCGGCGCAGCAGCACCTGCTCGGGGTGGGTGAGCAGGTCGTGGCTCCACTCCAGCACGGCCCGCAGGGTGCGCTGGCGCGGCGGCAGCTCGTTGCCGGCCGTCACCAGCAGCAGGAACCGGTCGTCGAGCCTGCGCAGGATCTGCTGTACCGACAGCACCCGCGCGCGGGCCGCGGCGAGCTCGATGGCCAGGGGGACGCCGTCGAGCATGCGGCAGATCTCCGCGATGTCGGCCGCGTTCTCGGCGGTGATCTCCAGGCCCGGCCGGGCCGCCTGCGCCCGCACCGTGAACAGCCGCACCGCCTCGAAGCGCAGCGCCTGCTCGGGGGTGACCGGGTAGAGCGTCGCGGCGGAGGAGCGGCCGCCGCCCGGGGGCGGCGGAAGGGAGAGCGGGGGGATCCGCCACACGGTCTCACCGGGGACCCGCAGCGGCTGCCGGCTGGTCGCCAGGATCCGCACGCCGGGGCACGAGGTCAGCAGACTCCGGCACAGATCGGCCAGCGGCCCCACCGCGCGCTCGCACGTGTCGAGCAGCAGCAGGACCTGCTGGGGGCGCAGCGCCGCGACGACGGCCTCGGCCGGGGGCTTCTCGCCGTGCTCCAGAACCCTCAGCGCACGCGCCACGGCGCGCACGACCTGGTCGGGGGAGGACGCCTCGCTGAGGTCGACGAACCGGAGGCCGTCGGGGAAGTCCGGGAGGACGCGCTCGGCGACGCGGAGGGCCAGCCGGGTCTTGCCCATGCCGCCCGTTCCGGTCAGCGTCACCATGCGGGTGCCGCCGACGATCCGGCAGAGGTCGATGACGTCGCGTTCACGGCCGATGAAGTCGTCAGCGGGCAGGGGCGGATTCTGGCGAGGATCTGGCATGGCCTCGTTCACTGGGCAACCGCGTCGGGAGCCGCTCGGACGCGCCGACGGGGGCGTGTCGGCACGGACGTGAGCCCTGCAAGAAGTGTTCCACGTGGGACGGGCCGTGTCTTCGAAATGGCCGGTCCCGGCTAACCGCGGGCACCGACCTGCGACGACCCCCGCGGACGCCGAGCACGGCCGCGGGAATCGCCGGCGGCATCGGCCGCGGCCCGGCGGGCCGCCGCCCGGAACCGGCCGGGGGGCGGCACGGGGCCGCGGCTCCGTGCCGCAGGGCTCAGGGGCGGGCCCAGGACGCGGGGTCGGCCTCGGTCTGCTCGCCGGTGGCGAGGTCCTTCACCTCGTGCGGGCGGCCGTCCTCGAAAGGCGGGAACCACACGAAGGGGATGCCCTTGCGCGACGCGTACTGGATCTGCTTGCCGACCTTGGCGGCCTGGTGGAAGACCTCGGTGTTGAATCCGCGCCCGCGCAGCCGCGCCGCGGTGCGCAGCGCTTCGTCGCGCCGGTCGGCGGCCGGGACCACGACCATGACGTCGGTGGGGCAGGTGCGCCCCGCGCCGATCCGGCCCTCGGCCACGAGCTTGGCGAAGATCCGGGTCAACCCGATGGAGATGCCCACCCCCGGCAGGCTGCGCCGGATGAACTGGCCGGCCAGGTTCTCGTACCGCCCGCCCGCGCAGATGCTGCCGTAGCCGGGGTCGTCGTCGAAGGTCGCCTCGTAGACCGTGCCGGTGTAGTAGTCGAGGCCGCGGGCGATCGACAGGTCGGCCACCACGCTGCCGCGCGGCAGGTCGGCCAGGGAGCCGAGGACGAAGCCGAGCTCGTCGAGCCCTTCGTCGAGCAGCGCGGAGGACACCCCGAGCCGCTTGACGTCGTCGACCACCGAGGTGTCGGTGCCCTTGACGCGCGCCAGCTCCAGGCACGCCGCGGCCTGGTCGCCGGTCAGCCCGGCCGGACCGGTCAGGATCTCGCGCACGCCGTCGTCGCCGATCTTGTGCAGCTTGTCGACGGCGCGGATCACGGCGAGCGGGTCGGCGATGCCCAGGCCCTCGTAGAAGCCCTGGAGGACCTTGCGGTTGTTGATGTTGATCGTCCACGCGGGCAGGGGCAGGCCCGACAGCACCTCGTGCACGATCCGCGGCAGTTCGGCGTCGAAGTGCAGCGGCACCTGGTCGACGTTGATGACGTCGATGTCGCACTGGGTGAACTCGCGGAACCGGCCCTCCTGCGGGCGCTCGCCCCGCCACACGCGCTGGATCTGGTAGCGCTTGAACGGGAACGTGAGGTCGTTGAAGTGCTGCGCCACGTAGCGCGCGAACGGGACCGTGAGGTCGAAGTGCAGCCCGAGCCGGGCGTCGGAGTCGTCGGCGGCGTCGGCCTGCAACCGGTGCAGCGTGTAGACCTCCTGGGAGGTCTCGCCCTTGGCCATCAGCACGTCGAGGTTCTCGACCGACGGGGTCTCGACCGACGCGAAACCGTAGCGTTCGAAGCCCGCGCGGATATGGTCCAGCCAGCGCAGCTCCACGGACCGGATCTCCGGCAGCCATTCGGGGAAGCCGCTGATGGGTGTGGGGCGGACCACGCGCTGATCGGACATGGGTTCGGCAGGCTCCTTACGGCCGCTGCGAATTCGCTGGATGCAGCTCAATGGTAGGCCCTCGGGCGGCCGGGCCTGGAACGACGTGGAGGCCGCCGGCCGGCGGAGTGCGCCGCCGCCGCGGGGCGCGGCCCGGGGCCGGAGCGGGGGGAGGGGCCGCGGTCGGCATGGCCGGAACCGGCCACCCCAGGGGAGCCGGGAGAGAGCGGCGGCGTCCCGGGCCTCCGGGCGAGCCCGCCGGCTGCCTTGGCAGGCGGTCGGCGAGCCGGGCGGCCCCGACCGCGATCCGGGGAGGCGCCTCCGGCGGGCGCCGCGGACGTGGACGCCACCACCGGCCCACGTGGACGGTACGCGGGCCGGTGGGGCCGTCGAGCACTGCGGAGCATCGACCGATGCGAACCGGCGTTGCCATGGCTGGCCACGTCGGCGAGCGGCCCCACGCTCTGCGTGCCTGCGGGGACCGGCGCACCGTGCCGCCGACCGCGACTCGTGCCAGGAGCGCGATCACGGCAACGGCGTTAGGGTCCCCGACTTCAAGGTAAACCGCCGGACGGGACACGCCCAGTATTCCCGGCGGCCGAAATGGGCCGCTCACAATGTCGTAAAGCGCGGCGGGTGCGGCGGCGTGCCACATGCGTCCGCGTCTCGGCCGCCCGGACGGGGGGCGGGGCCGGCCGGCCGCGGGACCGCGGCCCGAGGGGGCCGCCGCGCCTCCCACCGGGGCGAACGCGCTGATGCGGGCGCATCCGCCGGCACGCGTGCCCGCCCCGTGTGGGGCCATCCCCGGCCCGCGGGTAGAAGTTATGCGAGCCCGCTATCGTCGACCCATGGGTAACGTTGCCAACGATCCGGCCGGAACTGGACAGGATCTGCCGAGCCCCGGGCGGGTGCGCTCGGCCAGCACGTTGGCGCGGGGGCTCACCGTCGCCGACGCCCTGAGCCTGTCGAGCCTGCACGGCGCCGACGTCCTCGCCGGAGCAGACGGCCTCGACCGCGTCATCCGGCGGCTCAACGTCATGGAGGTCCTCGACGTCCTGCCGTGGGTCAAACCGCACGAGCTGCTGCTGACCAGCGACCGCCCGCTCAGCGCCGGCCCCGATGACCTGGTGCGCCTGGTCCGCGACCTGGACGACCGCGGCCTCGCGGCGGTCGCCATCGCGCCGGGCCGCCACGCCGACGCCCTGCCCGGCGAGGCGCTGCGGGCAGCGGACGAGCTGGGGCTGCCCCTGGTGCGGCTCGGCCGCGCCGTGGCCTTCGACGACATCCTCAACCGGTTGCTCACCGACATCCTCAACCGGCAGACCGCCACCCTGGCGCGCGCCGAAGAGGTGCACCGGGTCCTCGTGGGCGTCATCCTGGCGGGCGGCGGGCTGGCGGCCATCACCGGCAAGCTCCCCGACCTGCTCGACGGCAGCGTCATGGTGACCACGCCCGACGGCCGTGTACTCGCCCGCTCCGGGATGGACGCCGCCGTCCTGAAGGATCCCCGCTTCTTCGACGTCGCGGGCGGCCGGTTCCACGTGGAGAACTTCAAGCACGGCATCCGCGCGCTCGACGACGAGGGCGCCCGTGTCGTGCAGGTGCCGATCCTCGCCGGCACCCTCGACCACGGCAGGGTCGTGCTGATCACCCGAGACCGCCCGGTCCACCCCACCGACGTCCACCTGCTGGAGCGGGCCGCGGCCACCGCGGCCCTGGTCATCACCAGGGACCTGGCCGTCGCCGCGGTCGAAGGCAAGTACCAGGGCGACTTCCTCCGCGACGTGCTCGCCGGGAAGGCCGGCGACCCCCAGCACGTGGCCCGCCACTGCGCCACGCTGGGCTGGGATTTCGATCGCCCGCTGGTGGTGATCGTCGCCGAGATGGACCCCGACTCCGGGACCGTCCCGCCCGCGGCCGGCGAGCTGCGGCCCGCCCACGAGCGCTTCGCCGGCGCCTGGAACCTGGTGGTGCGCGAGCGCGACCCCCAGGCCGCCGTCGCCGGCTACAGCCAGGAGGTGGTGGTCGTGATGGGTGCCGAGGGCACCCCGGCCGGCGCCGACGGGGCCGGTTCCCGGCCGGCCGGCGCGGGTGCCTCCGGGGCAGCGCCGGGTCCGCCCGCGGCGAGCGGTGCCGGGCGGACCGGGGCGCGCCCGGGCCGCATGGTGCGCCACCTCATCGCCCAGGTCTCCGGGGACGGCGGGGGCGGGCGCCGCTCCTTCGCCACAGGGGTGAGCCGTGTGGTCACCCGGCCGGAGGACATCCCCGCGGCCTACGACCAGGCGCGCCAGGCGGCACGCGTGGGCCGGCGGATGCACGGCACCGGGTCGGTGGCGGAGTTCGACGACCTGGGTGTCTACCGGCTGCTCAGCCAGATCCCCGACAGCTCGGAGCTACGCTCGTTCACGGACGAGACCCTGGGCCCGCTGGCGGTCACCGGCGACCCCGACACCGACGACCTCCGCGCCACGCTGGAGGCCCTGCTCGACAACAACCTCAACGTCGCCGAGACCGCCCGGATCCTGCACTTCCACTACAACACCCTGCGCTACCGGATCGGCAAGCTCGAACGCCTCCTGGGCCCCTTCACCACAGACCCCCACCTGCGCCTGGACCTGATGGTCGCCCTGAGGGTCATCCGCATGCGGGGGATGCGGTGAGGACGAACGGGTATCCGCCGCCGTCCCGGCCGGGCTCAGCGGCGCTCGAACCGTGTGATCGAGGACCAGGCACCGAACTCGGGCCGGGGCTCCCAATTGGAGTCGACGGGAACGTCGGAATACTCCTCGGTGATCTTCTCGTTCTTCGGCTTGTCGATCAGGATCCGCTTCATATAGCCGTCGGGGCGGATCCTGACCTCCTCAACCCGCGCGGCGTCGGACAACAGCAGCCCGGGCGTGTCGTCGGCATAGGTCCGCAGGAAGACACGGTGGAGGAAGAGCCGGCCCTCGCGCTCGTCGAATATGTACTTCGCGGTTTCGCGGCCGTATGCGTCCAAGAAGGTCGTGCTCCAGTAGGACTTCTTGCCAACGACCGTCACCAAGGCAGGGTAGGTGCGGTCGGGAAGAGGCACGATCGCGGTGTACTCCTCGCCGGCGGCATCGCTCTCCCGGGCCTCGTCCTCGGTGATCGGACTGCCCGGCCTGGCCCGGCGGGAGTTCCACCGGTGGCAGTAGGTGACCTCAGCGGACGCCATTGCGTTCCCGCCTCCTTGCTTCAGTCGCCGTCCTCGGGTTCCGGGGGGTCCCAGACCCGGCCGTTCTCGTCGCGGATGATGATGTTCAGGCGTTCGGCCTCGCGCAGAACGGAGTCCGGCACCGCGTTGGTCTGCGCCGGGACCTCCAAGTACATCTGGCCTTCCAGCCCTTCCCCGACCGCGTCGTCGCCGAGATCGCGCCGGTTGCTCGGGGTGTCCGCGATCTCCGTGCCGGGGCCGTAGTGGTTGGAGAGTTCGCGCAGATAGCCGATGGCCGTGCCCTCCTGCACCTCGGAGAGCTGAGTGTACTTCCTGGAGACGATCTCCTCACCAGGGATGTAGGAGTCGACGCGCTGGTACTGATTGCCCGCTGTGCGCTCGCCCACGTGGACCTCGTTGGCCCCACCGCGCGCGGTGTAGTAGGGCTCCCGGTCGCTGTTGAACTGGTTCCCCGCGTCACGGAGTTCCCGCAGCCACTCGGGGCAGCTGCTCTCCCGGGTCTCTCCGTCGGACGCGGGCTCCAGCCCGCCGGCGGTGCCGGCGCCCTCGAAGGCCGGCCGGATCTCGGCGCCCCGGACGAAGTTGGAGCCGACCGGGCACGCGTCGGCGAAGTCATCGGGGTCGGAGTTCTCGTTCTCCGTTGTGCGATCGGGAGCGTCGGTCTCGTTCTCGTCCTGCTCGTTGCGGTCACCGTCACCGTCGCCGTCGTCGCCGCCGCGGTCGTCGCCGTTTCCGTCGGCGATGTCGGCGATGCGCTCGCCCTTCTTCACCCAGCCCACGAAAGGAATGAAGGCGACCGCGTTCTCCACGACCGCCTGGGAGCCGGCCTCCCAGTAGTTGCCGTTGGCCCAGTTCTCCTGCACGGTCTCGCTGAACAGGACGTCGCCGACCCAGCCGACGGGGTCCGAGGTGACCTGGTCCCAGGTGCCCGAGAGGCCATCGGTGAAGCTGCCCCAGGTGTCGGAGGCCCACTGACCGGGGTCGTCCCAGAGGCGTTCGGCGTTGTCGACCAGGCCGTTCCAACCGTCGACGGCGCCGTCCCAGGCGTCGGTGCCGGCGTTGGCGATACCGGAGCCGATGTCGGAGAAGGTGTCGCCCACCGAGCCCCAGAAACCGCCGCCACCGTCGTCGCCGTCGTCGCCTTCGGTTCCGCCGCCGTCGCCTTCGTCGCCGCCGGCCGCCTCGTCGTCCCCGTCGCCTTCGTCGCCCTCGGGCTCCTCAGCGGGCGGGCCGCCTTCGGTACCGCCGCCGTCGCCCTCTTCGGAGGCCGGGACGACGCGCTCGCCCGGGTCGCCGCCGTCCCCGTCCCCCGTCCCTTCACCGTCGCCGCCTCCCGCGGTGCCGTCCCCGACGGAGTCGACGGCGGAGGCGATGAACTCCTGGACGCGGCCGGAGGTACCGCCGGCGATGACGGCGGCGGTTATGGCGGCGACGAGGAGGATGACGGCGCCGTATTCGGTGAAGCCGGCGCCGCGTTCGGGGTCGTGGATGCGTCGGAGCATGGGGGGTACCTCGGTCCTGCCCCGTGAGGGGTGGCGGGTGTCAGCGGAGGAAGAAGGCGCGGGAGGCAGGGCGCAGGAGGAGGAAGAGCGTGGCCACGGGCAGGATGAGCTGGGTGACGCGCCCGTCGCCGCCGAGGGTGAGCAGGCTGTAGAGGCCGATCAGGGTCTCCAGGGCCAGGACCGACCAGAAGATCACGCGCCCGTTGCGGCGGATGAAGGCGGCCAGCAGGATCTGGGCGACGCCGGGCAGGCTGGCCATGGCGTTGTAGCCGAGTTCGTAGGCGTTGACCCCGGTGCGGACCAGCATCGCCGCGGCGACCGCGAGGGTGAGCCCGCCGGAGACGTAGAGCAGGATGCGGACCCAGCGCACGGAGGCCGGGAGCTCGGGCATCGGAACGCCTCCTCCATGCCGTGGCGGGGAAAGGGGGGATTGAACGCCATTTGTCACCATAGCCGCCCGTTGTGACGAAACGATGCACGCGCCCGCCTGCTGGCCGCCCCCGGCCAGCCGCGGCGTGTCCCCGCCACGGCCCGCCCCCGCGGTGTGCCCTGCCCGAAGCGGCCGGTGGTGCGGGGGGTTACCGACGTGCAACCCGGCGGCGACGGTGGCGACACACGGGTGTGCCGGACTGAGGAGGTACACGCGGCCGGGTCCGGTGGTTGCCAACCGCCCGGTGTTCCTTTGGCAGGTGTCGCCGGTGATGCGCCTCCGTGGGCCTCCTTAGAGTTGCCTCACCGTGAAGTGGATCACGTCAGCGTGTCCGCCGGTGGGGCGCCGGGCGAGGTGAGCCGGACCCCGCCGCACCGGACACGTTGTACTGGAGGCCGCAGTGAACCTCGGCTCGCGCTGGAAGCTCTACGGGGACGGCAGCGCCCCGCCCCCCGGCGAGGTCGTCAGGCCGGAGGAGCGGCTGTCATGGGGGCGCACGGTGGGCCTGGGCGCCCAGCACGTGGTCGCGATGTTCGGAGCCACGTTCGTCTTCCCGGTGATCATGGGCCTCGACCCCAACCTCGCCATCATGCTCTCGGGGCTGGCCACCATCCTGTTCCTGCTGATCGTCAAGGGGAAGGTCCCCAGTTACCTGGGCACCAGCGCGTCCTTCGTGGGCGCGGCCGCGGTGATCTCGCCGGGCGGCGCGAACCCGGCGGTCCTCACCGGCGCCGTCTGCGTCGCCGGGATCGTGCTGGCGCTGTCGGGCGCGGTCGTGCACCTGCTCGGTCCCCGCGTGGTCCTCGCGGCCTTCCCGCCCGCCGTCACCGGCGCGGTCGTCATGCTCATCGGGTTCAACCTGGCCCCGGTCGTGGCCCAGAACTACTGGCCGTTGGACCAGTGGACCGCCCTGCTCACGATGGTCTTCGTGATCGCGGCCACGGTGCTGCTGCCCGGCTTCCTCGGCCGCATCGCCATCCTGCTCGGCCTGGTGTTCGGCTTCGCCGTGTCGTGGGTGTCCGATCGCGCGTTCGGCCCGGCGGCGCTGCCCGACGGCGGCAGCGCCCCGCGCGTGGACCTCTCCGGGGTGCAGGAGGCCGCGTGGTTCGGGCTGCCCTCCTTCCACACCCCCGAGTTCGAGGTGTCCGCGATCCTGGTGGCGCTGCCCGCCGTCATCGCGCTCATCGCCGAGAACGCCGGGCACGTGAAGGCCGTCCAGGAGATGACCGGCGACGACCTCGACCCCTACATGGGCCGGGCGATCTTCGCCGACGGACTGGCGACCTCGCTGGGCGCCGCGGTCGGGGGCTCGCCCACCACCACCTACGCCGAGAACATCGGCGTCATGGCGGCCACCCGCGTCTACTCGACCGCCGCCTACTACGTGGCCGCGGCCGCCGCGGTGCTCGTCGGCCTGTGCCCGAAGTTCGGGGCGCTGGTCGCCGCCACCCCCAACGGCGTGCTGGGCGGGGTCACGGTCGTCCTCTACGGCATGATCGGCCTGCTCGGGGCCAAGATCTGGGCCGAGAACAGGGTCGACTTCGGCGATCCCGCGGTTCTGGTCCCGATCGCGGCGGGCCTGATCGCGGGCATCGGCGGGCTGCGGCTGGCCATCGGCGACGCCTTCGTGATCGAGGGCATCGCCCTGGGCACCGTCGTCACGCTCGCCGGCTACCACGTGCTGCACCGCTTCTCACCGGGGCACCCGCGCCCGCCGGAGCCCCCTCAGGACGGACCCGGGGCCGGCGGGCCGGTGGCGGCGCGGGACACCGACGACGAAGGCGCCGAACCACGCTGACCGCGGGCCGGGCCGCCGAAGGGAGACACGTGAAGCCACCCCCGTTCACCTACCACGCACCCGCCGACCTCGACGACGCGGTGCGCCTGCTCGCCCGAGCGGGCGGCACGGGGAAGGTGCTCGCGGGCGGGCAGAGCCTGATCCCCCTGCTGAACATGCGCCTGGCGGCCCCGGCCCACCTCATCGACATCAACGCCCTCCCCGGCCTGGACACGGTCCGGGTCGACAGCGGCGGCGTGCGCGTCGGGGCGCTGGTGCGGCACTCGGCCCTCGAAGGCCACGCCCAAGCCGCGGCGGCGATCCCCCTGCTGCGGCAGGGGCTGCGCCTGGTCGCCCACCCGGTGATCCGCAACCGGGGCACCACCGTGGGCAGCATCGTGCACGCCGACCCCTCGGCCGAGATGCCCGCCGTGCTCGCCCTGCTCGGCGGGGAGGTGGAGGCCCGCGGTCCCTCGGGGACGCGGACGGTGGCGGCGGCCGACTTCTTCACCGGGCCGATGGAGACGGCGCTGGCCGGCGACGAGATCGCGGTGGCCGTCCGCTTCCTCCGCCCGGCACCGGGCACGGGCACGGCGTTCACCGAGGTCGCCCGGAGACAGGGCGACTTCGCGCTGTGCGGGGTCGCGGCGGCCGTCACCCTCGGCGCCGACCACCGGATCGCCGCGGCCCGCGCCTGCTACATATCGGTCGCCCCGGTCCCCTTGGCCGTCGACCTCACCGAGGCCGTCGCCGGGCGGCCGCCCGGCGACCCCGGCACCGCCGCGGCGGCGGCCCTGGCCGCGGCCCGGATCCGGCCCGAGGACGACATCCACGCCACCGCCGCCTACCGCGCCCACCTGGCCCGCGTCCTCACCGAGCGCGCGCTCCGCGATGCCGCCCTGGCCGCCGCGGGCGATCCGGCGGGCGCCGCCCCGCACCCCACCGCGATCGGGAGCGAGTAGATGACCGAGCACCCGCACGAGATCCGGCTGCGCGTCAACGGCGTCCCGCACACCCTGCGGGTCCCCGCCCGCCGGCTGCTGTCGGACTGCCTGCGCCACGACCTCGGCCTCACCGGCACCCACGTGGGCTGCGAGCACGGCGTGTGCGGCGCCTGCACGGTGCTCCTCGACGGCCTCCCGGTCCGCTCCTGCCTGATGCTCGCGGTGGGCGCGGCTCGCCATTCCGATATCACCACGGTCGAGGGACTGGCCGGCCCCGACGGCTCCCTGCACCCGGTCCAGCGCGCGTTCGGTGAATGCCACGCCCTCCAGTGCGGCTTCTGCACACCGGGCTTCCTCACCCTGGTCGCGAGCCACCTGGAGGACAACCCCGACCCCACCGAGGCCGAGGCCCGCGATGCCATCTCGGGCAACCTGTGCCGATGTACCGGCTACCAGAACATCGTCGCCGCGGTCCTGCGCGCGGCCGAGCTCCGCCGGGAGGCCCCACCCGCCGGTGAGCGGCGTGCGGCCGGGGGCGTTCCGGGCGACGCGGGAGGCCCGGCATGAGCGACCGCATGGTGGGCGCCCCCATCCGGCGCACCGAGGACGAGCGGCTGGTCACCGGGCGCGGGTCCTTCCTCGACGACCTCTGCCGCGGCGCGGCCGCGGCCGCCTTCGTCCGCAGCCCGCACGCCCACGCCCGCGTGCTCGACATCGACGCCACCGGGGCGCTGGACGTCGACGGCCTGATCGCCGTCTACACCTACGAGGACCTGTCCGGCGCCATGGCCGAGCCGCTGCCGATGCTCCTCCCGCACCCCTCCATCGTCGCAGCCCGCACTCCCTACGCGCTGGCCCGCGAGTACGTGCACCACGTCGGCGAGGCCGTCGCCATGGTCGTGGCCCGCGACCGCTACGCCGCCGAGGACGCCGCCGAGCGCGTCCGGGTCGACTACGAGGTGCGCGACCCCGTGGTCGGCCCGGACGACGCCTTCCGCGCCGGCCGCACCGTTCACGAGGACATGGCCGACAACGTGGCGGCGCACCTGGTCCAGGAGGTCGGCGACGCCCCCGCCGCCATCGCCCGGGCGCCGCACACCCTCGACCTCGACCTCGCCATCGAGCGGTCCGCGTGCAGCCCGCTGGAGGGGCGCGGCGTGCACGCCCGCTGGGACCCCGGAACGGGCGGCGGTCTGCGGCTCTACACCTCCACCCAGACCGCGACGGGCGTGCGCGCGGCGGTGGCGGCCAAACTGGAGCTGCCCCTGGGCCGGGTCGAGGTGGTCGTGCCCGACGTCGGCGGCGGGTTCGGCGTGAAGATCGTGCACCCCTGGCCTGAGGAGCTGATGGTCCCCTGGGCGGCGCGGCGGCTGGGCCGCGAGGTCGCCTGGACCGAGGACCGGCGCGAGCACTTCGTCTCCGCCGCCCACGAGCGCGCCCAGAGGCAGCGGGTGCGGGTGGGCTTCGACGACGACGGCCGGATCCTCGGCCTGGACGTGCGCATCCTGCACGACAACGGCGCCTACCTGCCGTACGGGGTCATCGTCCCCCTGGTCACCTCCACCCAGCTCCTCGGCCCGTACAAGCCGGGCGCCTACCGGGTGGAGTTCCACAGCCTCTACACCACGACGGTCATCGTCACCCCGTATCGGGGCGCCGGCCGGCCCCAGGGTGTGTTCGCGATGGAGCGGACCATGGACGCCATCGCCGACCGCCTGGGCCGCGACCGGGCCCAGGTGCGTGCGGCCAACCTCATCGGCCCCCGGGAGATGCCCTACGACCAGGGCCTGCTGTTCCAGGACGGGCGGCCGCTGGTCTACGACTCCGGCGACTTCCCCGCCACGCTCAAGGCGATCACCGACCTGGTCGGCTGGGACGACTTCGCCGCCTACCGCGAGCGGGCCCGCGCCGAGGGCCGCCGCGTGGGCATCGGCCTGGCCTGCTACGTCGAAGGCACCGGCCCCGGCCCCTACGAGGGCGGGCACGTGCAGGTGGAGACCAGCGGCAGGGTGTACGTGGCCACCGGGCTGACCACGCAGGGCCAGGGCCACCGGACGATGCTGGCCCAGATCGTCGCCGACGAACTGGGGGTGCCCATGTCCGACATCGAGGTCACCACCGGCGACACCCGCCGCATGTCCTACTCCGTGGGCACCTTCGCCTCGCGCGGCGCGGTGACCAGCGGCAGCGCCGTCGCCCTGGCCGCCCGCAAGGTGCGCGAGAAGGCCCTGCGCATCGCCGCCGGGGCCCTGGGGGCCGATCCCGCCGACCTGGAGCTCTCCGACGGCCGGATCCGGGTCCGGGGCGCCCCGTCGGCGGGGATGGACCTGGGCACGGTCGCCGTGCTGTCCAACCCGTTGCGCTACGCCTTCGACACCGCCTCGGCGGCCGCCACCCAGTTCTCCGCCGCCGCCGGCCACGACCGCCCCCCGGTGGCCGACGGCGACGCGCCCGGCCTGGAGGGCACCGCGTTCCACTCGCCCCTGCGCTCCACGTTCGCCAACGGGGCGCACGCGGCCATCGTGGAGACCGACCCCGACACCGCCGAGATCCGCGTCCTGCGCTACTGCGTCGTGCACGACTGCGGGAACCTCGTCAACCCGATGATCGTCGAGGGGCAGGTGCACGGCGGTGTGGCCCAGGGCGTGGCGGGCGCGCTGTTCGAGCGCATGGTCTACGACGGCGCCGGCCAGCTCCTCAACGCCTCTTTCATGGACTTCCTGATGCCCTACGCAAGCGAGGTCCCCGGAGTCGAGATCGGCCACCTGGAGACCCCGAGCCCGCTCAACCCGCTCGGCGTGAAGGGCGCGGGGGAGGCCGGGGTGATCCCCGGGTCGGCGGTGCTGGCGGCAGCGGTCGAGGACGCCGAGGGCTTCCGTATCGACAGCATGCCGATCTCGCCCTGCGAACTCTTCCACCTGCGCGAACGGCATGCCGCGGGCGAGGTCCCCGCGGTGCCGCCGCGTCCCGCCCGCGCCAGCGCGAAGGAGTACTGAGCCGATGAAGGTCACCGGTACCGCGACCCTGCACGCCACCGTCGAAGAGGTATGGGCGACCATGCTCGACCCGGCGGTGCTCGCGCGCGCCATCCCGGGCTGCGAGGCGCTGGAGCGGACGGGGCCCGACCGCTACCGCGGCACCGTCCGGGCGGGGGTGGGATCGATCAAGGGGGTCGTCGAGGGCGAGGTCGAACTCACCGACCTGCGCCGGCCGGCGTCGCTGGTCATGCGCGCGTCGGGGGCGGGCGCGCCCGGCACCGTCAAGGCCGACGTCCGCGTGGAGCTGGCCGGCACCGGCGACGGCCGCACCGAGCTGCGCTACGACGCCGACGCCGTCGTGGGCGGGATGGTGGGCGGGGTCGGCCAGCGGCTGCTCACCGGCGTCGCGCGGAAGATGGCGGGGGAGTTCTTCGCCCGCCTCGACCGCGAACTCGGCGGCGGGGCGCCGTGCGAGGCGGTCCCCGACGGCGCCGCCCCCGCGGACGCCCCGGCACCCGCCGCAGCGGCGG
Source organism: Nocardiopsis mangrovi (assembly GCF_042653925.1). Taxonomy (NCBI): domain Bacteria; kingdom Bacillati; phylum Actinomycetota; class Actinomycetes; order Streptosporangiales; family Nocardiopsidaceae; genus Nocardiopsis; species Nocardiopsis mangrovi. The sequence goes on from NZ_JBHSFQ010000027.1 coordinate 39,444, forward strand.
CGGACCGCCCGGGCCGCGCCGCGCGCCGGCCGGGCGGACCGCTGTCCGACGCGGTCGCCGGGGCGTTCGCGGGGGCGGCCATCGCACTGGCCGGCGTCCTCGTCGGCGCCGCCCTCGGGCGGCGGCGGGGATACGACCCGTCCGCAACCCGGTGAAGTTCCGGACACGGGCGGCGGGTGGCGGTACGATCGCTTCCACCCGCATTGCCGGACACGACCCGGTAGCGGGAGCCGGGTCCGGGCCCACGCCCCCCGCCCGGCCGCCACGGCACCTCCGGTGCGCGTCCGCCGGTCACAGCCGGTCCCGCCGGCACCGCGCTGCGGACCCGCGCACGTTCGAACCGACGACCAAGGATCCGGCCACGCCCCGAAGCACGGACACCTCCCCCTGTGGCAACGCCGCCCGCCGCGACCCGCGCGGCCGCGAGTGCGCCCCGGCGCGGTCACCGCGCGATCCCGCGATGCTAGGTTCGAGCCGTGGCGTGAACGGTCCGTGCCAGGGCCCGCATCCCCTTAGCGGCAGGGGATCCCCGAGGGACACCCTGCTTTGGAGCCAGTCTGTGAGGAACCAGAGAACCCAGTGAACGATTCACCGAAGCTCTCTACGAAGATCATCGTCGCCGGTGGGTTCGGTGCCGGCAAGACGACGTTCGTGGGTGCGGTCTCCGAGATCCCTCCGGTGCGCACGGAGGCGGCGGTCACCGCCGCCAGCGCCGGTATCGACGACCTTTCCGCGACCCCGGACAAGACCACCACGACCGTCGCCATGGACTTCGGGCGCATCTCGCTCGACACCGACCTCACGCTGTACCTGTTCGGCACGCCCGGCCAGCAGCGGTTCTGGTTCATGTGGGACGACCTCGCGCGCGGCGCTCTTGGCGCGGTGATCCTGGCCGACCCGCGGCGGCTGGAGGACTGCTTCCAGGCGCTGGACTACTTCGAGAAGCAGCAGCGGCTGCCTTTCATGATCGCCGTGAACTCCTTCGCCGGCGAGCACGGCTACACCGCCGATCAGCTGCGCGACGCCCTCGACCTCGCTCCGGACGTACCGATCGCCAACTGCGACGCGCGCGACCGCAACTCCGTCGTCGCCACCCTGGTCACCCTGGTGAAGCACGCGATGGCGGTCGAGGCCCGGCAGCGCGGCCAGCTCGTGCACTGATCCCGGGCCCGGGCCGGCCCGGCCGCCCTGCGGCCGCGGCCCGGGCCGCGGGAGCGGTCAGGCCGGCGCGGCGGCCAGGAGCGCGGCCACCCTGTCGCGCACGGCGGCGTCGTCCAGGCCGCGCACGGTGACCGTCGTGCGGCGGCGCAGCACGTCGTCGACCGTCACCGCCCACTCGTTGTTGCGGGCGAACACCGCCTGGGCCCAGATGTCGGGCCCGCCGGGGTGGATCCGCTCGCCGAGCGCGGGGTCGGCGCGGACCAGGTCGGCGATGTCCAGCGACACGCTGCCGTAGTGCGTGGCCAGGTGCCGCGCCACCAGCGGGTCCATCCGCGCCGGCGGCTCGCGGTCCGCCATCAGCCGGTGCGCCACCGCCTCGGGGCGGCCGATCCCGGGAAGCGGCACGGTCTTGAGGGTGGGGCTCATGTCCTCGGCCAGCGGCACCGCCCGGACCCTGCGCAGGCGCTCGATCACGGTGCGGCCGATGTGCCGGTAGGTGGTCCACTTGCCGCCCGCCACCGACAGCATGCCGCCGCGGCCGAGCGTCACCACGGTCTCGCGCTTGGCCGAACTGGTGGAGCCGGGGCCGCCGGGGAGCACGCGCAGACCGGCGAAGGAGTACGTGATCCGGTCCGGGTCGAGGGTGTCCGCCTCCACGGCCGCGGCCGCCTCGCCGAGGATCTGGTCGGTGTCGGCGGCGACCACGCCCACATCGGCGGGGTCGCCGGCGTAGGACTCATCGGTCGTGCCCAGGAGCAGGTGGTCCTCCCAGGGGATGGCGAAGGAGACCCGGTACTTGTCCACCGGGATCGTCAGCACCGCGCGCCAGGGCCGGTCGGTCCGCAGGACCAGGTGGGCGCCCTTGGACAGCCGCACGCTCGGCGCGGCGGCGGGGTCCTCCATCCGGCGCAGGTGGTCGACCCAGGGGCCGGTCGCGTTGAGCACGAGCCGTGCGTCCACGCCGAACTCCGTGCCGTCCACCCCGTCGCGCAGGTCGGCGCCGGTGACCCGGCCGTGCGTGGTGCGCAGGCCCACGACGCGCGCGTGGTTGAGGACGACGGCGCCGGCCTCGGCGGCGGCGCGCACGGTCATGATCGCCATGCGGCTGTCGTTCATCTGGTGGTCGTGGTAGGCGGCCACGGCCTTGAGGCCGTCGGTTCTGAGAGCAGGGGCGAGGCGGCGCGCCTGCGCGGGCGACATGACGCGGCCGACCCCGTCGCCGAAGGCCGACAGGGCGGAGTAGAGGAAGGCCCCGGCGGCCATCTTGGCGGCGCTGTGCGGGCCGCCCTTGTACACGGGGACGAGGAAGGGCATCGGGGTGACCAGGTGCGGGGCGACGTCGCCGGAGAGCGCGCGGCGCTCCCGGTGGTTCTCGGCGACCAGCCGGACGTTGCCGGTCTGCAGGTAGCGCAGCCCGCCGTGGACGAGCTTGGACGAGGCGCTGGAGGTGGCGCCCGCGAAGTCGCCGGCGTCGACCATGGCCACCCGCAGGCCGGCCTGGGTGGCCATCCACGCCACGGACGTGCCGAGGATGCCGCCGCCGATGACGAGGAGGTCGAAGGTTCCGCGGGTGATCTCCGCGCGGGTGGCGCCCCGGGTGCCGGGCAGGTGCCGGGGTGTCGATGTGGTGGGCATGTCGGCTTCCTCTGCTGGCCGGTGGGTCGGGCGTGGGCGGCGGTGGGGCGGTGTCGGGCGGGGGCGCCGCGGCGGCGGTTCCGCCCCGTCGGGGCCGCCGTGCGTCCGGGGCCCGGGCCACCGGTGCCGGCCGGTGCTGGGGCCTCGATCGGTCGCCTGTTCCTATGTCGACCATCGTACGACAATGTCGAACGCGCCGCCAATGCTCGGCGGGTGGGATCGACGGGGTGAACGCCCCGGTGGATCCCCTTCCTGATCGCGGGTGCGTTCACCCGGCGGCGCGCGGAGTGAGACGCGTCGGCCACGGCATCCGACCGCTCGAAGTGCGGCATTGCCGCAGGGGATTTCACGTGAAATCCATCTCCCGCGGGGGAACCGCTGCGGCGCTCGCGGCGTTACCCTTGCGTGGTGTTCGGACGAATGGCAGAGAGCGTCCGCCGCCTTCTGGGCAAGCCCGGCGCGGTGGATCTGCGGCCTTATACCAAGCTTCTGGAATCCATCGAGGCCCGCGAGCCCGAGCTGCGCGATCTCGACGACGCCCAGCTCACGGAGAAGGCCGCGGAGCTGGGCAACGCCGAGCTCCCCTACGAGCGCGACGACCTCGTCGAGCTGTGCGCCGTGGGCCGCGAGGCCGCGCGCCGCGCGCTCGGCGAGCGCCCCTTCGACGTGCAGCTGCTCGGGGTGATGGCGCTCCTCGACGGCCACATCGCCGAGATGGCCACCGGCGAGGGCAAGACCCTCGCCGGAGCTCTGGCGGCCGCCGGGTTCGCCCTGCGCGGCCAGCGCGTGCATGTGCTGAGCGTCAACGACTACCTCGCCCGGCGCGACGCCGAATGGATGCGGCCCCTCTACGACCTGCTCGGCGTGGCCGTCGCCTGGATCGGCGAGGAGTCCACCCCCGCGGAGCGCCGCACCGCCTACTCCGCCGACATCACCTACGCGTCGGTGAGCGAACTCGGCTTCGACGTCCTGCGCGACCGCATGGTCACCGACACCGCCGACCGCGTCGTGCCCGACACCGGGATCGCGCTGATCGACGAAGCCGACTCTGTGCTGGTCGACGAAGCCCGCGTGCCCCTGGTCCTGGCCGGTGCCGCCGAGCACTCCGACGCCGACCTCGAAATGGCCGAGCTCGTCCGCACGCTCAAGCCGGGCATCGACTACGAGATCGACAACGAAGGCCGCAACGTCCAGCTCACCGACACCGGCATCGACAACGTCGAACGTGCCCTGGGCGGCATCGACCTCTACGACGAGGACGACACCTCCGTCCTGCCCCGGGTCAACCTCGCCCTCCACGCCCACGTGCTGCTCCAGCGCGACGTCCACTACGTGGTCCGCGACGGCGAGGTCCGGATCATCAACGAGTCCCGCGGGCGCATCGCCCTGCTCCAGCGCTGGCCCGACGGCCTCCAGGCCGCGGTCGAGGCCAAGGAGAAGGTCGACGTCTCCGAGACCGGCGAGGTCCTCGACTCCATCACGGTCCAGGCGCTGGTGCTGCGCTACCCGACCCGCTGCGGCATGACCGGTACCGCCATGGCGGTCGCCGACCAGCTCCGCGAGTTCTACGAGCTCGAAGTCGCCGTCATCCCGCCGAACAAGCCGTGTGTGCGCACCGACCAGCCCGACCGCCTCTACGCCACGCGTGAGGAGAAGGAGGACGCCCTCATCGAGGAGGCCACCGAGGTGCACGCCACCGGGCGGCCGATCCTCATCGGCACCCAGGACGTCGCCGAGTCCGAACTCCTCGCCAAGCGGCTGGCCGACGCCGGCCTGGAGTGCGTGGTCCTCAACGCCAAGAACGACTCCGACGAGGCCGCGATCATCGCCGAGGCCGGCACGCACGGCGCCATCACCGTCTCCACCCAGATGGCGGGGCGCGGCACCGACATCCGCCTGGGCGGCAGCGACATGTCCGACCGCGACCGCGTCGTGGAGGCCGGCGGGGTCCACGTCATGGGCTACGGCCGTTACCCCAGCAGCCGCCTCGACGACCAACTGCGCGGCCGCGCCGGGCGCCAGGGCGACCCCGGCACCTCGACCTTCTTCGTCTCCGTCGAGGACGACCTGGTCGCCAACAACGCCCCCGAGACCCGCGGCTACGAGGCCGCCGGCGACGGCGAGATCACCGACCCCAGCTGGCTGCGGATGGTCGACCACGCCCAGCGGGTCTCCGAGGGCCAGTTGCTGGACATCCACCGCAACACCTGGCGCTACAACAAGCTGATCGACGTCCAGCGCAGCGTGGTGCTGGAGCACCGCGAGGCCGTCCTGACCGACGACCTCGGCGACCGCCAGCTCGCGGTCGACTGCGCGGCCCACCACGCCGACCTCGTCGACGACGCCGGGGCCGACGAAGTCGCCCGCGCGGCCCGGCTGATCACGCTCTACCACCTCGACCGCGGCTGGACCGACCACAACGCGTTCCTCGCGGAACTGCGCGAGGGCATCCACCTGCGGTTCCTGGGCCGCCGCGACCCGCTCGACGAGTTCAACCGCGACGCCGTTCCGGAGTTCAAGGGCTTCCTCGACGGCGCCAGGACGCGGGCCGCGGAGTCCTTCGGCGAGGCCGAGGCCGCCGACGGCACGATCGACGTCGCCGAGCTCGGGGTCAAGCGGCCGTCGATGACGTGGACCTACATGGTGCACGACCACCCCTTCTCCTCCCAGCTGGAGAACTTCGTCGGCAAGCTCAAGCGCCCCTCGGGCGCGCAGGGCTGACCCACCGCCACGGCGCCCGGGGGTAGGGCCCGCCCTACCCCCGGGACTCCGCCCCGGGCGATCGCGCGGCCCGTGCCGCGCGCATAGCGTGGAGCCGTGCCCGACACCCCGCCCCGGACCGCGTTGCAGGCGCTGCCGCGACCCGGGTTCCTCCGCACGGCGTGGCCGTGGCGGTCGGCGTTCTACACGCTCTCGACCGCGCCGGTCCTGTCCCTGCTGACGTTCCCGCTGCTGGTCATGGCCCTGCCCTGGATCATCCTGGCCATCCGCCTCCTCGAGACCGGTACCCACGGCCTGCCCGACGTGACGACGTCGGTGGCGCTGCTGGTCGGCGGGGGCGTCCTCGTCGGCGGGCTGGGCCCGCTGGCGACCCTCCCGGCCGCAGCGGCCGAGCGGCTGCGGCTGCGGCTGATCGACCGCCGCCCGGCCGCCGACGGGCACCGGACGCCCGAGGCGCCGGGGCTGTGGGCGTGGCTGCGGCTGCGCTATACCGAGCCGGCCACCTGGCGGGAGCTGGCCTACCTGGCGCTCGGCTGCCTCCTGCTGCCCGCGTGGGCGCTGCTGTGGGGGCTGCCGCTGCTGACCGCCATGCTGCTCGCGACCCCGCTGCTGGTCGCCGAAGGGCCGGTCAACCTCGGCCCGATCGTGGCCACCCGGTCGGCGGAGACCTGGCCGGCGGTGGCCGTCGGGCTGGTGCTGCTGGCGGCGACGCCCTACCTGCTGACCCTGGTCGCCGCGGCGCAGGGCGCACTGGCCCGCGCCCTGCTCCAGGGGCGCGGCGCCGAGGAGCTGCGGGTGGAACTCATCGAGGTCACCCGGTCGCGGGCGCGCCTGGTCGACGCCTTCGAGGCCGAGCGGCGGCGCATCGAGCGCGACCTGCACGACGGCGCCCAGCAGCGCCTGGTCGCCCTGACCATGCAGCTCGGGCTGGCCCGCCTGGACCTGCCCGGCGACTCCCCGGCCGGGCAGGCGGTCGCCGCGGCGCACGACCAGGCCAAGGAGGTGATCGCCGATCTGCGCGAGCTGATCCACAACATCCACCCGCGGGTCCTCACCGACCGGGGCCTGCCCGCGGCCCTGGCCGAACTCGCCGACCGCTGCCCGCTGCCGGTACGGGTCGGCGCCGACGTGCCGGTGCGGCTGCCCGCCCACGTCGAGGGCAGCGCCTACTTCGTGGCTGCGGAGGGCCTGGCCAACGCGGTCAAGCACGGCGGGGCGCGATCGGCATGGGTCGACGCGCGCCAGGACGGCGACCGCCTCGTCCTGGAGATCGGCGACGACGGGCGCGGCGGGGCCGACCCGCGGCGCGGGACCGGGCTGACCGGCCTGGCCGACCGCGTCGCCGTCATGGACGGAAGAATGCTGCTGTCCAGCCCCGAGGGCGGACCGACCCGACTGAGAGTGGAGCTCCCGTGCCGGCAGATCTGACCCCGCTGCGCATCGTCCTGGCCGAGGACGGCGTCCTACTCCGCGAGGGCCTGTCGGGCCTGCTCGAACGCTTCGGCTGCACCGTCTGCGCGGCGGTGGGCGACGCCGACGCGCTGGTCGCGGCGGTCCGCGAGCACGGCCCGGACCTGGTGGTGACCGACATCCGGATGCCTCCCGGGTTCACCGACGAGGGCCTGCGGGCGGCCGTGCGGCTGCGACGCGAGCACCCCGCGCTGGCCGTGGTCGCGCTGAGCCAGTACGTGGAGCAGAGCTACGCCGCCGACCTGCTCGACTCCGACGACGGACGCGGGGTGGGCTACCTGCTGAAGGAGCGCGTGGCCGACGTCGCGGACTTCGTGGCGACGCTGCGCCGGGTGGCGGGCGGCGGAACGGTGGTGGACCCGCAGGTGGTCCGCCAGCTGCTGCGCCGCCGGCGCGACCCGCTGTCGCGGCTGTCGGAGCGCGAGCGCGAGGTCCTGGGGGAGATCGCCGAGGGCCACTCCAACAACGCCATCGCCCGCCGCCTGCACGTGAGCGAGGCCGCGGTCGGCAAGCACATCGGCAACATCCTGGCCAAACTCGACCTCCCGCCCGACGACGACGTCAACCGCCGCGTCCTGGCGGTCCTCACCTACCTCCGAGGCGGCGGCTGACCCCCTGCCGCCGTCGGCCGCCCGGTGGAGGGCACCCGCGACCCCCTCGCCCGGCCGCCCGCCACCATCCGCCCGCCCTGGTTCGCGGGCGCGCCCGCGAGCACGCCCCGCTCGCCCGCTCGGCGTCCGGCCGGCCGAGGTGCCGCCCCGCCCCGGGCGCCGGGCCTCCGCCGGAGAGTGGAGGCGGCCGGCGTCCGAGGCGCGAGGCGGTCCGTGCGATCGGGCCGTCTCCGGCATCGTCCCCTGCGGTCGGGCGCTCCGCCTCCGGTCGGCCGGTCCGCGCGTGCGGGCCCGGCCCGTGGGCTCGCCCGTGCCGCCTGCCGGGCTGTCGGAACGGCTGAGACGGCGGGCCGCCCCGCATCGCCCGGACCGGCCGCCGTTGCCGGCGGCACGGGACCGGGGGTGCGCCCGGCATGCGCGGGCCGCTCCCGGCGCGCGGCGCGTGTCGCGCCGCCGGCTCGGCGGGTCGGGCGCTCGTCGTGTGTTCGGCGCCTTCCGCCCCCCGCCCGGCCATGGCGCATCCTCTCCGGCTCCGTCCGATCATCTTCCGGCAGGCGCCGGGGCGGTCCGGGGAACGCCGATCGCCCAACGGGTGGCGGGGTGATTGTCAGGTCTTGCTGATTCCCCGCCCCGGTGCGGTGGGTTGGAATTTCGGTGGCATCCGAAGTGGCCGCCCACGCCACCGCACGGAGGGGACAGCATGGCGGGAACGCGCCGGGTCCGGATCGGGATCGACACCGGGGGCACCTTCACCGACGCGGTGGCCTTGGACGAGGACACCGGGGAGCTGGTCGCCACCAAGACACCCTCGACCCCCGGCGACCCGTCGGCGGGGTTCATGGACGCCGTCGCCAAGGTCCTCGCGGCCCTCGGCGGCGACACCGCCGTCACGTCGCTGTCGCACGGCACCACGGTCGCCACCAACCTGCTGCTGGAGGGGCGCACCGGCGGCCTCGGGTTCATCACCACCGAGGGTTATGAGGCCGTCCTGGAGATCGCCCGCCAGGCGGTCCCCGACGGCTACGGGAACTCCTACTTCTGGGTGAAACCCGACCGCATCGTCCCCGCCGACCTGGTGCGCACGGTCGGCGGACGGCTCGACCACACCGGGGCCGAGCTGCGCCCGCTCGACGAGGCGCAGGCCGCGGCCGCCGGCCGGTGGTTCCGCGACCGCGGGATCGACACCATCGGGGTGTGCCTGCTGCACTCCTACGCCGACCCCGCCCATGAGCGCAGGGTCCGCGACATCCTGCGCGCCGAGCACCCTGCGGCGACCGTCTCCATCTCCTCCGACGTCCTGCGGGAGTACCGCGAGTACGAGCGCTCGATGACCACCCTGGTCGACGCCGCGGTCAAGCCCGGGGTCGCCCGCTACATCGCCCGTATCGGCGAGCGCCTCGACTCCGCCGGCCCCGCGGCCGGCGCGGACGGCTCCCCGGACGCCCCCGGCGGGCCGGCCCGCGCCGCACGCCCCCCGTTCCTGGTCATGAAGTCCAACGGGGGCGTCACCTCGGCCGCCGAAGTCGTCAAGCGGCCCATCACCACCGTGCTCTCCGGCCCGGCGGCCGGGGCGCTGGGCGCCGCGGTGCTGGCCGGGCGCGCCGGCTTCGACCGCATCCTCACCCTCGACGGCGGCGGCACCTCCACCGACGTCTCCGTGGTCATCGGCGGCGAGCCCGGCCTGACCACCGAGGGCGCCATCGGCCCCTACCCGTCCAAGATCCCGATGATCGACATCGTCACGGTGGGAGCGGGCGGCGGGTCGATCGCCTGGATCGCCCCCGAAGGCACCCTCAAGGTCGGCCCCGCCTCGGCGGGCGCCGACCCCGGCCCCATCTGCTACGGCAAGGGGGGCACCGAGCCCACCGTCACCGACGCCCACGTCATGCTCGGCCGGATCCCCCCGCACCTGCTCGGCGGCGAGATCCCCCTCGACGCCGCCGCTGCCCGCGCGGGCATCGCCGCGCTCGCCGCCCGGCTGGGGATCGGGGCCGAGGAGGCAGCGGCCGGGATCCTGGAGGTCTCGGCGTGGAACCAGGCCAACGCCCTGCGCCGGGTCACCGTGCAGCGCGGCCTCGACGTCCGCGACTTCCACATGGCCGCCTTCGGCGGGTCCGGGTCGCTGCTGCTGTGCCCGCTCATCGACGTCCTCGGCCTGGCGGGGGCCGTCGTGCCGCCCGACCCCGGCAACGTCTCCGCCTACGGGCTGCTCGCCGTCGACGTCAAGAACGACCACGTGCGCACCTTCGTCCGCCGCCACGACGACCTCGACCCCGCAGCCGCGGCGGCCGTGTTCGGCGACCTGCACGCCGAGGCCGCCGCGGCGCTGCGCGCCGAGGGGTTCGGCGGGCGGCCCGAGCGGGTGCGCCACGAGCGCACGGCCGACCTCCGCTACTTCGGCCAGGCCTACGAGGTCCGGGTCCCGGTGCCCGAAGGGCCCGTCGGCGCCCGCCTGACGGCGGAGGTCGCCGGCGCCTTCCACGACGGCCACCGCCGCCTCTACGGCTACGACTTCCGCGGCGACCCGCGCCAGCAGGTCGAATGGGTCAACCTCCGGGTAACGGGCACCGGCCTGATCCGCCGTCCCGAGCCCTGGGAACCGCCGCCGCGCGGCGGCCCCGGGCGCTCCCCCGCAGGGGAGCGCCCGGTGCGCTTCGACGCCGGCGGCTACCTGCGCACACCGGTCCACCGGCGCGACCTGCTCGCCCCCGGAGACCGGATCACCGGCCCCGCGGTCATCGAGGAGTTCGGCGCGACCCTCCCGCTGCACCCTGGGTTCACCGCGGAGGTCGACCCCACCGGCACCATCGTCGTCACCGGCCGCGCCCGCGCCGCGGCCTCCCCCGCATCCCGGGCCGCCGATCGCGCCGGCGCCGTTCAGGGGGTCCGGCCGTGACCGCGACCCCCGCCCGCCCGCAGCCCGCCGACCCCGTTCTCGTGGCCATCGTCGAAGGCACGCTGGCATCGGTGGAGAAGGAGGTCGAGACCGCCATCGCGCGAACGTCGCGGTCCCCGATGATCCGCGACGCCCACGACTTCCGCGCCGGCATCCACGACCGCCGGCTGCGCAAGCTCACCGGCCGCTCCTACTCCGCCCTCGTGCACCCCGTCGCGCGGGACTTCCCCGTGGCCGCCATGCGACCCGGCGACGTCTTCTTCCACAACGACGTCTACGAGTCCGAAGGCGGAATCGGCCACCTGCCCGACCTGTGCGTCACCGTGCCCGTGTTCCACGACAGCGGGAACGGCCCCGAGGTCGTGGCGTTCGTCCAGGCGTTCGGCCACCACGACGACATCGGCGGCGCCTGCCCCGGGTCGATGCCCTCAGGCGCCACCTCCGTCTTCGAGGAGGGGCTCATGGTGCCGCCCATCAAGCTGTGGGACCAGGGCGTGCCCAACGACGCCGCCCTGCGGATCATGGTGCGCAACTCCCGCATGCCCGAGTCCCTGGCGGCCGACCTCGACGCCGAGTGCTCGGCCTGCCTCATGGGCGCCCGGCGGCTGGCGGAACTCTTCGACCGCTACGGGCGCGGCGCGGTCGAGTCCTGCTTCGAGTCGATCCTGGGCACGACCACCGAGACCTACCGGCGCGAGATCCTCGCCAAGATCCCTGACGGCACCTACGTCTGGGAGGACTACGCCGAGCACGACGGGGTCGAGGCGCCCCGGCTGCACCGCCAGCGCATCACCCTCACCAAGGTGCCCGACCGGATCGTCATCGACTTCACCGGGACCTCTCCGCAGGCCAAGGGGCCCATCAACCACGCCGGCGACTACGCCGACGGCAACTTCCTCAAGAAGTGGCTGGCGCCGGTGCTGCGCAACCTGGCCGACTCGCCCGAGCGCATGGCCGAACTGGACGTCAACGAGGGCGTCGTGCCGCTCATCGAGATGCGGTTCCCGGAGAAGGGCACCCTGCTCACCCCGGTCTTCCCCGCCCCCACCAACGCCCGGACCTTCGTCATCCTGCGGCTGCTGGGGGTCCTCTCGGGGGTGCTGGCCAAGGCGGTCGACGGCCGGATGCCCGCCGACCAGGAGACCATCCGCTACACCGGGATCCACGGGACCGGCGCCGACGGCGCCCCCTACCTGATGCGCGAAGTGCTGGGCGGCGGGTCGGGCGGCCGCCACTACGCCGACGGCGAGGACACCATCCACGTCGTCCCGGACTCCCGCAACCTGCCCACCGAGTTCACCGAGTCGCGGTTCCCCTTCATCGTCGAGCGGCTGGGCCTGGCGCGCGACTCCGGCGGCGCCGGCTACCACCGGGGCGGACTGGGCTACGAGAAGCACATCCGGATGCTGCGCGACGCCTCGTTCATGTCCATCGCCGACCGGTCCATCCTGTCGTGCTGGGGGGTCAAGGGCGGGCGCGCGGGGGCGCCCTTCCAGGTCACCATCGACCCCGGCGGCCCCCGGGAGCGCGAGATGGGCGGACTGGTCGACGGCGAGCCCGTCCGCGCCGGAGAGGTCATCCGCATCCGCACCACCGGCGGCGGCGGATGGGGCGACCCGCTGGAGCGGCCGGTCGGCGCCGTCGTCGCCGACGTGCGGTGCGGCAAGGTGTCGCGCCGGGCCGCCCGCGACGACTACGGGGTGCCCGTCGAAGGGCCCGCCGACGCGCCCTACGCCGACTCCGCGGCGGTCGGCGCACTGCGCGGCCGCATGCGCCGCGAGCGCCCGGCCGACCCCCCGTTCTTCGACCGGGGGCCGGGCTATGCCGTGCTCTCCGGCGGCGCCCCCTTCCCCGAGGTGGACCGGCTGTGACCAGGGCCGCCCGGGCCCGGGCGGCGCACCAGTGGACGACCAGGAGATGAGGTGGCCGCGCATGACGAGGCCGGTCGAAGTGCACAAGGTGGCGATCGAGAGCGTGACGGACGCGTCGGGGCTGGCCCGGCTGATCGACGGCGGCGCGTTCGCCGCCGACGACGTCCTGGCGGTGATCGGCAAGACCGAGGGCAACGGGGGTGTCAACGACTACACCCGGATCCTCGCCGACCGCGCCTTCCGGGAGGTGCTGGAGGCCAAGGGCACCCGGAGCGCCGCCGGCATCGCCGGCGTGCCGCTGGTGTGGTCGGGCGGGACCGACGGCGTCCTCGCACCGCACGCCACGGTCTTCGCGCACGCGCCCGAGGGGCGCTATGCGCCCGGTGACGAGCCGCGGGTGACCGTGGGCGTCGCGATGAGCGAGGCCATCCTCCCCGAGGACATCGGGCGGCCGGCGATGGTGCGCAAGGTCGCCGCCGGTGTGCGCGACGCCATGCGCGGTGCCGGTATCTCCGATCCCGCCGATGTCCATTATGTGCAGACCAAGACCCCATTGCTGGTCCTGGAAACGATCAACGACGCGAAGGCGCGCGGGCACGACGTGTTCACCGAGGACACCCTGAAATCCATGGACGTTTCCAATTCGACGACGGCATTGGGAATCGCCACGGCGCTCGGGGAGATCGAGGAGCCGTCGGCCGCGCAGATCCACGCCGACCTCTCGCTGTACTCGTCGGTGGCCTCGTGTTCCTCGGGCGTCGAGTTGGACCGCGCCCAGATCGTGGTCGTGGGCAATGCGCGCGGGGTCGGCGGCCGGTTCCGGGTGGGGCACGGCGTGATGGCGGACGCGCTGGACGCCGACGGCGTGTGGTCGGCGATCCGCTCGGCGGGGCTGGCGCTGCCCGAGCGCCCGCGCCCCGACGACCTGGATGGACGGCTGGTGAACGTGTTCCTCAAGTGCGAGGCGGATCCCACGGGCCGGGTGCGCGGCAGGCGCAACATCATGCTGGACGATTCGGATGTGCACTGGCACCGCCAGATCAAGGCGACCGTGGGCGGTGTCGTCGCGGCGGTGACCGGTGATCCCGCGGTGTTCGTCTCGGTCGCGGCGGTGCACCAGGGGCCTTCGGGCGGCGGGCCGGTCGCGGCGGTGGTGGACCTCGGCGGCTGATCGGCCCGTAACGGGCTCGTTCACCCTTATGTGCCGTCGGAGGCGTTTGCCTGCGGCGGCATAATCCTTGTCAGGAGGGGCATTCGACGACGGGCTGTGACGAAACCCCTTATGCAATTGCATTGTCGGGATGTAAGATTCTGGGAATCCGTATGCGGAATCCATGGTCGGTAATGCTTTTCGGTGCGGCATTATGTTGACCGAGGCCAACCCGAATGACGGGAGAAGAGTCGAACGTGGCTCACGAAGTCGGTGCTCAGGAGAAGATCACCTACGGCCGCAATGACCGGTTCGCCGGCGGCCCGGTGGGTGGCGGGCGGTTCTGGGTGGACGAACAGGGACGCCCCGTCGCCAAGATCGGCGGTCCGGGCGAGTGGCGCCGGACCGGCATGATCGACGTCCGCGTCGGCGACACGTTCACGGTCGCGGGCCAGACGTGGAAGGTCACCGACATCATCGACCCCGACGCCCCTGAGGCGTACCTGCTCACCACCCGCGTGAGCTGACCCCGCCCGCCCCCGCGGCGACACCCTCCATACCGCCCGCCCGCGCCCGGCCCGCCCGTGCGCGGATCTCCGCGCGCTACCGCTCTCCGGGCGGCTCCGCCGGCCCCGGCCGGCCGTCCGGGGAGAGGGCCGCCTTGCCCGCGGCGACGGCGGCGGCCGCGGCCTCCATCGACGTGTAGACCGGGATGCCGGCGGCGCGCGCCGTTGCGCGCAGCCGGCCGGTCAGCCCAGGTGGGCCGCATTCGGTGTTGCGCAGGACCAGCGTGACCCGCGTGCCCGGAAGGGCCGCCTGGAGTGCGGCCAGGGCCGACACGAGGTCCGGGAGCCGTGCGTAGGCCGGGTCGACCGCCCCGTCGCGGGGACCGTCCGGGGCCGCCGCCGGCGCGGCGGCCTCCGCGTAGGCCGCGAAGCTCTGCACGTTGATGTGCGCCACCACGTCGGGCACCCCGTGCTCGGCGGCGACGGCCTCCGCCGCGCGGGCGAGCAGCTCCGGGGCGCCCCTGGGCCCCACCGGTACCTCCAGCGGGTTGCCCAGCGGAGCGCCCGCGCCCAGCCCCAGAGCGCGCAGCGCGGCCCGGGCGCGGTCGCCGGGCGGGTCCATCCGCATCCCCGCCGCGTCGAACACGTCGGCGGCCAGCACCCCCGCACCGCCGCTGGGGCCCACTACCAGGACCCCGGGGCCGTCGGCGCGGATCCGGCGCCCGGCGTGCAGGTCCAGGAAGTCCAGCGCCCCGATGAGCGCGTCCTGGCCGTGCACCAGCCCGGCCCCGCACTGCCGGGCCAGCGCCCGCCAGACGCGGCCGTCGCCCACCATGCCCCCCGTGTGCGACGCCGCCGCACGGCGGCCCTGCGCGCTGCGCCCGCCCGCCAGCAGCACGGCCGGCAGCCGCCCCCGCGCCTCCCGCAGCGCCTCGAACAGCGCCCGCCCGTCGCGGGGGTCCTCCAGGTACAGGCCGAGGACCCCGGTTCCGGGGTCGGCGCCGAGGTGGCGGACGAGCTCGGCGGGGGAGACGTCGGCGCTGTTGCCGAGCGTGGCGACCTTGGAGAAGCGCAGCCCGCGGCTCTCGCCCACCCGGACCACCTCGCCCGCCAGCCCGCCGCTCTGCGACACCACGGCGATCCGCCCCGGGCCCGCGGCGGGGCCGCCGAGGAAGGTCTGCCCGCCGGCGGGGGAGTAGACGCCCATGCAGTTGGGCCCCAGCAGCCGGGTGCCGACGCCGCGCGCCGCCGCCAGCAGGCCGCGCTCCAGCTCGGCACCCTCCGGGCCGGACTCGGCGAACCCGCCGCTGACCACCTGGACGAACGGGATGCCGGCGGCATCGCGCACCGCGTCGGCGCAGGCCGCGGCGGGCAGCGCCACCAGCGCGTAGTCCACTCGGCCCGCCGCGTCGCGCAGCGAGGGCACCGCGGGCACGCCGTCGACCTCCGCGGCCTCCGGGTGCACCGCCAGCAGTGTCCCGGGGAACCCCGCCGCCCGGTACTGGCCCAAGAGCATGTTGCCGAAGCCCGGGCGGCGCGCCGACGCGCCCGCGACGGCCACCCCGCGCGGGGCGAACAGCGGACCGAAGTCCGTCTCCGGTGCCCGCTCGGCGGACGCCGCCCGCCCCGGCGCCGCCCGCCCCGGCGCCGCCCGCCCCGGGAACGTTCGCCCCGGGAACGTTCGCCCGGGCGCGGGCAGGACGGCCGGGGCCCGCGTCCCCGCGGCCGGGATCAGCCGCGCATCGGCGGCGACGGCGCCCCGGGGCCCGGCGATGACGGGGTTCAGCTCGAACTCGCCCAGGACCGGCCCCAGGCGCTCCGCGATCCCCCCGGGACCGCCCACCGCCAAGAGCAGGTCGGCCAGCGCCGCCCGGTCGACCGGCGGCGCGCCGCGCGCGCCGTCGAGCAGCGCCGCGCCCCGCAGTTCGCCGAGCATCGCCTCGGCGTCGCCGCGGCCGATCGGGCACAGCCGCAGCGAGGTGTCGCCGATCAGCTCCGCCCAGATCCCGCCGAGCCCCGCGAGCAGCAGCGGCCCGAAGGACGCGTCGCGCACGGCGCCGACGATGAGCTCCACCCCCGGGTCGACCTGCTCCTCCACCAGGAACCCGGCGGGCGGCAGCCCGCGCCCGGCCAGCGCCGCCCCCATCCGCTCGGCGGCCCGCACCACGGCGTCGGGACCGCCGAGGCCGAGCACGACGGCACCGTGCTCGCTCTTGTGCGCGATGCCGGGCCCATGGGCCTTGAGGACCAGCGGGGCGGACAGCCCGGCCGCCGCCCGCGCCAGTCCTTGGGCCCCGGGCGCGGTCCGGCCGCGCGGCACGGCGATCCCGGCGGCGGCGATCAGCCGCTTCACCTGCGGTTCCGGAACGACGTCGGTGAGGGGCACGGGCGCGGCCTTTCGGTGGGGCGGTCGGGGCGGAAGGGACCGTGCCGGGTGTCCATGGGTCCGTGGGCCCACCGGTACGGCTGCGGATTGAGGACCCTCCTGGGTCTGCCGCGGGCGGCTTCGAGAAGGAAGAATCCATGGTGAGCGGGACGACACCGGCGTCGACAGGAGCCGGGGTCGCAGAGTGTGGCACCCGTGTACGTTCGTGCCCGCTCCACGAATGTGCGCTGGACGCGGGTGCGTCCGACCGATTAGACACGCCGCCGTGTGATTTCGCGTCCCACGGCGGCGTGACCTCCCCGATCGGTCGGGAAGTCGCCCTCCGGTCCTGATCGGGCCGGGGGGCGGCCCGTGCCACGGTCCGCGGGGGCGGCCGTGGCGCTACGGGTCTTCTCCGGGCGCGTGGAGCACGCGGATCTCGGAGCGGAGCAGTTTCCCGGGACCGCCCGACGCGTCCCGGCCGTGCGGGAGCCGGCCGGTGACCACCACGCGGTCCGGGCGCTGATGGGCGGGGAGCCGGGCCGCGAGCGCGGCCGCGATCCGGGCGGGGGCCGGATCGGCTCCTGCCCTCGGGACCACCGCGAGGAGCACCCGCTGCTCGGCCGGTGCGGCGCCGTCGGGGTGGGCGGGCCAGCCCACCGCGCCGGCCTCGGCCACCGCGTCCAGTTCGGCGGCGGCCTCCTCGATCACCGAAGGCGGCGTCCACCTGCCGTGCTTGAGGATCGTGTCGGAGCGGCGCCCCAGAACGCGCAGGCGGCCGCCGGCGTCGATCCGGCCGAGGTCCCCGCCGACGAACCAGGGGCCGCGCAGCACCGCCGCCGTCCGCTCCGGCGCCCCGTCGTAGCCGAGCATGCGGTGCGGGCCGGCGAGGTTGATCTCGCCGACCTCGTCCACCACGGGCGTCCCCGCGGGGTCCGTGACGCGGATCGCGCAGCCCGTCCGCGCCCGGCCAGCGGAGCGGGGGTCGCGCCCCGGCCCGTCGATCCGGCCGAAGGCGCTGTAGGGCGCTTCGGTCTGCCCGTAGTAGCCGTAGACGGCGGCCTGCGGCAGGCGCTCGCGGACGCGAGCGAGCAGGGCCGGCGCGATCGGCTCGCCGCCCAGGATGATGGTGCGCAGCGAGGACAGGTCGGCGTCGGCGTGCGCGCCGTCGGCCAGGAGCGCGGCGAAGAAGCTCGGGATCACGCTGATGTGGGTGACCTTCTCGCGGGGCACCACCGTGAGGAGCGTGCGCGGGCTCCACTCCTGCTCCAGGACGAGCCGCAGGCCGCCGTGGAGCGCGGGTCCGGCGATGGAGGGGAAGCCGATCCCCCAGATGATCGCGCCCGTCCCGAAGACCGCGTCCTCGCCCCGGGGCACGTCGGCCCAGAGCCGGGCGGTCGCCAGCGCGCTCGCGTGGCTGTGCACGACCGCCTTGGGCGGCCCGGTGGAGCCCGAGGTGGGGAACAGGGCCAGCGGATCGTCCCCGCTGCCGTGGACCTCCGGTTCGGAGTCGGGGGCCTCGGCGGCCAGGGCGTCGAGGTCGGCCGACCCCTCAGCGGGGCCGCCCACCCGCACCCACCGCCCGACGCCGGGCAGCCGCGGCCGCACCGCGGCGGCGAGGCCGTCCGTGCCGGCGTCGTGGACGAGGGTGGTGGCGCGCGAGCGCCCGACCGCGTGGGCCAGGACGCCGGCGTCCCAGAAGGGGTTGAGGGCGACGGTGACGGCGCCGATCTTGAACAGGGCGAGGTAGACCTCGGCGACGGCGAGCGTCCCGCCGAGCAGCGCGGCCACGCGCTCGCCGGGCCGCACGCCCGCCGCGGTCAGCGCGTGCGCGCGGCGGTTCACGGACCGGTTCAAGGCGTCGTAGGAGAGCCCGGGGCCGCCCTGGTGCGTCAGCGCGATCCGCCCGGGGGCGGCGAGGGCGTTGGCGGTGAGGACCGCGTACCCGTAGTTCTGGAACGGGTCGGCGGCCGCGGCGGTCGACACGGGGCATCCCTTCCTTCCTGGTCTCGGGGCGGCGGACGGCGCCGCTCAGGGCGGGGCGGTCGCTTCGTGGGCGGCCCGTGGCGGGGGCGTGGCGTCGGTCGGGTCGAGCGGTCGCCCGGTGAGCGGTGGCCCGGTGAGCGGCCGGCGGGGCGCGGCAGGCGGGTAGGGCGGTGCGGTCGTTCCCGTGGCAGGCCCGTGGCGCGCCCCGGCGCCGGGCGGGGCGCGGTCGTTCCGGGGGCGGGGGCCGGGGACCGGCCGAGGTCGTCATCGGGCGCCGCCGGGCCGGTCTCGGTCGGCGGGGCGGCGGGCGGTGAGGACCACGGGGTTGCCGGCCGGGTCGAGGACGGCGGCGCGCGTCTCGTGCGGGCCGCGCTCCGGCGGCCGGATCACCCGCGCGCCGCGCGCGGCCAGGTCCGCCACCGCGGCCCCGACGTCGGCGACCTCGACCGCGATGGCGGGCACCCCGCCCGTGACGTCCTCGTCGCCGGAGGCCAGTGCCAGGGTCACGGCGCCGCCGTCCAGGGCGGCGAACCGGTCGCCGTCGGTGAAGCGGACCGGCAACCCGAGCCCGTCGCGGTAGAAGGGCAGGCAGGCGGCGATATCGGGGCCGGGGTACAGGATCGCGCGGATGGTTCCGGTGATGCCGGGCGGGCCGTCAGCCATCGCTCTCCTCGGGGCGGAAGTCGGGAATGGGGCCGAACCCCGGCAGGTCGGTGAAGGTCGTCCGGACGGCCATGCCGATGGCGACCTCGCCGGGCGGGCAGCCGCGGACCCGGCCGAAGGCGCGCAGGCCGGGCTGCTCGGCCAACTCCACCCAGGCGGCGGCGTAGGGGACCTGGTCGGCGAACCCGGGGGCGAACGGGCGGTGCACGACCGTGTAGGTGACGACGTGCCCGCGACCGGAGACGGGTTCGAAGCCGAGGACGGTCCCGCGGCAGAACGGGCAGACGGACTCGGGGAAGTGAACGAAGCGCCGGCACGCCGCGCACCGCTGGATGGCGAGCACGCCCTGCCTGCACGCCGACCAGTACGGCGCGGTCAATGGAGTGGGGACCGGGAGAAGGCGGTCTCCAGAGCCGTCCATACGCCCGACCTCCTCGAATGGGCGTCGGTATTTTTGCCAAACTAGCGTATGCTTGGTTATTGGACAAGGATCCGTCGGCCGCCCGCGGCGACGACCGCCGACGCGCGGGCGACAGGGGGTGAACAGTGACCTCGACAACAGGTGCGGGCCGGGCGCGGATGGTCACCCGCCCGGTTCGCGGCGGGGCGCCCCGCCGCCCGCGCTCGTCGGCGAGCCGCCACGGCCGCCACCGGTGCGGCGCCACGCCCGTGCCGACCGTGCGCGCGGGGCGGGGGCGGCAGGCCCCGATCCGCGACGACCGCCCGTCCCCGGGCCCCGCCCGGTACCAGGTCCGGGGCCGGGGTCGGGGCCGGTCACGGCATGCCCGCGACCGGGGGACCACGGCGGGGGACCATACCGCCAGCGGAAGCGCGGACCGTGCGCCGGCAGCCGTGCGCGCCGGCGGTGTCCCCGGAGTGGCGCCCATGGCGACCGCCGTACGGAGGACGGTACCCTCGGCCGCGGTACCGGGGGGCGGCGCGGATGGCCGATAGCTCCCACCCCCGGCCCCTGCCGGACCGATCCGGCGGGCTCGCGGGGCGCACGGCCCTCGTCACCGGCGGGGCCGGGGGGATCGGCCGGGCCGTCTGCGCGGAGCTGGCGGGCAAGGGCGCGGCGGTCGTCGTCGCCGACCGCGACCCCGATTCCGCCCGAACCGCCGAAGCGGTGCCCGGCGGCCGGCTCCTGGCCGTCGACCTCGACGACCCCGGCGGCGTGGAGGCCGGGATCGAGCGGCTGCGCGCGATCGCACCCCGCGTGGACGTCCTCGTGCACTGCGCGGGGATCGCCGTCGTCGCGCCCTTCGCCGCGAGCGATCCCGCCGACTGGGACCGCATGTGGCGGGTGAACGTGCGCGCCCCCATGCGCATCACCCAGGCCCTGCTCCCCGCGATGACGGAGAGCGGATTCGGCCGGCTGGTGTTCATCTCCTCCGACGGCGCACGCGCCGGGTCCGCCGGCGAGGCCGCCTACACCGCGACCAAGGCCGCCCTGCTGGGGCTGGCCAAGACCCTCGCCCGCGAGACCGCCGCGGCCGGCGTCACCAGCAACGCGGTCTGTCCCGGCCCCACCGACACCCCGATGCTGCGCGCCGTCGCCGACGCCCACCCCGGCCTGGTCGCGGAACTCGCGCGGCGGATACCCGCCCGCCGCCTCGGAACCCCCGATGACGTCGCCGCCGCCGTGGGATTCCTGTGCACCCCGGCCGCCGGCTACATCACCGGCCAGACGCTCTCGGTCAGCGGGGGGATCACCATGCAGTGAACGCGCTCCCGGAGCACCGCGCGCCGCGGCGGGGAGCTAGCCGAGGCAGTCGTAGACCGCCTTGAGCAGCCGCAGCGAGCGGAGGCCGCCCGACAGTTCGGTCCCCGTCCTGTTCATCACGTAGCCCAGGGAGACGCCGTGCTCGACGTCGGCCAGCCCGATGGACCCGCCCGACCCGGTGTGGCCGAAGGCGCTCCGCCAGGCCGCGCGCGGCACCGCGAAGACCAGGGAGGGGCGCATGAACCCCAGGCCGAAGGAGCTGTCCAGGAGCAGCACCCGGTCGGGGCCGGTGACGCGCGGGGTCAGGGCGCCGTGCAGGGTCGCGGGGGCGATGATCCGGCCCGCGAGCAGGTCGCGGTAGAAGCCGGCCAGCGCCGGCGCGGTGGTGACGACGCCCGCTGCGGGCCAGCCCGCCGCCAGCACGTCCCGGTTGTTGAACCGGCCCGGGACGCCGGACATGTCGGGGTTGGCGAAGGTGCGGGAGAGCAGGCTGTCGGGGTCCTGGGCGGCGCGCGCCATCCGGGAGACGGCGTCGTCGCCGGTCGGCGGGGCTCCCGAGCCGGTGCGGCGCGCGCGTGCGCCGGCCGGGCCCGCCGTCAGCCGGGCGGTGCGGTCGAGCACGTCTCCGGGGGCGCCGACCCACAGGTCCAGGCCCAGCGGACCCGCGATCTCGTCGGCGACGTACGCGCCCACCGTCCGGCCGTCCAGCCGCCGCACGATCTCCCCGGCCAGCCAGCCGAAGGTGAAGGAGTGGTAGCCGTGGCCGGTCCCCGGCTCCCACCGCGGGCGCTGCGCCGCGAGGAGCGCGGCCATGGCCGCGGGGTCGGCGGCCTCGGCGGCGGCGACCGTGCGGTCGAACGTGGGCAGCCCGGCCTGATGGGAGAGCAGGTGCTCGCCGGTGACCGCGCCCTTGCCCGCGGCGGCGAACTCCGGCCACCACGACGCCACCGGGGCGGTGAGGTCGTGGCCGCCGCGCTCGGCCACGCGCAGGGCCGACGCCGCGGTCAGCGCCTTGGTGCAGGAGAACGCGAAGCAGGGGGTGTCGTGCTCCCACGGGCGGTCGGTGGTGTGGTCGGCGGTACCGCCCCACAGGTCCACGACCGGCTCGTCGCCGATGTAGACGGCGAGCGCCGCCCCGGTCTCCAGCCCGCGGGTGAAGTTGTGCTCGAAGACCCTGCGCACGCGCTCGAAGCCGGGCGCGCAGTCCCCGTGGACCTCGGAGTGCGCGGTCATGCTCGCCCCCTACCCGCATCGGACCGGTCCGCGACCGGCCCATGGCCGTCTCCCCGGATGCTTTCAGACTCCCGGGCGCCGCGCGATCACGGGGCCGCCCGATCCCGGCGGCACGCCGGGGGCGGCGGGGCGGTAGAGGCGATGACCCCACGGGTAGCGCCGCGACCACCGCCCGGTGCCGGCCGGCGCGGCGGTCCGGCGGGCGGCCTACCGGGCCGCACCGCCGCCCCCGTACCGCGGCGGCACCCGCGCGCCCTTCGCCGCACGGCCGGAGGCCCGGTGTCCCGGCCCCCGGTGTTGGGGGCGGGCAGGAGGCCGTGGCGGTCGGCGGTATCCGAGGGCCGATGGCGCAGGGGTGCGAGTAACCAGGCGGGGGCGTTCGGTGTGGCCGGGTGGAGGGGTTCTTTGCGGGGGCCCGTTGCCCGTGGCGGTCCGCCGGCGGGCGCGGCTCCGCTGGGAGCGCGTGCCGCCGGCCGTGCGTCCGGGGCTTCGGCCGCCGATGTCCACGATCGTTGGGAGGCGACGCATGCCGGCACCGTCGGACAACTGGGGGCGGTGGGGGGAGGGCGACCAGGTCGGTACGCTCAACCTGCTCGGACCATCGGAGGTGCTCGCCGGCCTCGCCGCCGCGCGTGACGGGCGGGTGCTCAGCCTCGCCCTGCCGATCAAGGGGGCGACGTCGGGCGGGGCCGCGGCCGCCGTCCCGCACGTGCGCGGGCGGCCCCTGCCGCAGCACTACATGGCCATCGACGGCGCCGATTACGCGGCCGGCACGCGGCCGGTGGGCGCGGGGCTGCGAGTCGCCGACGACGCCGTCGTCGTCTCACCGCACGGCACCACCACCCACATGGACGCGCTGTGCCACATGTGGGCGGGGGAGCGCCTGTACAACGGGCACCCCGCCGATCGCGTGCGCAGCTACGGGGCCGGCCGGCTCGGGATCGAGCACGCCGCAGCCCGGGGGGTGGTGGCCCGGGGGGTGCTCTTCGACGTAGCCGCCCACCGCGGGGTCGACCACCTGGGCCCGCTGGACCGCATCGGTGCCGCCGAACTCGCCGCCATCGCCGATTCCCAGGGGTCCTCCCTGCGTCCCGGCGACGCCGCCGTGGTGCGCACCGGATGGCCGCGCGTGTGGGACCCGCGCGACCCAGGCCGCTACCAGGGCGCGCAGCCGGGCCTGGCGGCCGACGCCGGGCGCTGGCTGGCCGCCCGCGACCCCTCACTGGTCGCGGCCGACAACGCCGCCGTCCAGGGGCTGGACGGCGACGGCCGCTCCACGGAGGACCTGGACGACGACGTGCACCTGACCCTCCTGTGGCGGCACGGCGTCCACCTCGCGGAGATGCTGTGGCTGGAGGACCTGAGCAGCGCGGTCGCCGCCCGCGGACGGCCCGACTTCCTCTTCATCGCGCTCCCCCTGCCCGTCCAGGGCGGGACGGGCAGCCCCGTCAACCCCGTCGCCGTTCTGTGAGCCGCGGGCGCCTCCGGCCCTTTCGGGGCGCCCGCAGAGGCGCATCGTGAGTGTCCGATTACGAAATGCGTCTGGTGTGATTGCTTATGTGCCGTTTATTCTGGCAGCTCAGATCGGCGTCAAACCCCCGGGTCGCCGTCTAATCGAGACATTTCGGTTATCTGATGTGACCGTACGCGTGACCTACCGACCGTTAACTCGTTCCGACGCCGTACTTCACCTCACCACCGCAGCGGGCTTCGCCCCCGAGATCCGCCGCGGTGGGCATCCCCCGCTGTCGGTCCCAGGAGCTGTCCCCCGCTCCTGGGGCCGACGTGTTTCTCCGGGCGTGCGCCGGGTCCCGGCCGGTGCGCCGTCCACGCGCCCGCCCCTGCCGCACCGGCGAACACGCGGCTTCACGTTCCCCGGCGCTCCTCGCCCGGGTACCCGCCTCCCCCGTGGGCGGCGTCGAGGGCCGCGTAGTCCGGTGCCGCGCCCGCGCGCGGGACGGTGTCGGTGAACACCACCCTCCGGGGCTTCTTGTACGACGCGATGACGGTGGCGACGTGCTCGATGAGCTCCCGCTCCGTCGCCGTCCCGCCCGGCGTACGGGAGACGACCGCCAGCACGCTCTGCGTCCACACGGGGTCGGGGACCCCGATCACGGCGGCGTCGGCGACCCCCGGGTGCTCCTTGAGCGCCCGCTCCACCTCGGCGGGGTAGATGTTCTCGTTCCCCGACTTGATCATGTGCAGCCGCGGCCCGATGAACGCCAGGGTGCCGTCGTCCTCGCGGCGGCCCAGGTCGCCCGTGCGGTACCACCCGCCGGCGAACGCCCGCGCGTCGAGGCCGGGGCGGCGGTGGTAGCCGCTGAACACGGTGCGCCCGCGTACGGCGATCTCGCCCGTTGCGCCCGGCGCCACCTCCGCGCCGTCGGGGCCGAGGATGCGCACCTGGACGAAGGGGGAGGGGCGTCCGGCGCCCCCCGCCCCGTCCGGTGCCAGGGCGAGGAAGGTGAGCATGCCGCCCACCTGGGTCTGGCCGTAGCCGCCCATGCCCGACGCGTTCCAGGGGTCGGTGCCCACGCTCACCTGCGCGTCCCATTCCGGGGAGTGGGCCACCGACGCCAGGCTCGACAGGTCGTGGCGCGGGGCGCCGCCGGGTCCGCGGTTGGCCTCGGCGACCGCGGTCAGCATCGGCCCGAAGCCGAACATCTGGTGCACGCGCTCGGCCTCGATCAGCCGTGCGGCCTCCGCCGCGTCGAACGCCGGCAGGAACACGTTGGTGCCGCCCGCCTGGAACGCCGCCAGGTGGAACATGAGCGTGCCCACGTGGAACAGCGGGCCGCTGTTGAGGAAGGTGAAGCCCGGCCCGATCCGCCGGACCAGCGAGATCGCCGCGCTGTGGGCGATGAGCGCGTCATGGCTGAGCAGCGCGCACGCCGGGCGGCCGTCGAACGCCGCGGTGTAGAGGCCGACCGCGGGGGCCGCGCCGTCCACTGGCCGTCCGGGGTCGCCGGGGTCGGCGGCGTCGAGCAGCCGTTCATAGCCGGGGCCGCCGCCGTCCAGCCAGCGGCCCGGCGCGCCCGCCGCGGCGCGCGCGTCGGCCGCGGCGCGGTCCTCGCCGGCGTCGTGCCCGCGCTGCCACAGCACGGCGGCGGGCGCGAGGTCGTCGAGGACGAAGGCGGTCTCGTCGGCGCTCTGCCGGCGGTTGCCGGGCACGAAGACCGCCCCCAGCTTGGCCGCCGCCAACAGTCCCTCTTGGAGGTGGACGGAGTTGCGCCCCAGGTACAGCACCCGGTCGCCGGCGGACACCCCCGCCGCGGCCAGTACGGCGGCCAGCCGGTTGACGCGGTCGTCGAGCCGGGCGTAGGTCAGCCGGACACCGCCGTCGACCGATGCGGTGACCCGGGGCCGGCTGCGCCGGTGCTCGCGCAGGATGTCGCCGAGGGTGAGCCCGTGCACGGACATGGGGCCTCCGATGGCCGGATCGTGGTCGGGCGGGCGGGCGGTCGGTCGGGGCCGGCCCCGCCGCCGCTACCGGAACGCGGGGATGACCTCCTCGGCGAACAGCCGCAGCAGCCCGGCGGCCTCGTCGGTGGCCATCCGGCGGGTGCTGCCGAAATCGCAGAGCAGGTGGTCGAACCCCATCTCCCGGAGCATCCGGATCTGGGCGATCACGCGCTCCGGATCGCCGGCCACCTCCAGCTGCTCCCAGCGGAAGTCGGGGCCCACGTCGCCGCCCTTGAGGTAGCGGTGCTGCCAGTACTCGAAACCCTGCGCGGTGGCGCCGGTGCCGCGGTCGATGGGGGCGCTGCGCTCGTTGAAGATCCGCGACCGGTCGAAGGCCGCCTCGAAGCGGTCCAGGTCCTCGCGTGCGCGCCGCACCGTGGGGGCGACGTGCACCGAGCGGGCGACGACCAGCTCGGCCGCGCCGGCGTCGTGGCCGTGGGCCGCGGCGGTCGCCCGCCACGCCTCGGCCGCGGCGGCGACCTTGCGGAAGGGCGCGGCGGGGTCGGCGAGGATCGGCAGGCCGCGCGCGGCGTAGCGCTCGACGGTCTCGGGGCTGACGGCCGCCACGTGGACGGGCGGGTGCGGCAGCTGCACCGGGCGGGGGACCAGCTCCACGCCCTCGTCCAGTCCCGGGGCGACGGAGCCGAACTCGCCGACGCGGTGGACCGGCTTGCCGCTCCACAGGGCCAGGACGGTGTCGAGGGATTCGTCGAACCGGGCCCGGGCCTCGGCCAGGTCGACGCCGAACCCGTCGAACTCATAGCCCTGGTAGCCGCGCCCCACGCCGAAGTCGAGGCGGCCGCCCGAGAGCACGTCCACCTGGGCCGCCTGCTCGGCGACGTGCACGGGGTGGTGCAGGGGCAGCACCACGATCCCGGTGCCCAGGCGCAGGCGCTCGGTGCGGCCGGCTAGGTGGGCGAGGAGGCCGAGCGAGGACGGCACCGCCCCGTAGTCGCGGAAGTGGTGCTCGGCGATGCGGACCCCGTCGAACCCCAGCTCCTCGGCGAGTTCGATCAGCCGCACGTGGTGTCCGTAGACCTCCGCGGCGGTCTCGCCCTCGAACCGGTGGAAGAGGTGGAAGGTGGAGAACTTCATCGGGCTCCTCACGTGGCCCCGCCGCCGGGCCGGGGAGGCGGCGCCCCGCGGGGGAGCCGGCGCGGCGGGCGGCCCGCCGCGGGGCGGGGCATGGTTCCGCGGGTCGCGGGTCGCGGGTCGCGCGGCCCCGGGACCCGCGACCCGGGACCCAGGGCCCGCCCGCGAGGGGGATCCCCCTGTCGATGGGAAGGGGAGGTCCAGAGGCGTCCGCTCCTCGCGGGCGAGTGCAGAGGCGGTGGAACTGACGATTAACAAGCGCTCGCTTGGTAGCGTAACAGCTTCCCACCTCCCCCGCCAGGCCGCCCGCCGCCCGGTGCGCCGCCCCCTGTCGTCGCCGGGGCGGAATCGCCGGCCACCTGCCGGTCCGGCGCGGACGTGCCGCCCGCCGGGCGCTAGGTTCGGGGTATGGCACTCCGACACATCGCGCTCTTCCGCTGGATCGACGGCATCACCCCCGAGCAGGTGGCGGCCGTCCAGGAGGGGCTGGCCGCCCTGCCCGCGGCGATCCCCGAACTGGACGCCTACGCCTTCGGCCCCGACCTGGGGCTCGGCACCGGGAACTTCGACTTCGCCGTCGTGGCCGACGTCGCCGACGAGGCGGCCTACGCCGTCTACCGCGACCACCCCCGGCACCAGGAGGTGCTCGCCGTCATCCGCCCGCTGCTCGCCGACCGCGCCGCCGTCCAGGTCCGTATCTGAGCCGGGCGCGCCCGGGGTCCGAGGCCGCCGGATGGATCGTGTTCTCGTCCGGTTCCGCGCGGCCCGACCGCGCCCCGCCCGACTGCGAGATCCGTCGACATCCCAGCGGAGGCGGGTGATCCACGCCGAGCACCGACGGCCGAATCCAATTCGGTCGCAGGTCTTGTCTTAGAACGCGTTCCAGTATTACGGTCTGGAGCAGAGCCCAAGCCCGGCGGTACCACCCGGAGAGACCACGTCTCCCCGGGCGCGCCGGGCGGCAGGCAGGAGAACGCGTCACCTGCCGGAGGCGGATCGCGCCCCGCCTCCGGTGGGCGGCGTCCCCACGCGCCCGGGAGCCCCATGCGCCGCGACGGGATCGCCGACCGCGCCGCCATCACCGGCATCGGGATGACCCCGCTCACCCGCTCCTCCGGCCGCACCGAACTCGCCCTCGCCGCCGACGCCGCCGCCGCGGCGCTGGCCGACTCCGGCATCGGACCCGACGCCGTCGACGCCGTCCTCGGCTACCACCTCGGCGATTCCGCGCCGGCGACCGACCTCGCGCGCGTCCTCGGCATGACCCGTCTGGGCTGGCACAACGACGTCTACGGCGGCGGCAGCCAGTGCGCGTCGATCCTCGGCGACGCCGCCATGCTCATCGCCACCGGGCAGGCCGAGACCGTGCTCGTCCACCGCGCCCTCAACGGCCGGTCGGGCCGGCGCCTGAACCGGTCCGCGCTCCGCCTCGGCGACGGCGTCGAGCAGCAGTTCACCGCGCCCTACGGGGTGGTGGGGCCCGTGCCCTGGTTCGCCCTCGCCGCCCGCCGCTACCTGTACGACACCGGGCTCACCGAAGACGACCTGGGCGCCGTCGTCGCCGCCTCGCGGCGGCACGCGGCCGCCAACCCCCGCGCGCTGCGGCGCGAGCCGCTGACCCCGGAGTCCTACCTGAACAGCCCCATGGTCGCCGATCCGCTGCGCCGGGCCGATTGCTGCCAGGAGACCGATGGCGCCTGCGCCCTGGTGCTCACCTCGGCGGACCGCCCCATGGCGGCGGGCGCTCCCCGGGTGCGCGCGGTGGTGCGCGGCGGCCGGCCCGGCCACGCCCGCCCCGACCGCAGCCCCGACCTCGCGTCGGTGTTCTCCGGCCACATCGGGCCGCTCGTCTACCGGGCCGCCGGGATGCGGCCCTCGGACGTCGACGTCGCGCTGCTCTACGACGCCTATTCGTTCCTCGTCCCGCGCCAGCTCACCGACTTCGGGCTGCTGCGGGCCGCGGACCTGTCCGCGGCCCTGCGCGGCGGCGCGGTGGAGGCGGGCGGCGGTGGCGTGCCGGTCAACCCCCACGGCGGGCTGCTGTCCGAGGGGTACGTGCACGGCCTCAACAACGTGGCCGAGGCCGTGCGGCAGTTGCGGGGCCAGGGCACCGTGCAGGTCCCCGGGGCCGGCGTGGCGCTGTGCACCGGGTTCGGCGGGGCCTACGGCAGCGCGGCGATCCTCACGGCGGGGTGAGCGGGGACGCCCCGGCCACCGGCACGCCCAGCTCCTCGACGCCGGCGCGCGAGCGCGGGGTGAGGAACCAGTCGCGGAACCGATCGTGGGCGGTGAGCGGGCCCGCCTGGGCGAGCGCGTGGTCGCCGATCAGGTGGAAGCGGTAGCCGAGGGGTTCCAGCAGGGCGGTCAGTGCCCCGGTGTCGGCGCCGGGCAGGACCTCGCACACGATGTCGGGCCGGTGCTCGGCGAGGAAGCCGCGCCCGTGCCCGAACACCGCCGCCTCGGTGCCCTCTACGTCGACCTTCATCACCACCGCCGACCCCGGGGGCACCCGCCCGGTGAAGGAGTCCAGGGCGGCCACCTCCACGGGCACGCCGTCGTCGAAGGCCAGCCGCGTGGAGTAGAAGCACGGCAGGGCCGAGCCGCCGGAGCGCGCGGGCAGCGCGATGGACGAGCCGGGGTCGCCGAGCCCCACGTGGTGCAGGGTCGTGCGGTGCAGCACCCGGTTGCGGACGCAGTTGTCGAACAGCGTGCCGTAGACCTCGGGCACGATCTCGAAGGCGTGCGCCCGCAGCCGCGGGTTCACGGCGGTGCCGGCCAGGGTGAACAGCCCGGTGTAGGCGCCGATGTCGAACGCGACGTCCGCGCGGCGCGCCGCGGCGGCGAACACGCGCAGGGCGAAGTCGTCGGCGGCCTGCGGGCGGCGGCCCCGGCCCCAGTACAGCTCCTTGGCCACCACGCACCGCGCGGGGTGCAGCATGACGTATTCGGCGCCGTCCACGTACCCGGTGACCTCCCGGATCGCGGCCGGGACCGGGAGCCGGCCGGTGCCGCGCAGCCCCGGTGCCGCCACGCCCACGGCCGCGCGCATCGCCAGGTTCGGCAGCCGCCAGCCCAGCACCCGCTTGACGTGCTTCTTCATGCCGAGCCAGCTCTGCCGCCGGCCGGTGGCCGTCGCGCGGAAGTCAACGGAGGCCGCGGCTCTCGTACCGGCGCGGACGTCACCGGCGGCGGGCGCGGCGGCGTCCGGTGCCGGGGGGTCTTCCGGGGTGTCGGTGGTGCGCTGGGCCATGACCGCCCTCCGTGACGGCGTGGGTGCTGGGCGTGGCCAGGTTAGCCCTGCGCGGTGCCGCGCGCGCGCCGCCACGCGCGCGGCGGCCGTCGGGCCCCGTCAGCGCCCGGCGGGCGAGGTGGTGCGTTCGCCCAGGCTGATCCCGTCGAACAGGACCCGCATGAAGTGCCCGGCGAGGTCGTCGGTGGTCAGCGCCCCTTCCGGGCGGTACCAGCGCACCGTCACCCAGATGGTGTCGCGGATCATCCGGTAGGTGAGCTTGGCGTCGAGGTCGGTGCGGAAGGCCCCGGCGGCCTGGCCCCGGGTGATGACGTCGATCCAGATCCCCTGGATCTGCTCCTCGACGGTGCCGAGGTAGTCGAACCGCGGGAACTGCCGCAGGTAGTTCCAGTCGTTCTGGACCACGGTGATCGCGGCGCGGTGGGGCTTGAGCGACCGGTAGGCGGCCCGGATGAGCCGGGCCAGGACGTCGTCGGGGGAGCCCCCCTCGGCGACGGCCGCCTGGTAGTCGCGCAGGAGTTCGTCGAGGAACGAGGACAGCACCTCGTCGACGATCGATTCCTTGGAGTCGAAGTGGTGGTAGAGGCTCCCGGAGAGGATGCCCGCCTCGTCGGCGATCTCGCGGACCGTGGTCGCCTGGAAGCCCTTCTGGGCGAAGAGCTCGGCGGCGAGCCGGACCAGGTTGCCGCGGCGCTCGGAGGCCAGGGCGGACGCCTGCCGGGCGCGGCCGCGCTTGCGCGGGGCGCCCGCGCCGGCCGGGCCCGGCGCCCCGCCGGAGCCCGCGGTGGTGTCGTGGCTGTTGGTACTCACCCTCGCCATTATGGCCGCAGCGTCCAATCGCTTGTTCGGCCGCGCGGGCCGTGCCGTACGGGGGAGCCACGCAGTGGCGCGCCCCTCAGGTGAGCAGCCGCGCCATCTCGCGTACCGACGGGCACGGCCAGCGCAGCATGCAGGAGTGGCAGCGCAGCGCCGACGGGGCATCGCCGCTGGACACGCCGCCGCAGTCGCGGGGGTGGTGCAGGTC
Source organism: Nocardiopsis mangrovi (assembly GCF_042653925.1). Classification (NCBI taxonomy): domain Bacteria; kingdom Bacillati; phylum Actinomycetota; class Actinomycetes; order Streptosporangiales; family Nocardiopsidaceae; genus Nocardiopsis; species Nocardiopsis mangrovi. The sequence continues at coordinate 70,263 of NZ_JBHSFQ010000027.1, forward strand.
GAGCAGGCTGAGGCAGAAGTCGGCGAACGCGGTGACCTCGTCGCGCGCGTTGGCGTAGAACGCGACGTCGTTGATGCGCAACAGGGCGTTCTCCCCGGCCTGCGGGGGGATGCCGACGGTGTCGGGGGCCCACGGCACGGCCTTGTCGGCGCGATCGCGGATGCCCTCGACATAGAGGCGGAGGCGCTGGTGGTCGTCGAGGCGTCCCGTCGAGGACGCGAACATGTCCGAGACCGACATCGGTATTCCCCCTCGCCGCACGGGGCCGCTCCGACTCCAACCACTGACTACTCAGAGTATATGTTAAGTCACTGATTGTTGAAGTCGGGTGACGGCAATTCGGCCCCGAATGCTTCGGCCGCCCGCCGGCGCCACCGGTCGGACGGGCGCCGTCCGGCCGGCGGCCGGAGCACGGGCAAGGGCCGCCCCGGGGGCGCGGGGGCGGCCCTTGCGATGGAGCCGGAGACCGCCGGGGCGGTCACCTGAGGGGATCTGCGACGGTGTCAGCCGCAGCTTCCGCCGCAGCTGCACGAACCGCCACTCTGGCAGCCGCATCCGCAGCCGGAGCCGCAGCTGCAGCCGCCGGGCGCGGGGGGAGCGGGCACGGACTGGGTCATGGTCCCTCCTCGATTGCGACACGCGGCACGGGCACCGCGCGGGGCGCGTTCCCGGCACTCAGGTGGGGATTCCCGCGATGGAAGATCACCAATCGCCGTGGCCGGCCCCGCAACCCGCTCCGGCGTTGCTCAGGCGAAGAAGCCCGACACCGGTGCGGGCCTGCGCAGCATCCGGTACAGCCACACCTGCCCCGCGACCATCACCGGCACCATGGGAGCCAGCGCGAACGCCACCAGCGCGAGCGTGCCCGCCGGGGCCGCCACGACCGGCAGCTCCACCGCGGTCGCGACCAGCAGCGGCGGCACCCCGATCGCCACCGCCGAGGTGTGCCGCGACAGCCGCGGCCCTGAGAGGCCCGCCGTCGCCCCCGCGGCGGCGGCCACGACCACCGCGGCGGCCACCGCGGCCTGCGGGCGGTCCACCGCCGCCGCCCCCGGCAGCAGTGCCGCGCCCGCGGCCAGGACGGTCCCCGCCAGCGCCACCCGGGCGAGCACGCGGGTGACCTGGCCCGCGACATCAGCGCACTCGGCCGTGTTCACCGCCGTGTTCACCGCCGGCCCGGACCGCCGGGCCACGGCGACCCCGCGCACGGCCACCGCAGGCGGCGCCCCCCACGGGCCCGGCGGCTCCGTTCCGGGCGCCGGCACCAGGCGCTCGGCTCCGAACGCGGCGCCGCGCAGCGCGAACAGCGACACCACCACCGCCGCGCACAGCAGGGCGAACGGGCCCCGCGGCGCACCGCCAGCCAGCAGCCCGCCGACCACCAGCCCCCAGCACACCGCCAGCAGCCAGCTGCCGGCGGTGATCGCGGTGTCCCACACGTGGCGCCAGGCGGCGGCGTCGACCCGGCCGCGGAACCACAGCCCGGCGTCGCGCAGCAGCCAACCGGCGAGCAGAGCGGTCAACACCGGCCACAATTGCACGATCACCTCGCTCTTCAGCTCGGGGAACAGCCCGGCGAGCACCCCTACGGCACCGACGAGCCACACCTCCGAGCCGAGGAAGTAGGGGGCGATCGCCGAGACGGTCCGCTGCCGGTCCGCGGGCGTCCGGGCCAGGTAGGGCATCAGCATCCCCAGCCCGATGTCGCACCCCGCGAGCACGAAGTAGCCCACCACCAGGCCGGTGAGGAAGAGTACGGCGAGGGTCTCCATGAGGTCGTCTCCTTGGGGGAAGCCGGCTAGTAGGTGTGGCAGGGAGGGGTGGGGGCGGCATCGGGATCGGGCGCCGGGGCGAGCGGGCCGCCGTCGGGGCCGCGCCGGGCGAAGCGCACCAGCAGCCAGAAGGTGACCGCAGCCAGGGCGGTGAAGGCCGCGGTGAACATCGAGAACGACACCGCGGCCATCCCCGGGGTCAGGTCGGTCATCGCATCGGCGGTGGTCAGGTGGTGCACGACCGCCCACGGCTGGCGGCCGGTCTCGCGGAAGACCCAGCCGCCGATGCTCGCCAGGTAGGGCAGGAACGGCGTGAACACCACCGGCCACAGGAACCACCGCCACCGGTCGATCCCGCGGGAGAGCCGCACGACCACCATGACCAGGGCCAGCACCATCATCAGCTGCCAGCTCAGCAGCATCAGGACCTCGCCGGCGACGCCGATGCCGCCGGCGATGCCGCCCGCCTGCTCATAGGCGCCCTCGATGGCCGCGATCTCCTCGGCGGTGTAGGTCAGCCCGCTCGTGGGCGGGTCCTGCCCGAAGAGGGAGAACTGGAAACCGCCGCTCATCGCCGCCGGGAAGACGGCCACGGCGAACACCGAGGTGGCGCTGCGGATCCCGCGGCCGAACATGCCGTCCGGATCGTTGCGGTGCGCCAGGTGGTAGGCGCTGACGGCCGCGACGACCAGGGAGCCGACGATCAGCGCGGTGTTGGCGACGTGGGCCAGCGCCAGCAGCGCGCTCGGGTTGGCGGCCAGCGCGACGGGGTCGGTCAGCTCGGCGACCCCGTCGTTGATCTCGAACCCGACCGGGTTCTTCAGGAAGCCGTTGGCGACCAGCACCCAGTAGGCGGAGGCGTAGGCCGTGGCCGTCACGACGGCGAAGCAGGCCAGGTGCGCCCAGCGCCCCATGCGGTCCCAGCCGAAGATCCACAGCCCCAGGAACGTCGACTCGACGAAGAACGCGCCCATCGTCTCCACGGCCAGCGGCGCCCCGAAGGCGTAGCCGAACATGTCGCTCAGCCCGCTCCAGTTGGTGGCGAGCTGCAACTCCATCACCAGGCCCGAGAGCACCCCCATGCCGTAGTTCACGACGTAGAGCCCGCCCCAGAACCGGACCGCGCGCATGCGCGCCGGGTCGCGTCGCAGGGCGGCGCGGAGCTGGCCGACGAGGATGAACGGGGCCAGCCCCAGGGTGAGCGACACGAACAGGTAGTGGATGCTCGCCGTGAACGCGAACTGCAGCCGCGCCAAGAGCAGGGGATCGTCGAACATGGGGGCCTCGTCGGTCGGAGCGGGCGGGGACGCCCCGATCCTGGCCGCCGCGGTATGCCCCGGGCATCGTCCAGCGGGAGGCTTCGCCGCTACCCCCGGCGGGGCGGGCCCCCGCCCCGCCCTACGCCCCCCGGAGTAAGGGCCGCCACGGGGGTCTCCCCGACCCGTGCCCCGGGGTCACCCCGGGGCCGGGCCGTCCGCGGCCGGCGTCAGTCGGCCCACCCCGGTGTCACCAGGCCGCTCTCGTAGGCGATCACCACGAGCTGGGCGCGGTCGCGCACCCGCAGCTTGACCATGGCGCGGCTGACGTGGGTCTTGGCCGTGGCGGGGCTGACCACCAGGCGCTCCGCGATCTCGGCGTTGGACAGGCCGGCGCCGACCAGGGCGAGGACCTCGCGCTCGCGCTCGGTGAGGCCGTCCAGCCGCACCACCTGCTCCGGCCGGCGCGGCCGGCGCGCGTAGTCGGCGATCAGCCGCCGGGTGACGTTGGGCGAAAGCAGAGCGTCGCCGCGCGCCACCACGCGCACCCCTTGGAGCAGGTCCTCGGGCTCGGTGTCCTTCACGAGGAACCCGCTGGCGCCGGTGCTCAGCGCGTCGAAGATGTACTCGTCCAGGTCGAAGGTGGTCAGGATGATGATGCGGACCCCGTCGAGACCGGGGTCGGCGAGGATCCGCTTCGTGGCGGCCAGGCCGTCCAGGACGGGCATCCTGATGTCCATCAGCACGACGTCGGGCCGTTCGGCCGCCGCCAGGCGCACGGCCTCCTGGCCGTCGCCCGCCTCGCCCACCACGGTGATGTCGGGCGCGCTGTCGAGCAGCGCGCGGAAGCCGGCGCGGACCAGGGCCTGGTCGTCGGCGAGGGCTACGCGGATCATCAGGTCCTCCTGAGTGGATACCCCGGCTTTAGCCCGGGGAGGAATCTCAGCTCCTGCGGAGCGGGGTTTCGCCGCCAGGGCGAAAGACCGTGCTCTCACCCGCAGGTTCGATCTTTAAGTCGTGGCCACGCTGGTTTTGAGCGTGACCACGACGTGCGTGAAGCGGGCGTTCAAGTACCGCTTCTATCCGACCGATGCGCAGGCGGCCGAGCTGTCGCGCACGTTCGGCTGCGTGCGGAAGGTCTACAACCTGGCGCTGGCCGCCCGCACGGAAGCGTGGACGCGGCAGGAGCGGGTGAATTACAACCAGACCTCGGCGATGCTGACGGCGTGGAAGAAGACCGAGGAACTGGCCTACCTCTCCGAGGTATCGTCGGTACCGTTGCAGCAGTGCCTCCGGCACTTGCAGGCGGCGTTCACCGGCTTCTTCGGCAAGCGGGCCAGGTACCCGCGCTTCAAGTCGCGGAAGAAGTCGCGGAAGTCCGCCGAGTACACCACCAGCGGGTTCCGTTTCCGTGACGGCAAGCCGACCTTGGCGAAGATGCGTGAGCCGCTGGACATCGTGTGGTCCAGGCCCCTGCCCGATGGGGCGTCGCCCTCCACGGTGACCGTGTCGCAGGACGCGGCCGGACGCTGGTACGTCTCGATGCTGTGCGATGACCCGACCGTCACGCCGCTCCCCGCGAACGGGAACGCGGTCGGAGTGGATGTGGGTCTGGACCACCTGCTGACGCTCTCCACCGGAGAGAAGATCGCCAACCCCCGCCATGAGCGCAGGGACCGTGCCCGGCTTGCCAAGGCCCAGCGGGTCTTGGCGAGAAAGGCCAAGGGCGAGGGCACCAACCGAAGGAAAGCACGCCGGAAGGTCGCCAAGACCTACGCACGCATCGCCGACCGCAGGCGTGACCACCTGCACAAGCTGACCACTCGTCTCGTTCGTGAGAACCAAACGATCGTGATCGAGGACCTGACCGTGTGCACCATGGTCAAGAACCGGAGTCTCGCCCGCGCCATCAGCGACGCGGCGTGGTCGGAGTTCCGGTGCATGCTGGAGTACAAGGCAGCCTGGTACGGGCGGGACGTGATCGCCGTCGACCAATGGTTCCCCTCGTCCAAGCTGTGCTCCTGCTGTGGCACCTTGCAGGACGAGATGCCGCTGAGGGTCCGCGAGTGGACGTGTGACTGCGGTACGACCCACGACCGGGACGTGAACGCCGCGAAGAACGTGCTGGCCGCCGGACGGGCGGTGTCGGCCTGTGGAGCTGGTGTAAGACCTCAACGGAGTACTCCGGGCGGGCAGTCGGCGACGAAGCAGGAAGTCTCACGGCGCGAGCCGTAAGAATCCCCTCCCTTCAGGGAGGGGAGCGTCAAGTCGGTCCGTTCTCCAGGGAGCCCGCGGGCTCCGGCCGGGCGGCGAGGGGGTCGCCGCCGATGTCGGGCAGGGCCGCCCGCACCGCGAAGCCCCCGGCGGGGAGCGGGGCGGCCTCCAGGGTGCCGCCCAGGGCCGTGGCTCGTTCCCGCATCCCCACGATGCCGTTGCCGGGGGCGAAGCCCTCGGAGGCCGCGGTGCCGTCGTCGCGCACCTCCACGGACAGCCCGGCGGCCGTGAACGCCAGGTCGACCGTAACGGTCGCCGCGCCGGAGTGCCGCACGGCGTTGGTCAGCGACTCCTGGACGATCCGGTACGCGGCGGATTCGACGCCGGCCGACAGCCGGCGGCGGTCGCCCTGCTCGCTGACGCGGACCGCGATCCCCGCTCCCCGGGTCCCCTCGGCCAGCTCTCCGATGCGGTCCAGGCCCGGGGTGGGTGAGCGGGGGGCCTGCTCGTCGACCGCGCGCAGCACGTTCAGCGCGGCACGCAGCTCGCGCAGGGTCTCCTTGCTGGTCCGCTTGATGGTCGCCAGCGCCTCGGCCGCCCGTTCGGGTTCGGAGTCGATCAGGTACAGCGCGCTTCCGGCCTGCACGTTGATCAGCGAGATGTTGTGGGCGACGGTGTCGTGGACCTCCCGCGCGAGCCGGACGCGCTCGTCGGCGGCGTGCCGCCGGATCGCCTCCTCGCGCGTGCGGGCGGCCTCCTCGACCCGCTGGCGCTCGACCTCGCGGTACTCGTTGCGCCTGCGCACGGCCTCGGCGGAGATGAGGACCACGAGCATCCACGCGAGCATGCCGAGGGTCGGCCCCAGCCGGGGCAGGCCGTAGGCGAGGGACTCCCATCCGTCGATCACCAGGAACTGGGTGAGGCCCAGGAGCCACGCCTGCCACCGGTGGCCGTCGACGGACGCCCGGAACAGCGCGTAGGCCCCGACCGCCAGGATCAGGCCGTCGGGGAACGCCATCGGGTAGTAGACCGTCGAGGCGGTGGTGCTCACCACGGCGGCCGCCACCGGGAAGCGCTCGCGCCACAGCAGGGGGAGCACCGCCACCGCGACCACCAGCAGGCCCCACGGCAGCAGTGGGCGTGCGGCCTCCGCGCCGGGCCCGTATGCGGCGAACAGCGACGAGCCCGCGGCCACCGCGGCGGCCACCGCGGCCACGGCGGCGTCGCCGGGGGTGGGCAGGAAGGAGGGGCGGGACGTCACACTCCGACGTTACGCCGCCGCGGTGGTGGTGGCGCGTCCTCCGCGGGGAGGGTCCGCCCGCGCCGGGGATACTCCCCGCGGAGTATCCCCGGCCGGCCTTCACCGGCGGTCCCGCCATCTCGCGATCGCGCGGGCGCCCGCGTCGGAGCCCATCGCGGCCACCAGCAGCACGGAGCCGACCACGCCCAGGGCGGTCATCTGCTCGCCGAGCAGCGCCATGGACAGCAGCGCGGCCGTCAGCGGCTCGGCGATGCCGCCCACGGCGGCGGCCGTGTCCGACGCGGTGCGCAGCCCACCGAAGAACACGAGATAGGCCAGCGCGGTGGGGACGAGCACGAGGAACGCCAGCAGGCTGAGCGAACCGGCGTCGGTCGGCACCGCCGTTCCCGCCGCCGCACCGGCGGGCGCCAGCAGGATCCCGCCGACGAGCAGGCCCAGGCCCACGTTCACCAAGGGGTCCAGTCCCGTTACGGGCACCCGGTTGACCAGCGTCATCAAGGAGAACACCAGTCCCGCACCGAGTGCGCAGCCCAGGCCGGCGGCGAGGCGGGCGGGCGACGCGTCGGTAGCGGGGAACCCGGCGAGCAGCGCGAGCCCGGCGACGGCGAGGAGGACCGACACCACCAGGCGGCGTGCGGGCAGGGACCGTGACGCCAGGCAGATTCCGGCGGCGACGAACACCGGGACGCTGCCGATCTTGACGAGTGTGGCCAGCCCGACCGGGATCAGCGCGAGCGAGGCGAAGTACAGGCTCTGGAACACCGAGTGCAGCACGGCGTTCAGCGCGAGGCGCGTCAGCAGCGGCCGGGTCACCGGCAGGCGCCGCAGCCGGCCCGACGCCGCCAGGAAGGCGGTGATGATCAGACCGCCCAGGAGCAGCCGGTAGGTCGCAACGGCCAGCGGGGGGACCCCGGACACGTCTTGGAGGAGGTGGCCGGCGAGCCCGCCGGTGCCCCACAGCACGCCGGCGGTGATGAGCAGGAGGAAGCCCCGCTGCGCGGACGCGGACGAGGCGGCGGCCGGAGCGGCCGGGATGGTTCGGGACATGACAAGGACTCCGACGTCGGCACGGAAAGGAGGAACCGTGGGCGCCGGGACGTCACGCGAATGTGGTCGACACGCCGCGTACGCTTCGTACGCCGCGCGCCCGCGCCGTTGGGACGGCGGGGTGTGACGCCCCGGTCAGATCCGGGGCGGGGGCGTGACGAACAGCCGAGTCTGGTGGACCATGGGGCCGAGACTAACAGGCGCCGGTCCCGGGACCGTTGCCGGTGGGCCGGTCGGCTGCCGGTGGCCCCGGTCGGCGTCCGGCCCGGGAGCGGAACGCGATCACGCGGCCGTGCGTCCAACCGAATGAGGCATGTCCCCTCCATCCCCACCTTCACGGGACCCCTCTCCACAGTCAGGAGCGACCAGTCAAGCGATGAACCACCCGCATTACGGTCCCGCGTACGGCCCGCCCTACGGGCCGCCGAACGGCTACCCTCCCGGCCCGTATCCGCCCCAGGGCCCGCCGCCGCCCGCGGTGACGCCCCACATCGACATCCAGGCGCTCCAGAACGAGTCGCTGGACGAGGCGCGGCTGAACCTGCGCGTGATCATGAACAACGACCCCTCCACGCTCGGCACCGACAAGCTCGCGTATTCGGTGAACCCCGGCCTGACGGCGCTCATCGTGCGCAGGCTGCCCGATCCCTCCAAGTCGGTGCTGCTCGACAAGCGGCACACGCACCGGTGGGGGTGCACCAAGGCCGACCTGTGGGGCATGGCGCTGGCGAACATGGCCTACGAGCCGGTCGACTTCCAGAGCTTCCAGACGGACGCGGACACGTCGATCAACGTCGTCAAGGGCGACGGCTGGCCGGGGGCCGCGCACGTGATGCGGCTGCCCGAGATCGTGCGGGAGCCGATGCCGTTCGGCGCGATCCTGATGATGCCGAACAGCAACGTCCTGCTCTACGCGGTGCTGCGCAGCCAGCGGTCGCGCCCGCTGATCTCGTTCCTGTACAACACGGCCCTGAGCCTGGCCGACGGCGACCTCTTCGTCGAGCAGCTGCTGTGGTGGCGCGAGGGCAAGCTCCACGGGATGTCCGCCCGCCCCGACCCCGGCGGCGGCGTTCAGCTCCGGCAGAACAAGGAGTTCACCTTCCTCCTCGACCACGAGCTTCCCGCGTACTGACGTTGGGGCCTCGGTGGCCTCGGTGGCCTCGGTGGCCTGGGAGCACCGGCACCCCGGTGGCCCCAGGCCAGAGCGGAAGATCAGGCGACGAACGCCGCCCGATCCGGCCGCCAGACGAGCGTGAAGCCGACCCCGGTGCGGGGGTGGGGAAGCGGGCCCCAGGTATCGGCGATGTAGTCGATCAGCGTCATGCCCCGCCCGTGCTGCGCCATCGGGGTGATCGGCCGGATGAAGGGAAGTGTCCCGCCGGCGGGACACCCTTCGTCGTCGACCTCGATGGTGATCCGCCGGGGGCCCACCTTCAGAGTGACCGTGAAGACGCCCCCGCGCCCGCTCGCCGTGTAGCGGATCGCGTTCGTCGCCGCCTCCGAGACGAGCAGCACGGCCGAGGCGATCGTGTCGGAGGGGATCGCGAACCCGGGGTGGCCGGACAGGACGTCCTCGGTCCACTCCCGAGCCTTCCGAATCTGGTCGGCCCAACCCGGGAACCGCTGTTCGTATTTCACGCTCACCACTCCTCCGTGAATCGGAAGAGATAGGGGCGAATTCGCCGCGATCGCGCCTTCCGGGAATCCCATTTGTGGGATTGCATGACCCGGTGGTTCATGGTGTTTCCTCCCTGGCTGTCCATGATTCGAGGACCGATTTCCGTGTTCGATGTCCTTGAAAGTGATGCTCGCATCGAAGATTCGCGGCGGTCCAGCGATCACTTCCACCTGGGATCTTCTGCTCTGATCTCGGATATGGAAAAATGGATCCGCGATGGGAGGTCGTTCGTGGCGATAGAAAGTGATAGCGGTAACGATAAGTTCGGCGACGAAGTGCGGAGGCTGCGCCTCCAGGCTGGAATTTCACAGACGCAGCTGGCGAAGTCCATACCGATGGCCCAGTCCACGGTCAGTGGAGTGGAGTCGGGGAATAAAACGGTCAAACTCAAACAAGCCGAACGCTTGGATGCGGTCCTCAAAGGCGATGGGAACTTGGTCCGTCTCTGGCGCAGCCTTCAAGACGGCCATCTTGTGCCCGACTGGTACCGCAAGGTTCCGGAGATGGAACGACGGGCGGTCGAGATCCACGACTACCACCCGTTGCTGGTACCGGGGATCTTGCAGACTCAGGGGTACGCGTCCGCGGTGATCCGGGTCGCGGACCGGACCGCCTTGACCGCGGAGGTGGAGGCACAGGCGCGGGCACGGAGCAAACGACAGGCGGTCCTGTTGAAGGACGATCCGCCGTTCCTCCGGGTGGTCCTCGATCAGACCGTGCTGTACCGCTTACTCGGAACGCCTGAGACCATGAAGGAGCAACTGGACTATCTGAGGGAAGTGTCGACGTGGGAGAGGGCGGAGATCTTGATCATTCCTCACCCCACGTGGAACCATCCCGGCCTCGACGGAGGCTTCCGCCTCCTGAAGGTCCCCGAGGCGGGAATGGTGCTCTACCAGGAAGCCAGTGCGATAGGCGGCGTGGTCGTCGCCAGAGAAACAGTGGAAGAGCACGTCTCGCTCTGGGGAGACCTTCGGGCGATCGCCCTTCCTCCGGACTCGTCACGTTCCCTGATTGAGAAGGCACGAGAAGAGGTCAGATGAACATCATCGCCAGCACGTGGCACAAGGCCAGCTACAGCAAGGTCGACACCTGCGTCGAAGCGGCCTATACGTCCGCCGGTGGCGCTGCGATCCGGGACACTCAGCACCGCGCTCTCGCCACCTTGGAGTTCTCCGCAGCGGAGTGGCGGGCTCTCCTGTCCGACATCGACGCGCTCTAACCCATAGGCATCCCGAGTATCCGGTTTTCAGCCCGGACTCCTCCAAGGAGAGACCTCGTGGCTCACGAATGGCACACGTCCAGCTACAGCGGTTCGAGCGCCGACTGCGTCGAAGTCACCGAGGGCTCGACGGTCCTCCTGCGGGACTCGCGGAACCGGGGGCTCGCCGCGTTGGAGTTCTCAGCGACCGAGTGGCGGGCTCTTCTGTCCGACATCGACGTGCTGTGACCTGTGCCCTAGCGGACGAAAACGCCGTCCGGGGGTGCGGGGGAGTCGTCGGCTGTGGCGTCGTGGACCGGGGAGGCGCCGGTCGCGAAGCGTTCCAGTTCGGGGCCTGAGATGAGGCGGGCCATGTCGGGGTCGCGGTGGGCGCGGCGGGTGAGGTCGTCGACCGGGAGGGCCGCCGCCGACCCGACCAGGACCAGGTTGCCGAACCTGCGGCCGCGCATCACGCCCGGCTCGGCGATCAGCGCTCCCGATGGGAACACGGCCGCCGCCGTCGCGACCTGCGCGCGGGTGTGCCGGAGTCGGCCGCCGTCGCCGACGTTGGCGGCGATGACGCCGCCCGGCCGCAGCACGCGCGCCGCCTCGGTGTAGAACTCCACCGAGGTCAGCGCCGCGGGGGTGCGGGCGCCCGCGAAGACGTCGCACACCAGTAGGTCGGCCGATCCCGTGCGGCGCTGCTCCAGCCAGGTCCGCGCGTCCCCGATACCCACGCGGATGTCGGCCCTGCGGTCCCACGGCAGTGAGCCGCGGACCAGCTCCACCAGCCGGGCGTCGATGTCGACCGCGCGCTGGCGCGACCCCGGTCGGGTCGCCGCGATGTAGCGGGCCAGGGTGAGCGCCCCCGCTCCGAGGTGGAGCGCGTCGATGGGCTGCCCCGGCGGGGCCATCAGGTCGGCCACGTGCCCCAGGCGGCGGATGTACTCGAAGTCCAGGTAGGTGGGGTCGGACAGGTCGACGTGCGACTGCGGGGTGCCGCCGACCACGAGCAGCCAGGAGTCGGGACGGTCGGCGTCGCGCATCAGCTCGACCTCCGGGCTGTCACCGGTCGTGCTGGTGTCGCTGTTCCGCCGGCGCATGCGTCCCCCGATCCCCGGCCCACCGGGCACGCGCCCGCTCCGTCTCCACCGTATGGGGCCGCGCGCACCGGTCCGCGCGCACCGGTCCGCGCGGCGGCCGGCGCCGCCGGCGCTGACGCCGGGGCCGACGGGTGCCGGGGGAGCCCGGCGCGTTCACGCGGGCGGCAGGAAGCCTCCGTAGGTCCCGCGGTAGAAGACGAGCGGAGCGGGGTCGGCCCCGGTCGCGTCGCCGGGGGTCAGGCGGCGCACGCGGGCGACGACGATCGCGTGGTCGCCCGCGGAGTGCTCGGCCTCGACGCGGCAGTCGAGCCAGGCCAGCGCCCCGGCCACGATCGGGGTGCCGAGAGGGGACCATCCGGTCTCCAGCCCGGCGAACTTGTCGCCGCCTTTCGCGGCCAGGCGCCGGCACACGTGCTCTTGGTCGGCGCCGAGGATGCTGACGGCCAGCCCGGGGGAGCGCCGCAGCAGCGGCCAGCTCGAACTGGTGTGGGCGACGCAGAATCCCACGAGCGGAGGGTCGAGCGAGACCGACGTGAACGAGTTCGCGGCGAGTCCCGCGGGCCGCCCGGTGGCGGGGTCGTACCCCGTGACGGCCACGACGCCGGTCGCGAAGCGTCCCAGGAGGTCGCGGAACCGGCGCGGGTCGATGTCGCAGTCGGCCCCGGCGGACGCGCGCCCGGTGTACGACGATGCGATCGCGGTGTGGTGTGCTCCGGCGCGGTCGCCATTGGACATGAGCGCCGCCCCCTCTCGGTCAGCCAAGCGCTTGCTTGGTTTACGTACTCTACACCCGAATCCTGGACGACGCCGGGTGTGGGCTCGTCTTGGCTGATTCGAGTTGACAGCAAGCGCTTGCTCGATGTCCACTCCTGATGAGTGGTGCATCCGCATCCGGCATCCGCCCGGTGCCGACCGAGCACGTGGAGGCGTCCCCATGTCCGTGTCCACCAGTGAGGATGAACGGTGGCTCCGGTGGACGACGCCGCCCCTCACGCGGGCGCGGCCCCGAGACGGCACGGCACCGCGCCGTCTCGGGGACGCGCGACGGACGCCAGGGGCGACCGTCGACCCCGGCACCGGCGGGCCTGGTACGCCGGGTCGCGGACCGGCCGAGCCGCCCGTCCGCGGTGCCGCCCCGGCGGGGACCGCGCGGGGCCGGCCACGGGCCGGGCCGTGCGGCGGGCTTCCGGCGGAACGGGTGCGGACGTGAACGGCGACCGAACCCGTGCCGCCTCCAGCCGCCGCGGCCAAGGGCTGCGGAACGCCGCCGCCATCGCCGGGATCGGGTACACGCCCTTCAGCACCGACTCCGGCGTCAGCACGACCACGCTGGCCTGCCGGGCGATCCTCGCCGCGCTCGACGACGCCGGCCTCGGCGTGGCCGACGTCGACGGCGTCGCCACCCACCGCGTCGGCGACTCCAGCCCGCCGTGGGTGGTGGGCCCCGCGCTCGGCATCGACGACCCCGCCTGGTACCTGGACCAGTTCGGCGGCGGCGGTGTCTCGCACGCGGTCATAGGACAGGCCGCCATGGCGGTCGCCGCCGGCGTCGCCGAGACGGTCGTCTGCTACCGCGCCATCAACGCCCGGTCGGAATTCCGCATGGGCGGGGCCGGCCGGGCGCCCGCGGGAGCGTTCGACCTCCAGTACCAGGCCCCCTACGGCCTGATCGCGCCCGTGCAGCACTACGCGCTCCTCGCCCGCGCGCACATGCTCGCCTACGGCACGACGTACGAGCAGTTCGGCCGTGTCGCGATCCAGCAGAGGGCCAACGCCGCCCGCAACCCGCGGGCGCTCAAGCGCACCCCCATCACCATGGACGACTACCTCGGCGCGCGCTGGATCAGCGAGCCCTTCCGGCTCCTGGACTGCTGCCTGGAGACCGACGGCGCGTGCGCGGTCGTCATCACCTCGGCCGAACGCGCACGCGACCTCCGCCGCCCCGCCGTGCGGATCACCGGCGCGGCCTGGGGCGGCGGGCACTCCACCTACGCCTCCGGTGCCCCCGGAGCACCGTCCGCGCAGGCGGACACGGCGACCTCCTACGCCGCGCGGCTCGCGCCCCGACTGTTCGCCATGGCCGGCCTGGGCCCGCAGGACGTGGACGTCGCCGAGCTCTACGACTGCTTCACCTGGACCGTCCTGGTCCAGCTGGAGGACTACGGCTTCTGCGCCAAAGGGGAGGGCGGTCCGTTCGTCGAGTCCGGGGCGACCCGGCCCGGCGGCCGGCTGCCGGTCAACACCCACGGGGGATTCCTCTCGGAGGGCTACGTGCACGGGATCAACCACATCACCGAGGCCGTGCTGCAACTGCGCGGGGCCGCGGGCGACGGGCAGGTCCCCGGTGCCGAGGTCGCGCTCACGACCGGCCAGCCGGGGTACGTACTCGCCGGGACGTCGGCGCTGCTGCTGACGGCGGCGCGGTGACCGGGAACGGGCCGCCGCCGCGCGGCCGGACACCCGCCGCGTCGCCGTCCGCGTCCCCGTCCCCGGAGCCGCGCCGGCCCCGCCCGGTGCCCGACCGCGACTCCGCCGTCTGGTGGCGGGCGGTGCGCGCGCACACCTTCCCCCTCCAGCGCTGCGCCGACTGCGCGGCCCTCCGCCACCCGGCCCGCGAGGTGTGCGCCCGGTGCCGCTCCTTCGCCTGGACCTGGACGCCCGCCCTGGGCACCGGAACGGTCGACTCCTGGACGACCACCCACCGCGCCGTCCACCCGGGCTTCGCCGGCCTGGTGCCCTACACCGTTCTGCGGGTCCGCCTCGACGACGCGCCGGGGCTGTGGTGCTGGGGCGGGCTGGCGGAGGCCGACCCGGGCGTGCTCCGCGCCGGGTTGCCGGTCCGCGCCGTGTTCACCGACGCCGACGAGGACCTGACCCTGATCGACTGGGCGCCGCGCTGAAGGCGGCGCCCGGGTCACCCGCCCGTTGCCGCCCGGCGCCGCAGCGCCGGCTTGTCGGTCTTGCCCGTCGGCCCTGTCGGCAGCGCGTCCACGACCACCACCCGCCGCGGCACCTTGTAGTTGGACATGTGCTCCCGTGCCCACGCGGTCAGCCCGCTCGGGGAGACCCGGCGGCCCGCACGCGCGACGACGAACGCGCAGCCCACCTCGCCGAGCCGCGGGTCGGGCACCGGCACCACCGCGGCCTGCGCGATACCGGGGTGCCGCAGCAGCAGCGCCTCGATCTCGGCCGGGTAGGCGTTGAAGCCGCCGACGATGAACATGTCCTTCTTCCGGTCCACGACCGCGAGATTGCCGGCGGCGTCGAGGACCCCGATGTCGCCGGTGTGCAGCAGACTCGCGGCGTCCACCGCTGACCCGGTGCCGCCGGGGTCGCCCAGGTAGCCCCGCATCACCCCGTACCCGCCGACCAGGATCTCCCCGCGCTCGCCGGCCGGCAGCACCGCCCCCGCCTCGTCGACGATGCGCACCTCGACCCCCGGCATGGGGCGCCCGGCCGTGGCGGCGATCACGTCGACCGGGTCGTCCGCCCGGGTCATCGACACCACCGTGCCCTCGATCAGCCCATAGGCGTTGATCATCCGGCGCACCAGGCCGCCCCGCCCTCCGCCGGTGCGGCCCGCGCGTCCGCCGGCGCCGAGAAGGCGGCGGATCAGCTCCGGCGGGACGGATGCCGCGCCGCAGATCCCCACGCGCAGCGACGACAGGTCGTGCCCGGCGTCCGCGCCGTCCAGGAGGCCGTGGAACAGCGTCGGCGGCCCGGCCAGAACGGTCACGCGCTCGCGTTCGACCAGGCGCAGCAGCCGTTCGGGGGAGAACACCGCCTGCGGCAGCAGCAGCGCCGCCCGCATCACCCCGGCGAGCAGGCCCGCGTTGACCCCGAACCCGTGCGAGAACGGGGCGATCACCGGGTAGCGGTCGCCCTCCCGCAGGCCCACCACGGCCGACCAGTCCCAGTAGCCGCGCAGCAGCTGGGCGTGGTGGATCAGGACCCCTTTGGGGGCGCCGGTGGTCCCGGAGGTCGCGAGGACTTCGGCGAGGTCGTCGCCGCTCACCGCCAGTGCGCGCCGCTCCGCGTCGGCCGGGGCGACGTCCGCGCCCGTCGCCGTGAAGGCGGCGAGCGCGGCCACTCCCGGGAGCGCGGCGGCGGGGTCGCCGGGGGCGGCGTCGAGCAGCACCACGCGGTGCAGCTCCGGGAGACCGGGGAAGGGACGGCCGTCCTGCGTCGGGTCCTCCGCCGATGGGCCGCCTGTCGCCGGGGCACCGTCGTCCGCCGCGGGGCCGCCCGCGGCCTCGGCGATCAGCCGGACGAAGGACGTGTCGAGGAAGTGCTCGGTGGTGAAGAGCAGGCGCGTGCCGGTGCGCCGCAGCAGGTCGGCGGCCTCGATCCCGCGGAACCGGCTGGACAGCGGGACCAGGACGGCGCCTGCGTCCCAGACCCCGAAGGCGATCGCCGCCCACTGTGCGGAGTTGGGGCCCAGCAGCGCCACGCGGTCGCCCGGCCGCAACCCGGCCGCGATCAGCGCACGGGCCACCCGCTGCGCTTCCCCGGCGAGCGCGGCGAGGCCGAGGCGGGCGTCGGCGTCGGCCACCACCACGGCATCGGGGCGCGCGCGGGCCTGGGCCCGCAGCATCCGCGGCAGTGACGTCCACCCGTCGGGGACCGGTGAGAAGACGTCCCCTCCGGCGGTATCGGAGCGGCCCGGGGTGTCATGGGACGCGGGGGGCACGGGATCCGGGGGCATGGGACCGGTTCACTCCTTCCTGGGGTGCCGCCCCGAGGCAGACCGGCTTCGGCCCGGCCCTGCCGAATGCGACCGAACAGGAGGGGCACGCGGCGGACGCCGCGTGTGGCGCGCCAGCGCGGTCAGCGGACAGCGGATCGGGGCGGTCGGCGCCGGTGGAGAGGGCGGGCCGATGGTGGACGTGGGGTCGGCGGGTGGGGAGTCCGGGTTCGGCCGTGTCCGCCATAGGAGGTGGTGGGCCGGCGGCAGACCGTGGGCGGCCGTGGCCGTGGCCGTGGCAGGGGAGCGGTCGCGGATCCAACGCTGTGGGCGAGGAGAGGGGCGGTGGGTTCGGGGCTCGGTGAGGGGGCGGTGGGTGTGGCGTCGGGTCGCGGGGAAGGCGTCGGCAGGGCTCGGGCCGGGCCGGTCCGGGCGGCGGGGAGTGCGGGGGCGGTGGCGGGGCGGGGGTCGGGGGGCGGGATGGCGGGTGTGGCGTGGAGCCGCCCGCGCGGGGATCCCGCGGGTCGGGGAGCTGGCGGCCGGTCCGCCCCGGGCGCGGGGATGGTCGTGGCGACGGTGTGACCAGGCCGCAGGGACACGAGGTCAGGGCGGCCGGGCCGTGGTGCGGTCGCGGCCGAGGTGGTGGCCGCGATCGTCGGTGACGGTTGCGGGGCGGCGCTCGGTGTCGGACTGCTCCGCCACCTCGACGTCGATGCGGACAGGGGCGGCGGCCTTCAGGCCCTGCTCGATCCGGGAGCGCCACATGGGATCCGCCACCAGGGAGGGGCGGGTGAACGTCACCCGGAGCGTGGCGGTGTCCAGCGTGCCCGCCCGGCGGAGCCACAGGTCCCAGTGGCCGATCCCGTCGATCGAGGCGAGTGCGCGCTCCACCCCCGGTAGGGCGAGCCGGCGTCCGCGGACCAGCACGTGGTCGCCGACGGTGTGGGCGGGGGAGGGGACGGCCACCGCACCTTCCCCCGCCACGGCCACCAGGCCCGTGCGCACGGTGGCACCCGCCAGGCCGGCGTGCCATGTGGGCGAGGTGACGATCTCCGCCGCACCCGCCGGATAGGGGGTGTCCAACAGCGTGTCCCCGGCGAGTGCCGCGAGGCCGATCAGCCCCGGCTCGGCCGGGGTGAAGCCGGGGTCCGCCGGGCCCCGGTGCGCGACGGCCACGTGCAGCAGCGGGTCGACGAAGAGCTCCGTGACCTGGGCGCCGAACTCGGCGGCGAGGTGGCGCCGCGTGGGCTCGCCGGTGATCTCCCCGACGAGCAGCAGCCGCCGCAGCCCCAGGTCCAGCGGGTCGGCGAGGAACTCCAGGTGCAGCCGGGCCAGGAGGTCCATGGCGCCGGTGGGGGTGATGGCCAGCGCGGTCGCGCCGACCGCCTCCAAGGTGCGGAACAGCCGAACGCGCCCGCGCGCGCCGACCGAGGCCGCCGCGGCGCCCGCTGCCACGGCGGCCTCGGCCAAGAGGCCGCCGGTCGGCGTGCCGTCGTCGTTGAGCGCCACGACCACGGTGTCGCCGGTGCCGATGCCCGCCCCGGACAGTGTCGCGGCCCCCAGCGCGACCCCCGCCGCCCGGTCCCGCTGGGTGAGCACGGCCGACGGCCCTGACCCGGCGGGGACGAGCACCAGCCCGGGGCCGGATGCCGCGCCAGGGGGAACGGGGCCGCCGTCGGCGTCACAGCGCAGCCACGGTGTCCCGGACGGGGCCGAAGGGGTGGAGCTCACGCGCCACCTCCCTTCCGACCGGTCCGGGCGCGGGCCGTGGCGGCGCTCCGGTCGGCCGGGTGGCGAACGGGGGTATCCGGCCGTGCCACGGGCCGGGCGACGCCCCCACTGGGGCCCGGGCCCACCAGGCGCCGGCCGTCCGGCCCACCGGCGGCCACAACGGTCGACGCGGACCACCGATGGCTTTCACCTGTCCGGAAACCGCGCGGGTACCGCCCCCGGCGATCCGGCCGGCGGTCAACGGGCCGGTCACCCGGCGGACTCCAGGTCATAGCGGCATCACCTCGTCGCGGAACAGGCGGAGCGAGTCGCACACGTGGTGGTGGGCCAGGCCGCCCACCTGGGCTTGGAGGAGGAGGTCGGTGGCGCCGGCGGCCTCGACGGCCTCCATGGCCTTGCGGGAGCCCTCCGGGTCGTCGAGGACGACCATTCGGTGCCGGCAGAGGGTGTCCAGGGCCTCCTCGGGGGGCATGCCCGCGGCGAGCTGGCCCAGGACGCGGTGGGTGGCGTGCCGGGCGTCGTAGTAGCCGGGCGGGGTGACCAGGTTGACCTGGCGGCGGATGTACCAGAGCACGGCGTCGGCCGCCGTCTCGACGGCCGCCGCGCGGGTGGCGGCCACGTGCCACGGGATCATCAGCGCCACCCGGCGCGCGGCCGGATCGTATCCGGACGCGGCCAGGGTCTCGCGGTAGGCGGCGATGTCGTCGGCGACGTCGTCCAGCCCTTTGAGCATCGTCATGCCGAGCAGGTTCCAGCCGCGCCGCGCCGCCGCGAGGTAGCCGGCGCGGCTGGTCGACGCGACCCACACGGGTGGATGCGGGTCTTGGACCGGGCGCGGGTACACGCCGACGCCGGGCACGCTGAAGTACTCGTTGTCGATGCTGACCGGGGCGCCGTCGGCGCGCCAGATCTCCAGGACCGCGTCGAGCGAGTCCTCCCAGATCCGGCGCGAGTGCTCGAAGGGCCGCTGGAACGCCTGGTACTCCAGGGGCGAGGCGCCGCGCCCGGTGCCGAACTCGACCCGGCCGCCGGAGAGCACGTCCAGGGTCGCGACGCGCTCGGCGGTGCGAACGGGGGGCTGGAAGGGGAGGAGCACCACGCCCAGTCCCAGCCGGATGCGCCGGGTGGTCCGCGCCAGTGCGGCGAGGATCAGATCGGGGGCCGAGGAGTGCGAGAAGCCGCGGGTGAAGTGGTGCTCGACGAACCAGGCGGCCTCGTACCCCAACTCGTCCGCCAGCTCCACCTGGGCCAGGACGTCGGAGAACGCGCGCTGCTCGACCTCACGGGTGCGCCCGCGCACCTCCACCTCGTAACCCAGGCCGACCCGTAGCGACGGCATCGCGCCTCCGAAGTCTCGTGCCCAGTGATAACAACCAAGCGTTCGCTTGGTAGCGTAACAGCGGCACGACGGACCGACAACCAGCACCCGTTGCGGATGCGCGACGCCGACGACAGCGGCGGGCCGTGAGGGGCGCTCCCGTCCGCGTCCCCGTGGGGAGCGCCGGGTGGTGACGCTGTGCTGCGGGTGGCCGGTGGGATGGAGGGGGCGCTCGCCGCCGTGCGGGACCGGCGGACACGGGAACGGTCGGGGTCCTCGGCTGACGACGGCGTGCGGGGGTGCCGCTGTTCCGGCTGGAGCGGCCCGAGCCCGCTCTCGGTGGCGACCGTCGGGGGGCGAGTCGATGGCCGGTGGGGGCGCTGTGGTGCGGGTGGTCGATGCGGTGGAGGGGGCCGAACGGCTCGGTGGACAGCAGGTGGACGGTCGGCCCGAACCCGAACCCGACCGGCCGGCACCCCCGCGGGTCCGGCCGGTCGGGATCGGGTTCGGGTCGGGCTCTACTGGGCGTCGAGGCGGTCGAGCTCCTCCGGGGACAGTTCCAGGGTGACCGCCGCGGCGCTGTCGCGGATGGTCTCCGGGCGGGACGAGCCCGGGATCGGGACCACGTGCGGGCCCTTCGCCAGCATCCAGGCCAGGCACACCTGCTGCGGGCTCACCCCGTGGGCCTTCGCCACCTCGGCGAACGCCGCGTGGCGGTCGGCCAGCGCGGACGCGCCCGAGATCCCGCCCAGCGGGCTCCACGGAAGGAAGGCGATGTCCAGCTCGCCGCACAGCTCCAGCTCGGCCTCGCTGGACCGGAACCCCGGCGAGAACTGGTTCTGCACCGAGGCCAGGCGACCGCCCAGGATCTCGCGGGCCAGCCGGATCTGCGCCGGGTCGGCGTTGGAGATCCCCGCCGCCTGGATCTTGCCCTCGTCCAGCAGCACGGCCAGCGCGCCCACCGACTCCTCGTACGGGACCTCGGGGTCGGGCCGGTGGAACTGGTAGAGGCCGATCGACTCCACGCCCAGCCGGCGCAGCGACTCCTCGCAGGCCGCACGAAGGTGCTCCGGGCGGCCGTCGAGCGTCCACACCCCGCCCCCCGGGCGCAGGTGCCCGCCCTTGGTCGCGATCAGCACGTCCGCGGCGTCGGCGCCGCGCGCCGCCAGCGCGTCCGCGATCAGCGACTCGTTGTGCCCGATGTCCTCGGGGCCCAGGTGGTAGGCGTCCGCGGTGTCGATCAGCGTGACCCCCGCGTCGAGCGCGGCGTGGACGGTCGCGATGGAGCGCTCACGGTCGGGGCGGCCCTCGACGGACATGGGCATGGCCCCCAGTCCGATCGCACTCACGGACCGGTCACCGATGGTTCGCGTCTGCATATGCAGGTGTCTCCCCAGTTGAACGGATGCGAAAGCCCGCTCGCGGCACGAGTGGTCCCGCGCCGTGCGCGGCGTGTCACCAGCCTGGCCGCGGGAGCTTAAGCTGTCCAACAGAAGAAAACGATCGCGGCGTTCGCTATAGGTGATCAATGTGGAACTGCGGCAGCTACAGTACTTCGTCGCCGTGGCGGAGGAACGCCATTTCACCCGGGCGGCGCGGCGCATGCTCGTCGCCCAGTCGGGCCTCTCCGCGTCCATCCGCTCCCTGGAGCGCGAGCTCGGCGCGCCCCTGTTCGTCCGCAGCACCCGCCGCGTCGAGCTGACCGACGCCGGCCACGCGCTGCTCCCCGAGGCCCGGCAGGCACTCGCCAAGGCCGAGGACGCCCGCGACGTCGTCGCCGCCGTCCGCGGCCTGCTGCGCGGCACCCTGCGCGTGGGCACGCTCCAGTGCCTGGCCGGGCTCGACGTGCCGCGCGTCCTCGCCGACTTCCGGGCCCGCCACCCCGGTGTGGAGATCCGGCTCCAGCAGGACGGCACCGGTGCGCTGCTCGACGGCGTCCGCCAGGGCGCCCTCGACCTCGCCTTCACCGCCGACGACGGCCGCGGCGCCGAGGGCCTGCACCTGACCCCCCTCGGGTCCGAGCCCATGGTCCTGGCCTGCGGGCGCGCCCACCCCCTCGCGGACCGTTCGGAGGTGCGCCTCGCCGACCTCGCCGGATCCCCCTTCGTCGACTTCGCCGACTCCTGGGGCACCCGGGGCGCCGCCGACCGGATGCTGGCCGCCCACGGTGTCGAGCGCAGGGTCGAATTGGAGGTCAACGACGTGCACACGCTGCTCGAACTGGTGGCCTACGGGCTCGGCGTGGCCATCGTGCCCGAGCACTTCCGCTCCAAGACCGGCGACGCCGCGTTCGTGCCCATCGCCGACGCCGAGCCGTGGCGCACCACCGCCGTCACGTCGGCCGCCGGCACCGGGACCGCGGCCCGCGCCCTGCTGGGCATGGTCGCCGACCGCGTGGCCGCTGCGAGCACCCCACAGGGCCGCTAGCCTGGAATCCCTCTCGAAGCGCGAATCGCCTCCGATTCGCCCCCGATCCCGGACGTACCGAGGAGTGGCCGTGCTGCTGCGGATGTCGACCCTGTTCCTGCGCACCCTGCGCGAGGACCCGGCGGACGCCGAGGTGCCGAGCCACCGGCTGCTGATGCGCGGCGGGTTCGTGCGCCGCGCGGCCCCCGGCGTGTACACCTGGCTGCCCCTCGGCAAGATCGTCCTGGACAACGTGGCCGCGGTCGTGCGCGACGAGATGAACCGCATCGGCGGCCAGGAGGTCCTGCTCCCGGCCCTGTTGCCCCGCGAATACTACGAAGCCAGCGGCCGGTGGACCGAGTACGGCGACAGCCTTTTCCGCCTCGTCGACCGCAAGGGCGCCGACTACGCCCTGGGCCCCACGCACGAAGAGCTCTTCACCCTCCTGGTCAAGGGCGAATACTCCTCCTACAAGGACTTCCCCGCGATCCTCTACCAGATCCAGGAGAAGTTCCGCGACGAAGCCCGTCCCCGCGCCGGCGTGCTGCGCGGCCGCGAGTTCCACATGAAGGACTCCTACTCCTTCGACATCGACGACGACGGCCTCCAGCGGTCCTACGACCTGCACCGCGAGGCCTACACCCGGATCTTCGACCGCCTGGGCCTGAACTACGTGATCGTCGCGGCGATGTCGGGCGCCATGGGCGGGTCGGCGTCGGAGGAGTTCCTCGCCGAGACCCCCACCGGCGAGGACACCTTCGTCCGCAGCACCGGGTCCGACTACGCCGCCAACGTCGAGGCCGTCCGGACCCCGGCCCCGCCCGCGCCGCCCCTCGACGGCCTGCCCGCCGCCCAGGTGCACCACACCCCCGCGACCCCCACCATCGCCACCCTGGTCGACCACTTCAACGCCGCCGGGCTCGGCCGCACCTTCACCGCGGCCGACACCCTGAAGAACGTGTTGGTCAAGACCCGCGCCCCGGGCGAGGCCGAGTGGGAGGTCATGGGCATCGGCGTGCCCGGCGACCGCGAGGTCGACCTCAAGCGGCTGGAGGCCGCCCTCCAGCCCAGCGAGGTCGAACTGCTCGACGACGCCGACTTCGCCGCCCACCCGTTCCTCGTGAAGGGCTACGTCGGTCCCAACGCCCTGCTCCAGAACAAGCTGCGCTACCTGGTCGACCCCCGCGTCGTCGACGGCACGCGCTGGGTGACCGGCGCCGACCAGGCCGACCACCACGTGGTCGACCTCGTCGCCGGCCGCGACTTCACCCCAGACGGCACCATCGAGGCCGCCGAGGTCCGCGAGGGCGACCCCTCGCCTGACGGCCAGGGCACCCTCTACACCGCGCGCGGCATCGAGATCGGCCACATCTTCCAGCTCGGCCGCAAGTACGCCGACGTCTTCGGCCTCGACGCGCTGGGCCCCGACGGCAAGCCCAAGCGCATCACCATGGGCTCCTACGGCATCGGCGTCTCGCGCCTGGTCGCCGCCATCGTCGAGCAGTCCCACGACGACAAGGGCGTCGTCTGGCCGCGCGAGGTCGCGCCCGCCGACGTGCACGTCGTCGGCACCGGAAAGGGCGAGCAGATCGAGGTCGCCCTGCGCATCGCCGAAGAGCTGGCGGAGCGCGGCCTGCGGGTCCTGGTCGACGACCGCAAGGGCGTCTCCCCTGGGGTCAAGTTCACCGACGCCGAACTGCTCGGCATCCCCACGGGCCTCATCGTCGGCAAGGGCCTGGCCCAAGGCGTGGTGGAGTTCCGCGACCGCGCGAGCGGCGAGCGCTCCGAGATCCCGATCGACTCCGCGGCCGACCACGTGGCGGGCGTCGTCCGGGGCGCGTGATCCGGGTATCCGTCCCGGCGGCCGGCCGCCGGGACGGTCAGTCGGTCTCGGCCTTCCCCGCCTGCGGCACCTCGCCGCCGGGGAACCCCGGGAACACCGCGGACGACCCGCCCCAGCCCAGCCGGCGCACCACGCTCTCCTGGAGCGAGCGCGCCGCGAGGTCGCGCAGCCACGGGTCGGACGAGGCGGCCAGCTGGAGGTAGGTCTGCTCGGCCTGCTCCTCCAGGCGGGCGGCGTACGCGCTCAGCTCGGCGTCGTCGTTGCCGGGCAGCTCGTAGGCGCCGGCGCCGGCGACGGGCGTGGCACCGCGCTCGACCAGCTCGTCGCGGAGCGTGTCGCGCTGTGCCCGGTGGGCGTCCAGGCTGATGTAGGACCGCTCGCGCCCGGCGCCGGCCGAATGCGCGCCGATGTAGCCGTAGCCGTACACCGCCGCGTGCTCGGCCCGCAGCGCCTCTTGGAGCGCGTCGGTGTCGGGCAACCGCTCGGACGTGGACCCCATCATGCCTCCGCGAGCTGGTGGACGTGGCCCGCTTCGCACGCGCCGACCGACGCGATCAGCTGGGCCAGGCCGGATTCGCCGATCCGGGCCGTTTGCAGGATGCGGGAGCCGGCCGCGCTCTGCTCGGCGACCCGCAGCCCCGCCACCGACACCGACGCATCGGGCACCGGCTCGGGGCTGGGGGCGGGCGAGTACTCCGGCTCCTGCGGCTCCTGGCCCCCGTGGTCGGGCATCCGCGCCCGCAGGGCGTCGAGGTGGGCGCGGTGGTCGGCGAGCAACCGCTCCAGCAGGTCGGCCGGCCCGTCCCCCGCGGCGATGGTGGCCTCGTAGCGGGCGATCATCCGGGTCTTCTCGGTGATCACCCCGCGCAGCACATACTCGTCGGGGCCGATCTCGCTGGGGTACCAGTGGCCCTGGCACCCGCTGAGTCCCGCGGCCGCGAGGCCCGCGATCACACCGACGACGACGGTACGGCGGCTGACGGCGCCGTGGTCGTGGCCCACGCCTGTCTCCTCATCATTCTCCGCAGAAACGAGGGGGACGCCCCGAACAGCCGGTGACGCGCGACCGTGCCGGCGGCCGACTGCGGCCGGACATGCGGCACGAAACCCCATCCTTTCATGACGAGCGCATTTTGCGTCCATGCGGCCGCGGCGGGTCGCGGGGCCGAAGGCCCCCGTCCGCGGGGGCCGTTGGAGCGGAGAGGGGAGAGAGCGGAGGGAGGAGGGGAGCGTGACCTGGGATCGTCACGGCGAGCCGACGAGCGAGCGGAGGCGGCGCCGCCCTGGGCCGGAGGCCCCTGTCTGCGGGGCCGTTGGAGCGGAGGGAGGAGGGGAGCGTGACCTGGGAAGCGAGCGGGGAGCACGCCCCGCACCCCGGGGCCGCGCGCTGCGGCATGGGCAACCGCGGACTGTGGATACCCTTGAGCGCGTACCGCCGTCACCCTGACGCGCGGACGACGAATGTGCACAGCCGGACCGCCCCCGCATCACGACCGCGGAACCGGGCGGCGTCCGCCGAGGAGGATCACCGATGGGCGCGCAGGCTCGCCACGACCGTCTCGCCGAAATTCTGGGGCCGGTGCTCGCCGAAGCCGGGCTGGACCTGGAGGGCATCGAGGTCACCCCGGCGGGCAGGCGACGGCTGCTGCGGGTGGTGGTCGACTCCGACAGCGGCGTCGACCTCGACACCGTCGGCACGATCAGCCAGGAGATCTCCGCGGCCCTCGACTCCACCGACGCCATGGGAAAGGCCCCCTATGTGCTGGAAGTGACCTCGCCCGGTGTCGACCGGCCGCTGACCCTGCCGCGGCACTGGCGGCGGTCGCGCGGGCGCCTGGTGCAGGCCCGTCTGGCGGGCGGTGACGAGGTCGAGGGGCGGGTGAAGGACGCCGGCGAATCAGGGGTCACCCTGGAGGTCGACGGTCAGGATCGTGTATACGAATACTCCGACCTGGGGCGCGGCAAGGTGCAGGTGGAATTCCGCCGCGACGCCGACGTCGACGCGGCGGACTAGAGGGGGAGCCCCGTGGATATCGATATGAGTGTCCTGCGCAGTCTGGAGCGCGAGAAGGACATCTCGGTGGACCTCGTCGTCAAGGCGATCGAGGACGCCCTGCTGATCGCCTACAACAGGCAGGAGGGCACCGAGACCTCAGCGCGCGTCGAACTGGACCGCGCGACCGGGCACGTCACGGTGTTCGCCGCCGAGACCGACGACGAAGGGCGCGTGGTCGGCGAGTACGACGCCACGCCCTCCGGGTTCGGCCGGATCGCCACCTCGACCGCCAAGCAGGTCATCCTCCAGCGGCTGCGCGACGCCGAGGACGAGTTGACCCTCGGCGAGTTCGCCGGGCGCGAGTACGAGATCGTCTCGGGGATCATCCAGCAGGGGAAGGACCCCCGCAACGTGCTGGTCGACCTCGGCAAGATCGAGGCCATCCTGCCCCCGCAGGAGCAGGTGCCCGGGGAACCCTACGAGCACGGCGAGCGGCTGCGCGCCTACGTCGTCCAGGTGCGCAAGGGGCACCGCGGGCCGTCGGTCACGCTGTCGCGCACCCACCCCAACCTCGTGCGCAAGCTCTTCGAGCTGGAGGTCCCCGAGATCGCCGACGGCACCGTCGAGATCGCGGCGATCGCGCGGGAGGCCGGCCACCGCACCAAGATGGCGGTCCGGTCCAACAAGTCCGGCGTCAACGCCAAGGGGGCCTGCATCGGTCCGCTCGGCAGCCGGGTGCGCAACGTGATGGCCGAGCTGAACGGCGAGAAGATCGACATCGTCGACCACTCCGACGACGCCGCCGTCTTCGTTGGCAACGCACTGTCGCCGGCCCGGGTCACCCGGGTCGAGGTGCTCGACGCCGCCGCAAAGGTCGCGCGGGTCACCGTTCCCGACTACCAGCAGTCGCTGGCGATCGGGAAGGAGGGGCAGAACGCCCGGCTCGCCGCGCGGCTCACCGGGTGGCGGATCGACATCCGCTCCGACGCCGAGACCCCCGAAGCCGCGGGCGCTCCGGAGACCGACGCCGGATCCGACGAGGGCGCCGACAACGGCACTCCCAGCGGCCAGGCCGACGCCCCGACGCGCTAGACTGGGTACACGTGGCCGGTCATATCCCTATGCGTACGTGTGTGGGCTGCCGGTCGCGGGCAGCTCAATCCGAATTGGTGCGGCTGGTGGCCGGTTCCGGCATGGTCGAACCGGACCCCGCGCGGCGCCGTCCGGGGCGGGGAGCCTACCTCCATGCCGACCCCCGATGCTGGGAGTCTGCGGAGCGCCGGAGAGTGTGGCCGCGGGCCTTCAGGACCGCGGGAGGTCTCGACACCTCGCGTGTCGCCGCCTACCTCGATGCGCCTCCGCGCGTTGGAGGCGCTCGCCGATCCGGATAGGGTTGGAATGATCACGCCGATCGCATGGTTGTAACGACCACGTGTTCGGCGGGTCTTGCCATGTCGGGATGTCCGTACATGGTCGGCCCATTGTTGTGTAACTACGAGGAAGCGGGTCGAGATTGCGATGAGCGCTCGATGAGTACGCAGCGATGAGTACGTCAAGCTAACGACGGTCCGGCACAAGCCCATGTCCCGGACCAGGTAGAGGAGAGCAGTGGCGAAGGTCCGGGTATACGAGCTCGCGAAGGAGTTCGGAGTAGAGAGCAAGGCCGTTCTGGCCAAGCTCACTGAAATGGGCGAATTTGTGCGGTCCGCCTCGTCGACGATAGAGGCTCCCGTCGTCCGCCGACTCAAGGAAGCATTCAACAACGGCTCCGCCGACAAGAAGAGCGGCAAGCCGCGCCCTGGGGGTGGAGCCGCCGACACCGCGGGTCCCCGCCCGGCGGTCCCGCGCCCGGGTCCCAAGCCCGGTGCGCGTCCCAGCGCGCCGACCAGCGGTTCCCCCGCGGCCGGTGCCCCCACAAGTGTTCCCAAGCCGGGCCCCAAGCCCGGCCCGCGTCCCGCCGGCCCCAAGCCCGGTGGCGAGCGTCCCGCAGCGGGCGGCCGCCCGGAGCGCGTCGAGCGTCCTGAGCGCGCGGAGCGTGCCGAGCGCCCTGAGCGTCCGGAGCGTACCGAGCGTCCGGAGCGCGCGGAGCGCCCTGACCGCGGCGAGCGTGCGGAGCGTCCCGACCGCGGGGAGCGCGGTCCGCGTCCCGACCGCGGCGAGCGCCCCGAGCGCGGTTCCGGCCGCCCCGAAGGCGGCAAGAGCCCCCGTCCGGGTCCGCGTCCGGCCGGTCCGCGGCCGGGCAACAACCCGTTCGCGTCCACGGCCACCGGCATGGGTGCCAAGCCCGCCCCGCGCCCCGGGCCCCGGCCCGGTCCGCAGGGCGCCGGCGCCGGCGCCGGCGCCGGCGCCCCGCGCCCGGGCGGCGCTGAGCGC
>NZ_JBHSFQ010000028.1:0-95781 GCF_042653925.1 Nocardiopsis mangrovi
TCGTTGCTTGTCTTCCTAAGACCGCTTGGCCTCCGACTTGCCCGGCGCGGCGCCACGGCCGTGCCGGGCCCGCCCGGCTCCGGTCGGGACGGGACGCGATCGGCGGGCGCGCCGCCGTCGCGGTCAGGCGCGCCCGACCCGCCGCCGGCTTCTCCCCCGGCCGGGTCCGCCGCCTTCGCCGCGCCGCCCGCGGCCTCGGGCTCGGGGTCGGGGCCGGGGTCGGGCTCTTCCCCGGGCTCGGCGACGGTGCGCAGCGCCTCTTCGCGCCGCTCGACCATCAGGGCGGCGCGCTCGTGGCGGCGGGCCGCGATGCGCGCCCGTGCCGCGGCGGTACGCGCGGTGGGCCATGCGGCGTCGATCTCGGCGTTGAGCGCCGAGCCGATGAGCACGGCCAGCGCCATCAGCCACAGCCAGGTCAGGATGGCGATCGGGGCCGCGAGCGAACCGTAGATCGTGACCTGCCCGAACGAGGCGCCGAGGTAGGCCCGGAGCAGGACCGAGCCCAGGAGCAGGATGGCCGTGGCCAGCAGCGAGCCCGGCAGGTAGCGCCAGAGCGGGGGGCGCACCGGGGTCGCCAGGAGGTAGAGCAGGGTGACCGCGCCGGTCGACAGGAAGGCCACCGCCGGCCAGTAGGCGGTGCCGAGGTGCCCCGCGGTCATCGGCAGCAGCTCGCGCACCGCCTCGGGCCCGGCGACCATGACCGGCAGCACGATCAGCGCGAAGAGCAGCGCCCCGATGTAGCCGAGGAAGGCGAGGACGCGCTGCCGGACGTAGCCGCGCAGGTCGTCGAGCCCGTAGGCGATGGTGATGGCCTCGATGAACACGCTCATGGCCCGCGACCCCGACCACAGGGACACCAGGAACGTCACCGACAGGACCCCGCCCTGCGCGCCGCCCAGGAACTCGTCGACCATCGGCGCCACCACGGAGTCGACGGCATCGGGGGTGAGGGCCTTGGCCGCGAGGTCGAGCAGCCAGCCGCGGATGTCGAGCACGGTCCCGGCCCCCAGGACGGGGGCGAGGTGGCCGAGGGTTCCGGCGACGCCGAGCAGGAGCGCCGGCAGGGACAGCAGGGAGAAGAAGGCGGCCTCGGCGGAGAGCCCGACGACGCGGGAGCGCACGACCGAGCGGACGGTGCGGACGACGATGAGGGCGGGGGTTCCCAGGCGCGGGTGGCGCCGCCGCCATGCCTCGGCGGCACGCCGGGTACGCTCCCGCATTCTGCTCACGAATGACAACGCTAAAGGCGCGCGGGCGCCCGTGTGCGGGCACCGGCCCCAAGGGGGCCGGATCCGGTCGATTCGATGGCCAACCGTGACCGGAATTTCCTAGTTGCCCCGTAGATAATGTCCGCTTTACGTGACGTGCTTCACCGCCGCGCGCGCGAACGCACGCCTGGACATAGGCGCTCCGGCGTGACATTGTCGTGAACATGATCGCTGCCCTGGACCCGATGCTCTGCGTGCGCCGGCACGTGGACTTCCTTCGGGTCCGCAGTGCCATCTGTCGCAACGTCGGCTGACTTCGCCGCACATCTGTGTTCCGCCCATTCTCAGGGCGTGAGCGGCGCCGACGTCCCACACCACCCTTCCTGTCCTCTTCGCGTCCCGGTACAGCGCCGTGCCGGAAACGCGGGGTGCGGTGTGGTGCGCGCCGGCCCGCGCGCCCCGCAACCGCTCGGAGGACCCCGCGATGCCTCCCACGTCCGCATCGACCGGCGCCGCCGCGTCCCGGCGGCCCCGCCGAGGCGAGGGCCAATGGGCCCTCGGCTACCGCGAGCCGCTGAACAAGAACGAAGAGAACAAGAAGAACGACGACGGGCTCAACGTCCGCCGCCGCATCATCGACATCTACGCCAAGGCCGGCTTCGACTCCATCGACCCCGCCGACCTGCGCGGCCGCCTCCGCTGGTACGGGCTGTACACCCAGCGGGCCCCCGGCATCGACGGCGGCAAGACCGCGGTCCTGGAGCCCGAGGAGCTCGACGACCGCTACTTCATGCTGCGGGTGCGCATCGACGGCGGGCAGCTCAGCGTGGCGCAGCTCCGCGCCGTCGCGGAGATCTCCACCGCCTACGGCCGCGACACCGCCGACATCACCGACCGCCAGAACGTGCAACTGCACTGGGTGCGCATCGAGGACGTCCCGGCGATCTGGGAGAAGCTGGAGGCGGTGGGGCTGTCCACCACTGAGGCCTGCGGCGACACCCCCCGCGTGATCTTGGGCTGCCCGCTGGCCGGAATCGCCGACGACGAGGTCATCGACGCCACCCCCGAGATCCAGCGGGTCCACGACGACCACATCGGCAGCCCGCTCTTCTCCAACCTGCCGCGCAAGTTCAAGACCTCCATCGCGGGCTGCTCCGTCCACTGCACCAACCACGAGATCAACGACGTGGCGTTCGTGGGGGTCACCGGTCCCGACGGCGCCCCCGGCTACGACCTGTTCGTCGGCGGCGGGCTGTCCACCAACCCGATGTTCGCCCAGCGGCTGGGCACGTTCGTCCGCCCCGACCAGCTGAGCGAGGTGTGGGCGGGCGTCTGCTCGGTCTTCCGCGACTACGGCTACCGGCGGCTGCGGCACCGCGCCCGGATCAAGTTCCTGGTCAAGGACTGGGGAGCGGCGAAGTTCCGCGAGGTCCTGGAGAAGGACTACCTCGGCTACGCGCTGCCCGACGGCCCCGCCCCCGAGCTGGACCCCGGCACCCGCCGCGACCACGTCGGCGTGCACCGGCAGCGCGACGGCCGCAACTACGTGGGGTTCGCCCCGCGCGTGGGCCGGGTCTCGGGGACCAAGCTGGCGCGCATCGCCGACCTCGCAGAGGCGCACGGCTCGGACCGCGTCCGCACGACCGCCGACCAGAAGCTGGTCGTCCTGGACGTCGCCGACGACCGCGTCGACTCCCTCGTCGACGCACTGGAGGCCGAGGACCTGCAGGTGCGGCCGAGCACGTTCCGGCGCCAGACCATGGCCTGCACCGGCATCGAGTACTGCAAGCTCGCGATCGTCGAGACCAAGGCGCGCGGTATCTCGCTGATCGACGAGCTGGAGCGGCGGCTGCCGGACTTCCCCGAGCCGATCACCGTCAACATCAACGGCTGCCCCAACTCGTGCGCGCGCATCCAGGTCGCCGACATCGGGCTCAAGGGCCAGTTGGTGACCGACCGCGGCACCGGCGAGCAGGTCGAGGGGTTCCAGGTGCACCTGGGCGGGGGCATGGGGCTCAACGCGGGGTTCGGCCGCAAGGTGCGCGGGCTCAAGACCACGGCCGCCGAGCTGCCCGACTACGTGGAGCGGGTGCTGCGCCGCTTCCTGGAGCAGAAGGCGGACGGAGAGGCGTTCGCGCAGTGGGCGGCCCGGGCCGCCGAGGCGGACCTGGCGTGAGGCGGGAGGCGCCATGAGCGAGCGGGCGGCCCCTTACTACTGCCCCTACTGCGGCGACGAGGACCTGGTCCCCTACGAGGGCGACGCCGAGAAGGGCGCCGGGTACGCCTGGGCGTGCCTGTCGTGCACACGGGTCTTCCGGGTGAAGTTCGTCGGCCTGCGCGGCGCCGCCGCGCAGGGCCGCGCCACGAGCGGAACGGACGGGACAACATGAACGTCACACTGGACGGCAAGGCGCTGGCCGAACGGGCGGCGGCCGAACTGGAGGAGGCCCCGGCCACCGAGATCATCCGCTGGGCGGCGGAGACCTTCGGCGACCGGCTGTGCCTGACCTCCTCCATGGCCGACGCGCTCATGGTCGACCTGGTCTCCGGGGTCCGGCCGGGGGTCGACGTGATCTTCCTCGACACCGGGTACCACTTCGCCGAGACGATCGGCACCCGCGACGCGGTCGCGTCGGTGTACCCGATCACCCTCGTCAACGTCACCCCGCGGCGCACGGTCGCCGAGCAGGACCGCGACCTCGGCCCGCGGCTGCACGGGCGCAATCCGGACATCTGCTGCCACCTGCGCAAGGTGGAACCGCTGCAACGGGCGCTGGAGCCCTATGACGCGTGGGTCAGCGGGGTGCGCCGCGACGAGTCCGCCACCCGCCGCGGTGCCGGCGTGGTGGAGTGGAGCGCCCGCCGCGGGATGGTCAAGGTCAACCCCATCGCGCGGTGGACGCAGGAGGACGTGGACACCTACATCGCCGAGAAGGGGGTGCTGGTCAACCCGTTGCAGTACGACGGCTACCCCTCGATCGGCTGCGCGCCCTGCACCCGCCGCGTTGCTCCCGGAGACGACCCGCGCAGCGGACGCTGGGCGGGCACCGGCAAGACCGAATGCGGAATCCACCTGTGACCGCGGCGGAGCAGGGCGCACCGGGATCGGGGCCGGGGGCGCCGGACGGATCGGAGTCGGGGCCGCCTCTGGTCGCCGTCGCGCACGGCAGCCGCGACGGGCGGTCGGCCCGGGAGGTCGAGCGGATCTTCGCGCGCGTGCGGCGGCTGCGGCCGGGCCTCGACGTGCGGGTGGCCTACCTGGACCACGCCTCCCCGAGTGCGGAGGAGGCGCTGACCGCGCTGGCGGCGGAGGGTGCGGGGGCGGCCGTGGTCCTGCCCGTGCTGCTCACCGCCGCCTACCACAGCAAGGTCGACCTTCCGGGGGTCCTCGACAGGGTCCGCGCCGGGGCCCCGTGGCTCCAGGTGCGCTACGGCGACCCCCTCGGTCCCGATCCCCTGCTGCTGGACGCGGTGGAGCAGCGGCTGGCGGAGGCCGGCGCGGTGGCGGAGCCCGGGACCGCACTGGTCCTGGCCTCGGCCGGGTCCGGCGACCCGGCCGCCACCGCGGTGATCGAGGGGGCGGCCCGGGCGCTGGCACGGCGCGGGCCGTGGCTGCGGGTGGTCCCGGCGTACGCGTCGGCGGCCTCCCCCTCCCCGGGGCAGGCGGTCGCGCGGCTGCGCGCCGCGGGTGCGGAGCGGGTGGCCGTCGCCTCCTACCTCCTCGCCCCCGGCTTCTTCGCCGACCGCGTGGCCGGCCGGGCGCTCGCAGCGGGCGCCTTCGCCGTGTCCCCGGCGCTGGGCGACGCTCCGCAACTGGCGCGGGTCGCCCTGTCCCGCTACGACGCCGCCCGGGACCGCGCCCCGCTGTCCCGCATCCGGACCGGCTGACCCGGGAGGCCGGACAGGCCGCGTGGGCCCGCGCCACCACCGTGGTGGCGCGGGCCCGCGGCCCGGCTCCTTCCGGCCGAACCGACGGGCACCGACACGCGTCCACGGGACCGCCGGGCCGGTACGCGCGGGTGGCCGGGGGCACTCGCGCCGGGGCGGTACACGCGGATGGCGCCCGCCTGCGCGGTCGGTCCGGAGGGCTGTCGGATGCCCCTGACCGGGCGGCTACGCTGGATCCCACCACCCGACCGAATCGCGTTCGGTTTCAACCGGAAGGGCGTGCCGATGCCAGCCACCCATGAGGTGTTCAACCAGCCGGGACCGCTGGAGGGGCACGACGTCGCCGCCGATGCCGCGCTGACCGAGGGGCTGGAGCGCGAGGGGGCGGGCTGGGCCGGGGCGGAGCTGCACGAGCTGGGGCGGCTGGCCGGGACCGCGCGCGTGCGCGGGTGGGCCGAGCAGGCCGACACCTACGGCCCGGTGCTGCGGACCCACGACCGCTACGGGCACCGCGTCGACGAGGTCGACTTCCACCCCGCCTGGCACGTCCTCACCGACACCGCCGTGACCCACGGGCTGCACGCCGCCCCCTGGGCCGACGACCGGCCCGGCGCGCACGTCGCCCGCACGGCCAAGTTCTACGCGTGGTCCCAGGTGGAGAACGGGCACGGCTGCCCGATCTCCATGACCTACGCCGCCGTGCCCGCGCTGCGCCGCTCCCCCGCCCTGGCCGCCCGGTTCGAGCCGCTGCTGACAGCGCGCAGCTACGATTTCGGCCTGCGCCCGCCGCTGGCCAAGGAGGGCCTGCTCGCGGGAATGTCGATGACCGAGAAGCAGGGCGGCTCCGATGTCCGGGCGAACACCACCCGCGCCGTCCCGGGGGCCGACGGCACCTACCGGCTGACCGGGCACAAGTGGTTCACCTCCGGCCCCATGGGCGACGTCTTCCTCACTCTCGCCCAGGCGCCCGAGGGGCTGACCTGCTTCCTGGTCCCCCGCGTCCTCGACGATGGCACCCGCAACACGCTGCACATCCAGCGCCTGAAGAACAAGCTGGGCAACCGCTCCAACGCGTCCGCCGAGCTGGAGTACGACGGTGCGGCGGGCTGGGCGGTGGGCGACCCCGGCGACGGCGTGCGGACCATCATCGAGATGGTCAACTGCACGCGCCTCGACTGCGTCATCGGTTCCGCCGCCGGCATGCGCGCCGGGCTGGCCCAGGCGGTGCACCACGCCGGCGGGCGGCACGCCTTCGGCCGCGCGCTCATCGACCAGCCCCTGATGCGCAACGTGCTGGCCGACCTCGCGGTGGAGTCCGAGGCGGCAACGGCCCTGATGATGCGCCTGGCCGGCGCGGTGGACCGCTCCGTCCGCGGCGACGCCGCCGAGACCGCGTTCCGCCGCCTGGCGGTGGCCGTGGGCAAGTTCTGGGTCACCAAGCGGCAGCCCGCCCATGCCGCCGAGGCCCTGGAGTGCCTGGGCGGCAACGGGTACATCGAGGAGTCGGGGATGCCGCGGCTGTTCCGCGAATCGCCGCTGAACTCCATCTGGGAGGGCTCGGGCAACGTCGCCGCGCTGGACGTCCTGCGCGCCATGGCCACGCGGCCCGACGGCGTCGAGGCATTCACGGCCGAACTGGCGCTCGCCGAAGGGGCCGACCGCCGGTTCGACGCCGCGCTCAAGCGGCTGCACGCGGAGTTCGCCGACTCCGGCCACCTGGAGGCGCGGGCCCGCCGGGTCGTCGAGCTGATGGCGCTCACGCTCCAGGCGTCGCTGCTGATCCGCCACAGCCCGGCGCCGGTCGCCGACGCGTTCGTGGGGTCGCGCCTGGGCGGCGACGGCGGTGCCGTCTTCGGCACCCTGCCCGCCGGGACCGACACCGCGGCCATCATCGACCGCAGCCGCCCGCGCGGCTGAGGCCGGGGCCGCGGCCGCGGCGGGGGTTCCGGTCGGCGGCCGGAGCGGAATCGGACGGCGGCCACCGCCCTCTCCCGGGGGAATTCCGGGCCGCGCGGCCCGCGCCGCCGGGGTGCGCCGCGCGGTCAGGGGCCGCGATCCGGGGCGGGCGCACACGCGAATTCGCTCCGGGCCGGGTCCCTTCGCCGCCCCGCAATACGCCGCGCCCGCGGATCCCGGTCACCCGGTGCGCCGCGAAGGTAGCGGCGCGCGATTCGACAAGGTCAGGAATACCTTCCTCACCGGAACGGAAGAACTGACCGTGCGGCGAATGGGCGCAGCCGGGGCCCGCCGGAAATCCGGGGCGGCTCCCCCGCTATCCGCCGGGCGGTCGCGGACGGTTCGGGGATCGATTTCCCATTGCCCTCCGCGACGCGTTCACGGGGCCGGTGCGCGCGCGGAATTGCGCGTTTTCCGGTGCCGCGCGCCGCGGGGCCCGATCCGCGCCGGGCGGGGCGCCCCCGGCGGGCCCGCGGTCCGGCGCGTGTCGCGCCGCGCGCGTTCGGCGGGCGCTGCCGTCTAACCTCGGAAGCCATGAGTTCCATTTCCGACACCGCGCCGCGCTTCCGCTCGCTGCTTCCGTCCGGCGGCGACACCGCCCCGGACGCCGACCTCGCCGCCGCCTACGCCTACCCCGAGGGCCTGGAACGGCCCTGGCTGCGCGGCAACATGGTCGCCAGCGCCGATGGCGGCGCCTGGGGCCCCTCCGGGCGCACCGCCGAGCTCTCGTCACCGCCGGACCGCGCGGTGATGGGCGTGCTGCGCGCGCTGGCCGACGTCGTGCTGGCCGGCGCGGCGACCGCGCGGATCGAGGGGTACCGCCCGGTGCGTCCGCGCGAGGTGTGGGGCGCGCTGCGCGCCGGCCGGCCGGCGACGCCGCCGGTGGCGGTGGTCACCCGCACCCTGGAGGTCCACCCCGATCTGCTCGCGGAGGCGCCCGGCGACGCCCGGACGATCGTGTTCACGACGGAGTCGGCCCCGGCCGACCGGCGCCGCGCCGCGGAGCGCGTGGCCGATGTGGTCGTGGCCGGGGAGGATTCCGTGCGGCCCGAGGCGGTGCTGACCGCATTGGCGGACCGGGGCCTGCCGCGCGTGCTGACCGAGGGCGGGCCGCACCTGCTCGCCGAATTCGCCTCGGCCGGGCTGCTGGACGAATTGTGCCTGACGGTCAGCCCGCACCTGCTGGGACCGGCCGCGTCGCGGATCGTCGCGGGGGACTCCCCGGCGCACACCCGCGAACTGCGGCTCGACGGGGTCCTGGAATCCTCCGGATCGCTGTTCCTGAGATACACGCGCGCGTGATCGCCGCCTATTCCGGCGCGTTACGCGCCGGAAGTGGCCGGTTTCGGCAGCCCCCCGTCCGCGCATAAAGACCCCCCGACGGGACATACCCCGAGTGGGGCTTCCGCGGCGGGCACCTTCCGGACGGGGTAGGACGTGAAACAATCCGGTATTCACCCCGAAAGCGTGCGGTGGCGCCGAGAGAAGGACGGACGAGTGACATCTGGATCAGTGTGACCCCGCATTCCGGGCGAGAGGATGAACGTAGTGCCGACGTCCGAAAACGACTCACCCCCGGTCTACCGTGAAATCGCCGAGGACCTGCGGTCCGCGATCGCCTCCGGCGAGCTCTCGCACGGCGACCGGGTGCCGGGCGAGAACGACCTCATGAAGCAGTACAGGGTCGCCCGGGCCACCGCGCGACAGGCCCTGTCGGTCCTCATCAACGAAGGCATCGTGGTGGCGATCCGGGGATCGGGCGTCTACGTCCGCACCTTCCGCCCGCTGCGGCGGCACGGGCCGCGGCGGCTGTCCCGCGAGTTATGGTCCTCCGGGCGCGCCATCTGGCAGGCCGACGCCGCCGACCGCGGGTTCGAGACCGACAGCATCGAGATCGGCAACATCGCGGCACCCGAGCACATCTCCCGCGCCCTCGGCCTGCCCACCGCGGCCTCCGTCCTGCGCCGGTGCCGCCGCTACCGGCTCGACGGCCGCCCGATGCAGCTCGCGACGTCCTACCTGCCCGCGGAGCTGGCGGCCGGGACGGCGATCGGCGAGGCCGACACCGGGCCCGGGGGGATCTACGCCCGCCTGGCCGAACTGGGCCACGCCCCCGCGCACTTCACCGAGGAGATCCGGGTCCGGATGCCCACGCCGTCCGAGATCGACCGGCTGCACCTCAGCGCGGGCACCCCGGTGCTCGACGTGCTGCGCACCGCGCTGACCGCCGCCCACACCGCCGTCGAGGTCAACGAGATGACCCTCGACGGATCCGCCTACATCCTCCAGTACGACTTCGACGCCTGATCGTCCGCGGACCTGACCGGACCGGATCGGGGCCGCGGAGAGAAGGCGGTCCCGGCCCGCCGCGCGCGCCGGGACCGCCGGGTCAGCCCTTCCGTGTTGGTGCGCGGCGCGGCCTCGACGCGAAGACCAGGTAGGCCAGCGCGCACAGCACCGCCGCGACCACGACCGCCCCGCCGGCGGCGGGGAGGGCGTCGCCGGGGCGGGTCGCCATCCACCGCGCCAGGGCGACCCCCAGCAGCGACGAGACGGCGAGGGCGCCGAGCCCGGTGACCAGTGCCGCCACCAGGAGCCTGCGGTCGTTCCACGGTTCCGGCCGCGCCCGTTCCAGGCGGGCCGCCGCCGAGGCGGCGGTCAGCCGGACGGCCCAGCGGACCTCGGACGCCGCGCCGGCGAACGCGTCCCCGACGGGGCGGGCGCGGCGGCCGAGGCGGACGGCGTGGTGGTCCAGCCATAGGAGGCCGTAGCGGACCCGTCCCACACGGAGCGGCTGTCGGGTTGGTTCCAGCGGGTTTCTGTACGTGACAAGCGGTACGAGCATGGATGACCCCCGGCTGCCTGACTCCACAACCCCGTACCCGGCCCGCATCCCCGCGAACTTCCCATGTGCGAAGAAATCGGCTCGTAACCACCATCGGCCATTTCCTCGACAGGGACGGCGATGCGTGGGTCGCCAGCGGCGAACATCCCCGAATGGGGGTAGCGTCCCTTACATGGACGAATCAACCGCTCCGGTCCGCCGGACCGAGGAGGAGTGGCGGGCGCGCCTGGACCCCGAATCCTTCGCGGTCCTGCGCCAAGGCGCCACCGAGCGCCCCTGGACGGGCGAGTACACATCGACGAAGACGGCCGGGGTCTACCGGTGCCGCGCGTGCGGCGCCGAACTCTTCCGGTCCGGCGAGAAGTTCGATTCGCATTGCGGCTGGCCGAGTTTCTATGATCCTTCGGACACCTCGGCGGTAACCCTGCACGAGGACAGCTCGCTTGGCATGATACGTACCGAGGTCCGCTGCGCCCGTTGCGACTCCCACCTCGGTCACGTCTTCCGCGGGGAGGGGTATCCCACCCCCACCGACGAGCGCTACTGCATCAACTCCATCGCGCTCACCCTGGAGGCCGACGACTGAGTGGCATAGCATCCTCCTTCATGGGTGCCGTCGGCCGGGGGACGACCTCCCCCGTCAGGCCCTCCGTACCCGGCGCTCGCTCGGACGGGCGCGTCCGAACGAACCTCCGGGCCTGCCCCCTCGAAGGTCCCACCGCCGCAAGGCATCTCCACGAAAGCTCCCAATGACCGATCTCTATCGATCCGCGGCGTCCTCCCCGCCGCGCATGGCCCGCGGTTCCGCCCCCTGGCTGGTCCCCGCGTGCGTGGTGGCCGGCGCCGCCGTGCTCGCGGCCAGGGGATCACGGACCCGCACCGCCCTCGCCGTTCCCGCGGTGGGGCTGGCGGCCGCGATGGCCTGGTTCTTCCGCGACCCCGACCGCGGGCCGGCCACCGGGAGGCTCATATCGGCGGCCGACGGCGTCGTGCAGAGCGTCGACGCCCAGCCCGACGGCCGCACGCGGGTGGCGGTCTTCATGAACCCCCTCAATGTGCACGTCAACCGCGCGCCCGCGGCGGGCGCCGTGACCCGCGTGGAACACCGGCCCGGGGGCTTCCGTCCCGCATTCGACAAGGACAGCGAGCGTAATGAACGCGTCATCTGGACCTTCGAAACCGAGATCGGTGAGATCACGGTCGTTCAAATCGCCGGCGCGATGGTCCGGCGTATCGTCCCGTATTTCGCTCAAGGGCAGAAGGTGGAACAGGGCGAGAGGATCGGCCTCATCCGCTTCGGCTCACGGGTCGACGTCTACCTTCCGGCCGGGATCGCCCCGGCGGTGGAGGTCGGCCAGAAGGTCCGAGCGGGAGAAACGCGCCTTGACCGCGACTAAGGCGGGTCTCCTGCCCGGCCCCGCTCTGGCCGAGCGCACCGAGCCCGCCCCGCGGCTGCGCCTGGCGGCGGCCGACTACCTGACACTCGGCAACGCCCTGTGCGGGTTCATGGCGGTGTGGCAGCTCGCCGCGGCGCAGTCCGCCCAGCTGTCGGCGGGCATCGAGGGCCCGCTGCAGCGCGGCGCCATCGCCACCTCGGTGGTGCTGCTGCTCATCGCCGCGGCCTGCGACCTGTTCGACGGCCGGGTGGCACGCCGGTTCGGCGGCAGCGGCATGGGCGCCGAACTGGACAACCTCGCCGACGTCATCAGCTTCGGGTTCGCGCCGGCCTTCTTCGTCGTCGCCTGGGGCACGCTCTCCGGCGGGGGCGGCGCCGTGCCGATCGTGGCCGCGGCGGCCGTGCTCCTGGCGGTCGTGGTGCGGCTGGCCCGGTTCTCCTGCCAGGCTCCGGGATCGGACTACTTCTCGGGGCTGCCCAGCCCCTTCGGGGCCATGGCGGTCATCACCATCGTGCTGCTCGACCCGCCGGTCTACGTCGGGGCCGCGGCGGTGCTCGTGGTGGCCTGGCTCATGGTGAGCCAGGTGGAGTACCCCAAGCCGCGCGGGCGCGTGGCGTTCGCCGTCCTGGCCTGGATCCTGGGCAGCGTCGCCTGCCTGACCGCGTGGGCGGCCGACGCCCCCGCGGGCGGTGCCCTGCTGTACTCCGGCGCCAGCCTGGTGCTGGTGCTGATCCTGGCGATCCCGGTGCACCTGCTGCTCACCGGGCGGCGCGACCGCGGTCCGGGCGAGGAGCCCGCCGTCCCCACCGCGCGCGAGGGCTGAACCGGCCGCAGGGGACACGGGAGACGCCGAAGGGGCGCACACACGGGTGTGCGCCCCTTCGGCGTCGTACAGGGGCCTGCGGGCCCCCGCGCCCCCGTCTAGGGCAGGGCCTCGACGAGCTCGGCCGGGCTCTTGCGGCGCCCGGTGTAGAACGGCACCTCCAGCCGGGTGTGCCGGCGCGCCTTGGCGCCGCGCAGGTGGCGCATCAGGTCGACGATGCGGTGCAGCTCGTCGGCCTCGAACGCGAGCATCCACTCGTAGTCGCTGAGGGCGAACGTCGAGACGGTGTTGGCGCGCACGTCGCCGAACCCGGCGGCCATCCGGCCGTGCTCGGCGAGCATCGCGCGGCGCTCCTCGTCGGGCAGCAGGTACCACTCCAGCGACCGGACGAAGGGGTAGACGCAGATGTGCTCGCGCGGCTCCTCGCCGGCCAGGAACGCGGGGACGTGGCCCCGGTTGAACTCCGCCGGGCGGTGCAGGCCCATCACCGACCACACCGGGGTCGCCGCGCGGCCCAGCGCGGTGCGGCGGAAACCGGCGTAGACCTCCTGGAGCTGTTCGGGGGTGTCGGCGATCCACCAGAACATGAGGTCGGCGTCGGCGCGGAAGCCCTGGAGGTCGTAGGCGCCGCGCGTGGTGACGCCCTTCTGGGCCGCCCCGTCGAGCAGAGCGGTCAGCTCGCCGCCGGCCGCGGCGCGGTCGAGGCCGGCCAGGTCGCCCGCCGAGAACACCGACCACATGGTGTAGCGGATGAGCTTGTTCAGTTCCTCGGGGTCGGCCGTGCCGTTCTGGCCCGTGGTCATGCGGATTCTCCTTGTGTGTCGGACGGCGCCTGCTCGGAGCGGCGCGCGTGGTGGGTGCCGGTGCGGGCGGCGCCGGCAGCGGGAACGGGCAGGGCCGCCGCGATCCGCTCGGCGGCGCCGGTGGCCCCGGCGATGCAGGCGGGGATTCCCACGCCGTCGTAGGCGGCGCCGCAGAGCGCGAGCGCGGGGTGGCCGGCGAGCGCCGCGCGGGCGCGGCCGACGCGGGCGGCGTGCCCGGCGTCGTACTGCGGCAGGCCGCCGCCCCAGCGGGTGACCCGGATGTCGGCCGGGGGGCCGCTGATGCCGCAGATGTCGGCGAGGTCGGCGACGGCGAGCGCGGCGAGGTCGTCGTCGGGCCGCTGGAGCACGGCCTCCTCGCCGACACGGCCGATCGAGCAGCGGATGACGACGGTCTCGGGGCCGGGGCGGGCGGCGAGCCGCTCGGCCAGCCACGGCCACTTGACGCTGCTGAACGTGGCGGCCTTGATGGCGCGGCCCTCGCGAGCGGGCACGAGGAACCCGCTGCCGGCGGGCGGCCGGGCGAAGGCCGACGCCGGGTAGGCCAGGGTGACGATGGCCATGCTCGCGTAGGCGATGCCGGCCAGCTCCTCCGCCGCGGCGGGGGCGAAGGGGCGCAGCAGGCGGCCGGCCGCGGGCGCGGGGCAGGCGAGCACGACGGCGTCGGCGTCGTGGGTCCGCCCGGTTCGGCCGCCGGCGGCCGAACCGGTGGTCAGGCGCCACCCGGCGCCTTCGGGGGCGAGCCCGCGGACGGTGGTGGAGGTGGCCACGGCCGCCCCGGAGCGCTCGACCAGCGCGTCGGCCAGGGTGGCCAGCCCGCCGTCCAGGGTGGCGAAGACCGGGCCCCCGGGTGTACCCGCGGCGCGCGCGGTGATCGCGCGGACCGCGCGTATGAGGGAGCGGTCCGCCCCCGCGACCGCGGCGATCTGCGGCAGCGTGCTGTCCAGCGAGAGGCGGTCGGCCCGGCCCGCGTAGACGCCGCCGAGCATGGGCTCCACCAGCCGGTCGACGACCTCGCGGCCCAGCCGGGCCCCGACATAGGCGCCGACGGGCACGTCGCCGCGCACCGGGGTCCGCGGCCGCACCAGGTCGAGCGCCGCCCGCAGGGTGCCGGCCGGGGAGACCACCCCGCTGCGGGCGAGCGCCCTGAGGCCGCCCGGGACGCCCATCACGTGGCCCGCGGGGAAGGCGCGCAGCCGCCCGCGGCTGTAGATGGCGGCGGGGACCCGCGCCGGGTGGACCAGGCGGTCGCCGAGCCCCAGTTCGCGGATGAGGTCGAGGGCCTCGGGGCGCCGCGCCAGGACGGATTCGGCTCCGGAGTCGACCGGGACCCCCGCCACATCCGACGCGTCGAGCTTGCCGCCCGTCCGCGGGGCCGATTCCAGGACGGTGACCCTGGCCCCGCTCCTGGTCAGCCGGTAGGCGGCGGTCAGCCCGGAGACACCGCCACCCACGACCACGACATGCGGTTCACGCTGCATGGACCCAGCTTTCCAGATGCCCGGGGCGGGGGTGCCGACAGGTTGTTGCCATCCGCGCGGGCACGGCCGTGACCGAGGTGAGACCTCGCGGCCGCAACGGGGCGGGGACCCGCCGCGTCGGATTCCCATGGAAACGGAATGGGTGACCGGGGGCCCGCGCCGCCGGGTGGCCGCCGGGGCCGCTGTGGTCCTGGCGACCGTCCTGCTGGCGGGGTGTTCCGGAGCGAACGGGGAGATGTCGGCCGGGGTCGCGGACCGCGCGGCCGACGGCGAGGCGGCGGTGGCGCCGGAGGCCCAGGAGCAGTCGGCGGAACAGGGCGCACCGGGCTCCACCGCCGATGTCGATGTGAGTGACCGCACACGGATTCACACCGCCGATCTGAGCGTGGAGGTCGACGATGTCGAGGCGGCGGCGGAGGACGCCGCCGCGTGGGTCGACGCCGCGGGCGGTTTCGTCGCGGCCGAGAGCATCACGACCGCCCGCGGCCGGGTGCCCGAAGCGTCGCTCACCCTGCGCATCCCGCAGGACCGCTACGAGGACGGCCTCGACGAGCTGGGCGCCCTGGGAACGCGCTCCGACCTGGACCGCTCGGTGGAGGACGTGACCGAGGAGGTCGCCGACGTCGACAGCCGGGTGGAATCGGCCGAGGCGTCGCTGGAGCGGCTGCGGGACCTGCTCGACGACGCGGACAGGGTCGCGGACGTGCTCGCGGTGGAGGAGGAGATCAGCACTCGTCAGGCGGACCTGGAAGCGCTGCTGGCGCGCCAGGAGTCGCTGGCCGGGCAGACCGCCATGGGCACCGTGCACCTGCGGCTGATGCCGCCGGAGAGCTATGTGGGCCCCGACAGCGGCGGCTCGATCGGCTTCCTCGGCGGCCTGGAGCGCGGCTGGCTCGCGCTCGTGGCGGTGGGGCAGGGCATCGCCGCGGGTGTCGGCTGGCTGCTGCCGTTCCTCCTGGTCCTCGCGGTTCCGGGGGTGCCGGCCCTGGTCTGGTGGCGCCGCCGCCGGGCGTCCGCCGCGGCGGCGGCCGCCCCGGCCGAAGCCGCGGATACGCCGGCCGCGGCGGCGGACACGCCGGAGGCGGACGGCGCCCCCGGCACCGGAGCGGACGCGGGTACGGACGCGGACCCGGGCGACGCGGCGAGCACGGGCGGAGCCGGCGACGCCTCGTCCCGCGACGACGGCACGCCTGCGGCGTGACCCCCGGGTGCGGGCCCGCGGAACCTCCCGCGGGCCCGGACCCCGCACGTGAGGACCGCGCGGCGCGCGGGCGCGCGGTTGGCGCGCGCCATGCCGTTCGAGCACCAGGGACATCCCGCTGGAGTGTCCCGGCGGGATGTCCTTGCTTTCGCCCACTGGCCGGGTGCCGGAACGACAAGGCACGGCGGCGGCCTCCGCACCGCACACCTTGCTCACCCCGTGTGGCTCGCTGAGGCATCCCCTCATCTGGCGTACGCCATGGTGCGGGGGCGCCGCAGCGGTCGCGCCGGAGCGCCCCGGCACCGCGACGCCGGACCCGCCCGCCGATCCGGTGCGGGAACGACGGGGCACGGCCTGCGCACCGGCGGTCCCGCCCGGCTGGCGTCGTCCGCCTGCCTGCCGGAAGATCCTCGCTCGGCAGTCCGCGCAGGTGCGGGACTAGCGCTCGGTCTCCTCGTGGACGAGGTGGGTGAGCCGCGTGAGGACGTCGGGGTCGGTGGTGGGCAGGACGCCGTGGCCCAGGTTGAACACGTGGCCCTCGGCGGCGGCGCCGCGGGAGAGCACGTCGCGGGTGCGGTCGGCGACGACCTCCCACGGCGCGAAGAGCGTGGCCGGGTCCAGGTTGCCCTGGAGGGCGGTGCCGGGCTGGACCCGTTGCGCCGCCTTGTCCAGCGGCACCCGCCAGTCGACGCCCACGACGTCGGCGCCGGCCTCGCTGAGCAGGCTGAGCAGTTCGCCGGTCCCGACGCCGAAGTGGATGCGCGGCACATCGGCGTCGCGGAGCCGTTCGAAGATCCACGTGCTGTGCGGCAGTACCGACGCGCGGTAGTCCTCGGCGCTGAGCGCCCCCGCCCAGGAGTCGAAGAGCTGCACCGCGGAGGCGCCGGCCGCGATCTGCACGCGCAGGAACTCCAGGGTGATGGCCGACAGGCGGCGCATCAGCTCGTCCCACAGCTCCGGCTCGCCGTAC
The DNA here is from genome assembly GCF_042653925.1 of Nocardiopsis mangrovi. NCBI lineage: Bacteria > Bacillati > Actinomycetota > Actinomycetes > Streptosporangiales > Nocardiopsidaceae > Nocardiopsis > Nocardiopsis mangrovi. The sequence continues at coordinate 16,591 of NZ_JBHSFQ010000028.1, forward strand.
ATCAGCGCCTTGGTCCGCTCGTGGTTCTTCGAGGGGCCGCCCTCGATGAGGTAGGACGCGAGCGTGAAGGGCGCCCCGGCGAAGCCGATGAGCGGGGTCTCGCCGAGCTCGCCGACGAGTTCGCCGACCGCCTCGGTCACGTAGTGCACGTCGCCGGGTTCGAGGTCGCGCAGCCGCTTGACGCCCTCGGCGTCGCGGATCGGATCGGCCACGACCGGGCCGACGCCCGCCTTGATGTCGAGGTCGACGCCGATGGCCTTCAGCGGGACGACGATGTCGCTGAAGTAGATGGCGGCGTCGACCCCGTGGCGGCGCACCGGCTGCATGGTGATCTCGACGATCATGTCGGGCCGCGCGCACGCCTCCAGCATGGGGACATCGGCGCGGACCCTGCGGTATTCGGGCAGTGAGCGCCCGGCCTGGCGCATGAACCACACCGGTGTGTGCGACACCGGGAGGCGCCGGCAGGCGCGGAGGAAGGGAGAGTCGTGCAGCGTCACACCCCTGATCGTGCCATGTATGCGGCGCGGGCGTGTCGTTACCGCCCCGGAGGCGGCCCGGATCGGCCATCATTGGAGCCCGCCGTGTGCGGGGATGATGGGGAGGGTGAACCTGATAACGACTTCATCGCGGCAGCGATCCCAAGATCATTACAAAAGGCCGACACGCCGGAAAAACTCCGCGTCCGCGGACGTGACTCGTGCCACCGTCATGGGGTGCCCACCGTCACGCGCCGCAACCGCCGGCGCGCTCTGCCGCGACGGTGCGGCCGTGGCCGGCACGGGCGCGTCGCGACGCGCGCGGCCGCCGCGGCCTGCGGTGCGACATGCTCCATCACAAGATTAAGGCTGACGTTTCCACCATGCCCCCTCTCGGTAGGGTCGATGACGCGCCCCCCGCGTTCAGGCGAGCGGTCGAGAGTCTGCGTACGCCCGCGGTCCGGCCCGAGATCACGGTCGAGGACATTCCCGCCCCCCAGCGCCTGGCCCCCTATGCCGTCGCCATGTCGGCCAGTGTCGGCGTCGACGGCGACGACGCCGCCTTCGGCCGGCTGATCGTCCTGTACGACCCCGAGGGCACGCGCGAATGGCCCGGCCCGTTCCGGGTCGTCGCGTGGGTCAGCGCCGATCTGGAGTCGGAGATCGCGGCCGACCCGCTGCTGGGCCAGGTCGCGTGGAGCTGGCTGGCCGAGGCGCTCACCGGGCACGGGGCCGAGCACCGCGAGCTCAGCGGAACTGTGACACGCGCCACGACCGAGGGCTTCGCCGCGAAGGCCGACCAGGCCATGTCGACGGAGCTGGAGCTGCGCGCGTCGTGGTCGCCGGAGTCCGACGACCTGTCGGCGCACATGGAGGTGTGGCTGGAGCTCCTGTCGTCGGCGGCGGGGCTGCCGCCCATCGACGTGGCCGACATCGCCCAGCGCCGATCGCGGACCGAGGGCTGAGCCGCCGCCACCGGTCCCGCGGAGCGCCCCGCGGGACGACGGCGCGGCGCCGTCCGCGGCCCTCCCTGCGGCGGCCGACGGCGGAAGGACATACCGTGGTGGGGTGGCGAACGTGCTGAACTCGAAGACAGGTACCCCCGAACCGGAGCATCCGCCGGAGCAGAACGGGCCCGAAGCCCCCCTGTTGCGCGAACCCCGTGAAGGGCTGCCGCCCGTGGTGGCCGACGCCGCACACCTGGCCCGGGTGGTCGAGGCGTTCGGTGCGGGCAGCGGCCCGGTGGCCGTCGACGCCGAGCGGGCGTCGGGGTACCGCTACGGCCAGCGCGCGTATCTGGTCCAGCTGCGCCGCGCGGGAGCGGGTTCGGCGCTCATCGACCCGATCGCCTGCCCCGACCTCACCCCGCTGAGCGAGGCGCTGGCCGGCGCCGAGACGGTGCTGCACGCCGCCCACCAGGACCTGCCGTGCCTGAGCGAGGTCAACCTGCGCCCCGCCGTTCTCTTCGACACCGAGCTGGCCGGGCGGCTGCTGGGCTACCAGCGGGTGGGGCTGGGCTCCATGGTCGAGCGCGTCCTGGGCCTGCGGCTGGCCAAGGAGCACTCGGCCGTCGACTGGTCGGTGCGCCCGCTGCCGGCCGACTGGCTGACCTACGCGGCGCTGGACGTGGAGATCCTGGTCGAGCTGCGCGACGCCCTTGAGGCCGAGCTCGCCGAGGCCGGCAAGCTCGAATGGGCGCGCGAGGAGTTCGCTTCGGTGCTGGCCGCTCCGCCCAAGGAGCCGCGCACCGATCCCTGGCGCCGCACATCGGGCATCCACCGGGTGCGCAACCAGCGTGCGCTGGGCGTGGTGCGCGAGCTGTGGCAGGAGCGCGACCGGATCGCCCAGGAGCGCGACATCTCCCCGGGGCGGGTGCTGCCCGACGCCGGGATCGTCGAAGCCGCCACCGCGATGCCGCGCACCGCCCAGGAGCTGACCGCGCTCAAGCCGTTCAGCGTACGGCTGGCCCGCCGCTACGCGCAGAACTGGATCAAGGCGATCAGCCGGGCCCGCGACCTCTCGGCCGCGGACCTGCCGCAGCCCAGCGCGCCGGGCGACGGCCCGCCGCCCACCAACCGGTGGGCCGACCGCGATCCGGCGGCCGCGCGGCGGCTGGAGGCCGCCCGGGCGGCGGTGAGCGCCATCGCCGAGCGGGTCACCATGCCCACCGAGAACCTGCTCCAGCCCGACGCGGTGCGGCGGCTGTCGTGGAGTCCGCCCGCGGCGGCCGGCACGGATGCGGTCGCCGCCCACCTGCGGGCGCACGGGGCGCGCGATTGGCAGGTGGCGCTGACCGCCGAGGCGCTCGCGGGGGCGCTGGCGAAGGCCGCCGGGACGTCCGCCTGAGCGGTCGATAGGACCCACATCACGCCGTTGGATGGCTTTAAACCTGATCATGGCCAAAAAATGGCACAAGTGACACGATTCACCCTGACGGCACACCCCCTAGGCACTTCCCCGCCACAGGTTCACGGATTAAGTTATTGAATCGTGCTGTTGTTGATGCGGGGTGGCAAGTTTCGGGGCGCGGTGGGCCGCGGCCGTGCAGAGGTGGTGAGTCTGGTGTCGATGTGGCGATCCCTGCTGCGGAAGACAGGGCTCGCCTCCGGCGGGCTGCCGTCTCCCGCCACATCTCCGGAGCAGGGCCACACCCCGGGGCAGCGCGCCGCGGCCCTGGAGCGCACCCTGCACGAGACCGCCGACGCCTTCGGCCCCGACGACGAGCGCACCATCACCGCCGGGAACAACCTCGCCAGCAAGTACGCCCAGATCGGCCGGCGCGAGGCGGCGGTCGCCCAGTTCGAGCGCACCCTCGACTCCGCCGTGCGCGTGTTCGGCGAGGACCACGAGCAGACCGACACCATCCGGGAGAACCTCGCCTGGAGCCTGGAGGACTCCGGCCGCCCCGCCGAGGCCGCGGCCATCTGGGAGGTCCTGCTGGAGCACCGCGACTCCCGGCTGGGGCCGGTGGCCGCCGACACCGTGGCGGCGCGCAGCCGGCTGGCGATCTGCTACCGCCGCTGCGGGCACCACGACGCCGCCATCGCGCACTTCGAGCGCGCCGTCGAGGACTCCGGGGTCCCCGAGGAGCGCGAGCACCTGCGCATCGGCCTGAGCACGGCCTACGCCGCGGTCGGGCGCTACGACGACACCACCCAGCAGTTGCGCATGGTCCTCGCCCAGCGCCGCCGCCGGCTGGGCGGCCGGCACCTCGACACCCTGCTGGTCCACCACCGGCTGGGCCGCGCCTACACCCAGGCCGGACGGCCCGAGGAGGCCGTCGAGACGCTGCGGGCGGCCTACCGCAACGGCCTGGCCGCCGCGGGCGACCCCGAGATCCGCATGCTCACCCTGAAGATGCGCCGCGACCTCGCCGGCGCACTCAGCGCGATGGGCCGGCACCGCGACGCGGCCGCCCTCTTCTGACCACGGACCGCGGCACCGCGGGCGCGTCCCGGCGCCCGTCCGGCCACCCGGTCGCCCGGCCTCCCCTTGCCGGCCACCGGCACGGACGCGCCCTGCGCCGGGCCCTCCGGCATGCGGCGGGCCGCCGCGCGGGCGGATGTGGCAGACTGCTCCCCACACATTGGTTACCGACCAGTAGCATGAGAGTCGTCACGCCACCCACTGCGCGATTAAGGAGGGCGAACCGTGCCGCGAACCGCCCGCGAAGTCGTTTTCGTCGACGGGGCCCGGACCCCGTTCGGCAAGTCCGGCAAGGGCCTCTACGCCGAGACCCGCGCCGACGACATGGTCGTCCGGGTCATCCGCGAACTGCTGCGCCGCAACCCCGGACTGCCGCCCGAACGCATCGACGAGGTCGCGATCGCCGCCACCACCCAGATCGGCGACCAGGGGCTGACGATCGGCCGCAGCGCCGCCCTCCTGGCCGGCCTCCCCCGCAGCGTTCCCGGCTACGCCATCGACCGCATGTGCGCCGGCGCGCTCACGGCCGTCACCACCTCCGGGGCCGGGATCGCCTTCGGCGCCTACGACGTGGTCATCGCGGGCGGCGTCGAGCACATGGGCCGCCACCCCATGGGCGAGGGCATCGACCCCAACCCGCGCTTCCTCTCCGAGAAGCTGGTCGACCCCTCCGCCCTGGTCATGGGCAACACCGCCGAGAACCTGCACGACCGCTACCCCGCCATCACCAAGGAGCGCGCCGACGCCTACGCGGTGCGCAGCCAGGAAAAGGTCGCCAAGGCCTACGCCGACGGCCGGATCCAGCAGGACCTGGTCGACGTGCTGGTGCGCTCCGCCGAACAGGGCTACGGCCTGGCCACCGCCGACGAACCGCCCCGGCCGGGGACCACCATGGAGGGACTGGCCGGGCTCAAGACCCCGTTCCGGCCGCACGGGAACGTCACCCCCGGCAACGCGGCGGGGCTCAACGACGGCGCCACCGGGGCGATCCTGGCCGCCGAGGACGTCGCCGCCGAGCTGGGCCTGAACGCCCGCATGCGCCTGGTCGACTTCTCGTTCGCGGGTGTGGAGCCCGAGGTGATGGGCGTGGGCCCGGTGCCCGCGACCGAACGGCTGCTGGACCGCCAGGGCCTGGGGATCGGCGACATCGGCCTCATCGAGATCAACGAGGCGTTCGCCGTCCAGGTGCTGGCCTTCCTGGAGCACTTCGGCCTGGCCGACGACGACCCCCGCGTCAACCCGTGGGGCGGCGCGATCGCGCTCGGCCACCCGCTGGCGTCCTCCGGCGTGCGGCTGATGACGCAGCTGGCGCGGCACTTCGCCGACCGCCCCGAGGTCCGCTACGGCCTGACCACCATGTGCGTGGGCCTGGGCATGGGCGGGACCGTCCTGTGGGAGAACACGAACTGGGAAGGGAACGACCAGTGAGCAGCGCCATCGACCAGCCCCACCCGGCCCCCGCCTCCTCGGGCGCCGGCACCGCGGCGCGCGGCGGCCTCGGGGACATGTTCGCCGACGAGGTCGTCACCCGCGCCCTCGCGCGCGACGTGCGGCTGCCCGGCGGAGCGGGCACCGCCGTGCTGATCACCCTGGACAACGGGCACGACCACACCAAGCCGAACACGTTCGGCCCGGCCGGGCTGCTCAGCCTCGACGCCGCCATCGAGGCGGCCCGGGCGCGCACCGACATCGCCGCGGTGGCCATCACCGGCAAGCCGTTCATCTTCGCCGTGGGCGCCGACCTCACCGGGATCCCCCTGCTGCGCGACCGGGCGCAGGCCCACGCCATCGGCCGCCTCGGCCACGACGTGTTCCGCAAGCTGGGCGAGCTGGACGTGCCCACGTTCGCGTTCGTCAACGGCGCCGCCATGGGCGGCGGCGTGGAGGTGGCGCTGCACTGCACCTACCGCACCGTGTCCTCGGGCGTGCCGGCGTTCTCCCTTCCCGAGGCGTTCCTCGGCCTGGTCCCCGGATGGGGCGGCACCTACCTGCTCCCCCGTCTGATCGGCGCCGAGAAGGCGCTGAAACTGATCATCGACAACCCGCTGGCCCAGAACAAGACGATCAAGGGCCCCCAGGTGTTCGAGATGGGGATCGCCGACGCCGTCTTCGAGCCCGCCGACTTCGTCGAGGAGTCGCTGGCCTGGGCGGCGCGGGTCCTCACCGGAGAGGTCACCGTCGAGCGCCCCGAGGTCGACACCGGCGAGGCGTGGCAGCGGGCGGTGGACACCGCCGGGTTCGTCCTGGAGGGCAAGCTGCACGGTGCCGCGCCCGCCCCGGTCCGCGCCCTGGAGCTCGTCGCGCAGGCGCGGACCCGCACCCGCGACGAGGGCTTCGCGGCCGAGGACGACGCGCTGGCCGACCTCATCATGGGCGACGAGCTGAAAGCCGGCCTCTACTCCTTCGACCTGGTGCAGAAGCGCGCCCGGCGCCCCGCCGGCGCCCCCGACAAGGCGCTGGCGCGGCCGGTGACCAAGGTCGGCGTCGTCGGCGCCGGCCTGATGGCCGGGCAGCTCGCGCTGCTGTTCGCGCGCCGCCTCGGGGTGCCGGTGGTCATGACCGACCTCGACCAGGAGCGCTTGGACAAGGGCGTCGGCTATGTGCACGGCGAGGTCGACCGGCTGCTGGCCAAGGGCCGCGTCTCCCCCGATGCGGCCAACCGGCTCAAGCACCAGGTGTCGGGGTCGCTCACCAAGGACGCGTTCGCCGACGCCGACTTCGTCATCGAGGCCGTCTTCGAGCGGATGGACGTCAAGCAGCAGGTGTTCGCCGAGGTCGAGGCGGTCGTCTCGCCCGAGGCCGTGATCGCGACCAACACCTCCTCGCTGTCGGTCTCGGAGATGGCGGGCAAGCTGCGCCACCCCGAGCGCGTCGTCGGCTTCCACTTCTTCAACCCGGTCGCGGTGCTGCCGCTGCTGGAGATCGTCCGCGGCGAGCAGACCGACGACGCCACCCTGGCCACGGCGTTCGCCGCCGCCAAGGGGCTGAAGAAGACCGCGGTGCTGTGCCGGGACGCGCCGGCGTTCGTGGTGAACCGGCTGCTCACCCTGTTCATGGGCGAGGTACTGAAGGCGATCGAGGAGGGCACCGCCCCCGAGGCCGCCGACCGCGCCGTGGCGCCGCTGGGACTGCCGATGCCGCCGCTGCTGCTGCTCCAGCTGGTGGGCCCGGCCGTGGCGCTGCACGTATCGGAGACCCTGCACGGGGCGTTCCCGGACCGGTTCGCGGTCTCGGCGCAGCACCGCCGGCTGGTCGAGGCGGGCAAGACGGCGGTGTACGCGCCGGACTTCACGATCGACCCGGAGGTGGCGGAGCTGTTCTCCGGCGGCGACCGGCCGTCCGACGAGGCGGAGATCCTCGACCGGGCGCTGCGGGCGCTGGCGCGCGAGATCCGGATCATGCTCGACGAGGGCGTGGTGGCCGAGCCCGCCGACATCGACCTGTGCCTGATCAGCGGTGCCGGCTGGCCGTTCCACCTGGGCGGGATCACGCCGTATCTGGACCGCACCGGCATCGCGGAGAAGGTCAACGGCGCGCCGTTCCACCCGCACGGGCTCCAGGCGCTCTAGCACGGGCCTCCGGCGGGCGGGCCGCGCCCGGCGACGGCACGAGGGCCTCTGTTCCCGGAGGTCCGGGAACAGAGGCCCTCCGCTGTCCGGCCCGTCCCGCGGTGCGGGGCGGGCCGGACGGTGCGGCTCGGGTCCGGGGCCTCAGCCCACGGGGACCGAGGGGCGCTCGTGCCCCGCGCCGTCCCGGCCCGCGTCCGCCGCGCCGGCGGCCGAGGGGTCCTCCCCGGACTCGGTGATGCCCACGCGGTCGTGCAGCCGCCGCAGCGGGGCGGGCAGCCACCAGTTGGCGCCCCCCAGCAGCCGCATGGTGGCCGGGACCAGGAGCGCGCGCACCAGGGTGGCGTCGACGACCACCGCCATGGCCAGGCCGATGCCGATGATCTTGAGGAAGAGCAGCGACGACGACCCCATCGCGCCGAGGACCACGACCAGCAGCAGGGCCGCGCTGGTGATGATGCCGCCGGTGCGCTGGAGCCCCACGGCGACGGAGTGGGAGTTGTCCCCGGTCGCGAGGTACTCCTCGCGCACCCGGCTGAGCAGGAACAGCTCGTAGTCCATGGCCAGGCCGAAGGCCACGATGATGATCAGCACGAGGTAGGTGGGGTCGATGGTGCCGACCGCGGTGAAGCCGAGCGGCGTCCCCAGGTGTCCCTCCTGGAAGCCCCAGATCACCACGCCCAGCGAGGCGCCCAGCGACAGGAAGCCCATCAGCACCGCCTTGACCGGCAGGACCAGCGAGCCGAACGCCAGGAAGAGCAGCACCAGTGTCACGGCGATGACGAAGGCCAGGGTCGCGGGCACCGCGTCGACGATGGCCCGGACGTTGTCGAGCTGGAGGGCGGCGACGCCGCCGACCAGCGTCTCGGTGCCGGCCGGGCCGGTCTCGGCGCGCACGTCGCGGACCAGGTCCTGGGTGGCCGGGTCGTCGGTGTCGCCCTCGTAGGCCACCGTGACGTGGGCGATGCCGTCGCCCGTGCGCTCGACGTCGGCGGAGACCGCGCCGTCGAGGTCCGCCAGGCGGTCGGTGTAGTCGCGCAGGTCGTCCTCTGCCGCGTCGCCGGTGACGGCGACGTCGATCACGCTGATGCCGCCGGCCGGGAAGTCGTCGCGCAGCGATTCGGTGGCGATGCGGCTCGGGGCGTCCTCGGGCAGGTAGCGCTGGTCGGTGGAGCCGACATCGGTGAACACCAGAGCCGAGGAGAAGGCCAGGAGGACCGCGCCCACGCCCGCGGCGTAGAGGACGGGCCGGCGCATGACGCTGTGGGCGAGCCGGGCCCAGGCGCCCGCGCGGGCCTCGATGGCGCCGGTGACCGTGGGGACGGCGGCCCGGCTCCGGCGGCGGAACAGCCGCAGCGCGTCGATGCGCCGCCCCACGACGCCCAGCAGCGCGGGCAGGACGATCAGCGCGGCCAGGACGTCGAACAGGACGACGGCGATGCCGCCGAGGCCGATGGAGCGCAGGATGGGCTGCGGGAAGAAGAGCAGGCCGGCGAAGGCGATCATCACGGTGACGCCGGAGAACGCGACCGTGCGCCCGGCGGTGGCCAGGGTCCGCGGGATGGCGTCGGCGATCTCGGCGCCGCGGCCCAGCTCCTCGCGGAACCGGTTGACCATGAACAGCCCGTAGTCGATGGCCAGGCCCAGGCCGAGGATGGTCGCGACGTTGACCGCGAAGACCGACACCTCGGTGACGTAGGTGAGGGCGTGCAGCAGCGTGAGGGAGCCGAGGATGGCCAGGCCGCCCACCGCCAGGGGCATGAGCGCGGCGACCACGCCGCCGAAGATGGCCACCAGCAGGACGAGCAGCACCGGCAGCGAGATCAGCTCGGCGCGCACGACGTCGCCCTCGGCCTGGGCCGACAGCTCGCTCTCGATGGCGACGGGCCCGCCGAGGTGGGTCTCCAGCTGCCCGGCGTCGAGGTCGTCGGCGATGGCCTCGAAGTTCTCCATGCGCTCGGCGTCGGTGTCGCCGGCGAGGGTGATGGGGACGTAGGTGGAGTGGCGGTCCTCGGAGATGAGGACGCCGCGCTCGATGTCGGTGAGGCCCTCGTCGAGGTAGGTGGTGACCGACGCGACGCGGTCCTCGGGGAGGTCGTCGCGCATCTGCTCGACCGAGAACGCGAACATCTGGTTGTCGATGGGCAGGTCCACGCTGCTGTACACGGCCACGACGTCGACCTCGTCGTGGCCGAGCTCCTCGGCCAGCACCTCGGCGGCGCGCGTGGACTCGGCGCCGGGGTCCTCGAACCCGCCGTCGCTCACGGCGTTGAAGACGCCGGTTCCCCACACGGCGGAGAAGGCGACGAAGACCGCGGTGGCCACGAGCACCCAGACGCGCCCGCGATAGCCGAACCGCCCTAGGCTTGCGAACATGAATCCGCCCCTTGGCATGGTGTTAACGTAGTGTGAAGGGAGATCAGGAGAGTAAACGGTGTTAGCTTTCACCGGGGCCACCAGGGCCACCGGGCGCGGCGCCGCCGATACGAAGAGCGGCCCGCGGCAAGGACGGAACCGGCCGGGCCGGCGCCCTGAAGCACCCCCGGCGACCAACCCGGGCAACACTCGTTCACTAAAGCTGACACCGTTAACTATGTCAATATGATCTCCGACATCCCGGAACCACATCGGGCGGAGCGAAGGGCGGCCGTGGCCGAGAAGGCAGTACCAGCGCAGGAGGCGGCGAACCCGCCGGAGTCCCCGGCACCCTCGCGGCGCGAGCGCGTGCGCGAGGCCACCCTGCGTGAGATCAAGGACATCGCGCGGCGCCACCTCGACGCGCAGGGCGCTCCCGGGGTCTCGCTGCGCGCCATCGCCCGTGAGATGGGCATGACCGCGCCGGGACTGTACCGCTACTTCGCCAGCCACGACGACCTGATCATGTCGCTCCAGGCCGACTTCTTCGGCGAGCTGTCCGCGGCGGTGCGCGCCGCCGACTCCTCCCTGCCCGCCGACGACGTCGACGGGCGCATCTCCGCCGCGCTGCGCGCGTTCCGCGCCTGGGCGCTGGCCAACCCGGCCGAGTTCACGCTGCTGTTCGGGCCCCCGGGCCCCGCGCACGAGGCCGACGGCGGCCCGGCGGTCGAGGCGGGCCGCGAGTTCGCCGCGATCTTCTTCGCGCTGTTCGACACCCTGCTGCGCGAGGAGCGCTTCACCGTCCCCGCCGAGTCCGAGCTGACACCCCGGCTGTGCCGCCAGCTCGAATCCTTCGCCGAGCACACGGGCTTCTCGGCCACCGACGTCTCCAAGGGAGCCCTGCGCGTCCTCACCTCGTGCTGGGTGCGCCTCTACGGCCTGGTCTGCATGGAGGTCTTCCGGCACCTCTCCTTCGCCATCGACGACATGGGAGAGCTGTTCGAGGACGAACTGCGCGACATCCTCTCCACCGTCGGCGTCACCTACCGGGCCCCCTGACCCGCCGGGGACCGCCCCGCGGAACCGCCCCCTGCGCCCCGGGTACCGCCCATCGGCACCCGCCCGGCCCTCCGAACTGGTCCCCCTCCCGGTCACGGAGCCGGGCGGTCTCGACCGCCGCGCGCCCGGGCGCCCGCCGTCGCCGTCGGCGCCCAGGGCCGTCCCCGGTCCGCCCGCGGGGGGCGCGGCCGCGGCGCGGGCGACCGTTCCCGGCCGTCCGATCGGGACCATCCGCACTACCTTCCACCCCCGTGTCCTAATAAGGTTGATCATCACGATTGCGCGCGCCGTACCGACGACAAGGACCGACCTCGTGGACTCCATCCAAGGCGGCGAGGGGACGCCCGGCCCCGGCCGCCCCCCGGCCCCTGAGCCCCGGCACCGCGGGACATCGGGGCCCGGAGCGGCCGGGCCCGAAACCCCCTCCGCCCCGGCCGGGCCCGCCGACGCCGCTGCTCCCGCGGGAGCGCCCCCTCCTCCGGCCGCGCCCGCGGCGCCGTTCGCGGGGCCCGCACCCTTCTCGGGGCCCGCGGCACCCGGAGTCCCCGCAGCGCCGCCCGCGCACGCGGGGTTCGCCCCCATGCCGCCCGGCAACGGCGCACCTCCAGCGGCCGGCGCCTGGCCGCCGCCGATGCCCCCGGGCCCGCCGCAGGGCGGGTGGGGACGGCCACCGCAGCCGTCCCGGCGCTCCGGAACGGCCGTGTGGGTGGCAGTGGGCACCTCGTCCTTCGCCGCCCTGGTCGCCCTGCTGGTCTCGGTGGCGCTGATGGCCAACACGGCCTCGTCCGCCCCGCCCGCGGCTCAGGAGGGCGGCGTCTACGATGCGGCGCAGTTCCACAGCCGGGAGCTGTACGAGCGCCCCCGGGCGATCGACCTGGACATCACCGATCATCCCGCTTATGACATGCCGATGCCCGACACCGTGTCCTGCGCGCTGCCCGGCCTCGACCCCGAGTCCGAGTCCTCATGGCGGGCGTTCAGCGACGAGATCGGCGTGTGCCTGAACGACCTGTGGCAGCCGAGCCTGGACGAACTGGGCCTGCGGACGCCCGCGCCGACCTTCAACGTCACCGAGGACAACCCCGACATCGGCTCGACCGAGGAGGGGATGACCCTCGCCTACTACGAGTACGACACGCTCACCATCACCGTCGTCCTGCCCAACGTGATCGAACTGTCCCGCGACGTCCCCGACGACAGCCAGGAGGCCGTCTGGACCGCGCTGCTGGGCCACGAGTACGGCCACCACGTCCAGCAGGCCACCGGGATCCTGGACGCGTCCTACGAGATGGAGCGCCGGGCCGCCGACGAGAGCGAGGAGCTGGAGGCGCTGCGCCGCACCGAGCTCCAGGCCGAGTGCATGGGCGGGGTCGCGATGCGCGGTCTGGGCGAGTTCGACGCCGCCGAGATCGACCTCGTCAACGAGTACCTCAACGGCGGCAGCGACCTGCCCACCCACGGCACGTCCCGCAACCGGCAGTACTGGTTCGACCAGGGGACCGTGGACGCCACCATGGACGCGTGCAACACCTACGGCGCGTCGGATGCGGACGTCCGCTGACGGTTCCCGGCGCCCGCGGGGCGGGAGCGGGTCGAACCGGCCTCCCCGCACCGCCCATGGCGGACCGGGGGCCGTCCTGACGGGTCCCGGCGCCCGCACCACGGGCGCCGGGCGGGCGGACCGGGCTCAGCGGCGGAGCGCGCCGCGCAGCTCCTCCCAGCCGAGCAGCTTCACGCGTTCGCCCCGGCCCAGCTCCTCGGCGCGCCGGGCCTCGGCCGCGTCGATGCTCAGCCAGTCGCCGTAGTCGGTGACGTCGGCCCCGCAATCGCGCAGCACCTCCTCCACGGGCTCCAGGGCGCCGGCCGCGGCCCGCAGGGCGGGCGCGTCGTCGAGCAGCGAGCGTACGGTCCCGGCGGCGTCGGACTTGTTGGTGCCGATCACCCCGGTGGCCCCCCGCTTGATCCATCCGGCGACGTAGTCGCCGGGCACCACCGCTCCCCCGGAGCCGGCGGGGTCGAGGACGCGGCCGTCGGCCTGGGGCACCGTGTGCGACGCGGGGTCGAAGGGCACCCCCGCCAGGGGCACCCCCGCGTAGCCGATGGAGCGGAAGACCATGCCGACCCCGAGCACGGTGTGCTCGCCGGTGCCCGCCAGGCGGCCGTCGGCATCGAGGCGGGTGGCCTCGACGCGCAGCCCGGTGACCCGGTCCTCGCCCAGCACCTCGACGGGGCGGGTCCAGAACCGGAGGTCGATGCGTCGGGCGCGGTCGCCGGGCCCGCGGCGCGCCCATTCACCGAGGATCTTCAGGTTGGTGCGTGCGGCGCGGGCCGCCCGCGCCGGCTCCTCGCCGCCGGGGTCGATGTCGACCTGGTCGGGCCGGACGGCGATGTCGGCGTTGTCGAGCGCGCCGAGGTCGCGCAGTTCGGGAGCGGTGAACTTGGCCTGGAGGGGGCCGCGGCGGGCGAGCAGGTGGATGCGGCGCACGCGGCTGGCGGCGAGCACGTCCAGCATGGGCTGCGGGATGTCGGTGGCGCGCAGTTCGTCGGCGGTCTTGGCGAGGATGCGCGCGACGTCGACCGCGACGTTGCCCGCACCGACGACGGCGACCTCGTCGGCGTCGAGCAGGAACCGCTCGACGGCGGAGTCGGGGTGGCCGCAGTACCAGTTGACGAAGTCGGTGGCGGCGACGCTGCCGGGCAGGTCCTCGCCGGGGATGCCCATCCGGCGGTCGACCGCGGCGCCGGTGGCGTAGACGACGGCGTGGTAGGAACGGGCGAGGTCGGCACGGGCGAGGTCGGTGCCGAACTCCACTCCCCCGATGAACCGGACATCAGGGTGCTCCAGTACCCGGCGCAGCGTGCGGGCGACCCCCTTGATCTTCAGGTGGTCGGGGGCGACACCGTACCGCACCAGGCCGTAGGGGGTGGGCAGCCGGTCGATGACGTCGACGGCCACGGTCTCGCGACGCTGCCGGGTCAGGGAGTCGGCGGTGTAGATGCCCGCGGGGCCGGATCCGATCACCGCCACGCGCAAAGGATCGGGAGAGGTCATGGCCCTATTGTCGGCCATCGCGGGGGCAAGGCGGGGTGCGAAGCCCTGGACCCGGTGGCGGTGCCGTGCCGGCACGGCGGCGGGCGGCCCGGAACCCCACGTGGCGCGTGGCGGAGAGGCACGGGAACGGCCCGCGGCGCTCGTGCGCCGCGGGCCGTTCGGCTTCGTCGGGGGGTGGGGGCTACTTCTGGGCGGGCTGGCCGTCTTCGGCGGTCTTCTCGGCGTGGCGGGAGACCGTCTCGGTGAGTTTGCGCGCGAGGTCCTGGGGGGTGAGGCCCATGTCGGCCAGAATGGTGCCGCGCTTGGCGTGGTCCAGGAACTCCTGGTCGACCCCGAAGGTGCGGACGGGCAGGTCGAGGTCGGCGTCGCGCAGCGCCCGTGCCACGGCGTCGCCCACCGCGCCCACGCGCCCGTTGTCCTCGACCACGGCGACCACCCGGTGCCGGGACGCCTCGTCGACCAGAGCGGGGTCGAGCGGCTTGACCCAGCAGGGGTCGACGACGGTGACGCCGATGCCCTGGTCGGCCATGCGGTCGGCGACCTCGCAGCAGGTGTGGGCCATCGGGCCCACGGCCACCAGCAGCAGGTCTTCGGAGTGGCCGTCGCGCGTGGCGCGCCGCAGGACGTCCATGGTGCCGATCGTGCCGATGGCGGGGATCTCGTCGGGGACCGCGCCCTTGGGGTAGCGGACGACCGTGGGGGCGTCGCGGACCGCGACCGCCTCGCGCAGCTGCCTGCGCAGCCGCGGTTCGTCGCGGGGCACCGCGATCCGCAGGCCCGGCACGACCTGGAGGATGGACAGGTCCCACATGCCGTTGTGGCTGGCGCCGTCGTCGCCGGTGACGCCGGCGCGGTCCAGGGCGAAGGTGACGCCCTGCCGGTGCAGCGCGGCGTCCATCAGCACCTGGTCGAAACAGCGGTTGAGGAAGGTGGCGTAGACGGCCACGACGGGGTGCATCCCGCCCATGGCCAGGCCGGTGGCCGAGGTCGCGGCGTGCTGCTCGGCGATGCCGACGTCGAAGACGCGGTCGGGGTAGGCCTCGGCGAAGGGCGCCAGGCCCGTGGGGTGCAGCATGGCCGCGGTGATGGCCACGACGTCGGAGCGCTCGGCTCCGATGTCGACCATAACCTGGCCGAACACCTTGGTCCACTTCACGACCCCCGGGGCCGACCGCGGCGCCTCGCCGGTCTCGGCGTCGATGACGCCGATGGCGTGGAACTGGTCCTCCTCGTTGGTCTCGGCGGGGGTGTAGCCCTTGCCCTTCTGGGTGATGCAGTGGACGATGACCGGCCCGCCGTAGTCGCGGGCGCGGCGCAGCGCATGCTCGACCGAGGCGGCGTCGTGGCCGTCGATGGGCCCGACGTACTTCAGGCCGAGGTCCTCGAACATCATCTGGGGCTGGATGGCGTCCTTGAGGCCCTTCTTGAGGCCGTGCAGCACCTCGTAGATGGGCGGGCCGACCACGGGCGCCTTGTTGATCGCGGTCTTGGCGAGGTCGAGCGCCTGCTCGTAGCCCTGGGTCATGCGCAGCGACGCCAGGTGGTCGGCGAGCCCGCCCATGGTGGGCGAGTAGGAGCGGCCGTTGTCGTTGACGACGATGACGACCCGGCGGTCCTTGCCCTCGGCGATGTTGTTGAGCGCCTCCCAGGCCATGCCGCCGGTGAGGGCGCCGTCGCCGATGACCGCGGCCACGGTGCGGCCCTTGCGCCCGCGCAGGGCCTGCGCCTTGGCCAGGCCGTCGGCGTAGGACAGCACGGTGGAGGCGTGGGAGTTCTCGATGAAGTCGTGCTCGGACTCGGCCCGCGAGGGGTAGCCGGACAGCCCGCCCTGCTCCCGCAGCCCGCTGAAGTCGTGGCGGCCGGTGAGGATCTTGTGCACGTAGGACTGGTGGCCGGTGTCGAAGAGGATGGGGTCCTCGGGGGAGTCGAAGACCCGGTGCAGGGCGATGGTCAGCTCGACCACGCCCAGGTTGGGGCCGAGGTGGCCGCCGGTGCGCGACACCTCCGCGACGAGGAACTCGCGGATCTCCGCCGCCAACTGCGGTACGCGCTCGACGGGCAGCTTCTTCAGGTCGTCCGGATTCCGCATCGTCGCGAGCAGCGTCACCCTCGTCAGTCCCCTCGTTGCAGCGTGGCGTGCGCGGGTGCGAGCCCTGTAGGGCACGCCCTGTCCAGTCATCAGAGTTTATGAGCCCTGGGAACCGGCTTTTAACCGAACCTATCCCGCGAATCGGTTCACCCTGCCGGGCCCCGGGCCCGCTGCACGGACGCCCGCAACCGGCGCAGTTCCGCGGCGATGGCGTCGGGGGTCCAGTGGGCGTTGAGCCCGCTGGGGTTGGGCAGCACCCACACGGGGGTGCCCGCGAGCTCCTCCGGCTGCGGGCCGACCACGGCCTTGGGGCGGCCGAAGGCGCCGCGGTAGGCGGTCACGCCCAGGACAGCGAGCATCGCGGGGCGGTACCGCTCGACGCGGCGGACGAGCGCGGCGCCGCCCTCGCGTAGTTCGCCGCGGCTCAGCTCGTCGGCGCGCGCCGTGGCGCGGGCGACGATGTTGGTGATGCCGAGTCCCCATCCGGTGAGCAGGTGCTGCTCGTCGGGGCGCAGCGGCCGCGGGGTGAAGCCGGACCGGTGCAGGGCGGGCCAGAATCTGTTCCCGGGGCGGGCGAAGTGCAACCTGGTATACCCGGAATACAGGCCGGGGTTGATGCCGCAGAACAGGACGTCCAGGCCGGGCGCGATCACATCGGGGACGGTGGCCCCGTGGGCGGCGGCGAGCTGGTCCCGGGTGGGGCGGGTGGATGCCGTCATCGGCCCCGCAGCCTACCCCACCGGGCCCTGCCCCGGAGCAGGGCCCGGGCGGTCGGCGCGGGTCCGCGGCCCTCAGAGCAGTGCCTGGGCCACCAGCGCGGCGCCGGAGACCGCGACGACAGCGAGCAGCGCGGCGCGCATGCGCCCGGCGTCCAGGAACCGGTTCAGCCGCCGCCCGGTCACGAACCCCGCGGCGACGAAGGGGACCAGCCACAGGCCCGCCTGCACCTCACGCGCGTGCAGCTGTCCGGCGGCGGCGAGCACGCCGAGCGAGATCGCCACGCCGAACAGGAAGAATCCGGCGAGGGTGCCGCGGACCTTCTCGCCCGGCTCGTGCTGGTAGAGCAGGGCGACCGGCGGCCCGCCGATGGACGTGGCGGTGCTCGTCAGCCCGGAGACGGCCCCCGCGGCCATGAGCGTGGCGGGGGTGATGCGCACCCGCACCGACCACAGCGACAGCCCCACCGCCGCCAGCACCATGATCCCCACCACGACGCCGAGCTGGGCGGGGTCCGCGGCGGCCACCACCCACGCGCCGGCCGCGGAGCCGGGGATGCGGGCGGGCAGCCCCCAGGCCAGCCCGCGCCAGTCGATGTGGCGCCACTCGGCGGTGAGCGTGAGCATCGGCAGCACCGCAGTGGCGATGAGCAGGGCCCCGGGCATCAGCGTGGGGTCGAGCACCACGACGACCGGCGCGGCCACCAGTCCGAGACCGAGGCCGACACCGGTCTGGAGCACGGCGCCGAGGATGACGGCGGTGCCGGCGATGAGGAGGAACAACGGATCCGGCATGAAGACCGACGCTATAACCCCGGCATTCCGGTCGGAATGGGGAGATTCACCGTTCAGCTGGGCCGGAGCGCCGGATGGCCGGCCGCCGGCCCCCCGCGTCCCCGCCCGCCGGGCCGCCGGACCGTCCTCCAGGACGCCGGCACCCGCCACCGCTCGGCCCTCCCTGACGCGCGGGACGGGCCCCGGCGATGCCGGGGCCCGCTGTCAGCGGCGGCGGAGGTGCGGGTCGGTGAGGGATTGGGGACGGTGGAAGGTCAAGTCGCGCGCGACGTCGGTGCCCGGCGGCACGATCTCGTCGATCCGGTCCAGGACGGCGCCGTCCAGCGCCAGGTCCGCCCCCTCCAGCAGGCTCGTCAGCTGGTCGTGGGTGCGGGGCCCGATGATCACCGACGTGACGGCGGGGTGGTTGCGGACGAACGCCGTCGCCAGGCGGGGCAGCGGCACCCCGAGGTCGGCCGCCACCGCGGCCAGTTCCGTGACCGCCGCCAGCTTGGCCGCGTTGCCCGGCAGCGCCGGGTCGTACATTGGGGCCAGCATGACGCTGCGGTGGGCGGACATCGGGTTCGCTCCCTCGGCGCCCCCGTACCTGCCGGACAGCCAGCCCGCGCTCAGCGGGCTCCAGGTGAGCACCCCCATGCCGTGCCGCTGCGCGGTGGGCAGCACATCGGCCTCGATACCCCGGGCCAGCAGCGAGTAGGGCGGCTGTTCGCTGCGGAGCCGGACGTGCCCGCGCCGCTCCGCCGTCCACTGCGCCTCCACGATGTCCCCGGCGGGGAACGCGGAGCTCCCGACCGCCCGGACCTTGCCCGAGCGCACCAGGTCGGAGAGAGCGGACAGCGTCTCATCGATGTCGGTGTCCGGGTCGGGCCGGTGGATCTGGTAGAGGTCGACCCACTCGGTGTCCAGGCGCCGCAGGCTGTCCTCCACCGCGCGCACGATCCACCGCCGCGAGTTGCCCCGGTGGTTGGCGTCGGGGCCCATGGGATTGTGGAACTTGGTCGCCAGGACGACGTCGTCGCGCCGCCCCTGGAGCGCCTTGCCCACGATCTCCTCGGACTCGCCCCCGGAGTACATGTCGGCGGTGTCCACGAGGTTGACCCCCGCGTCCAGCGCGGTGTGCACCATCCGGATCGCGTCCCGGTGGTCGGTGTTGCCCCAGGCGCCGAGCATCATCGTCCCGAGTGCGTATTCGCTGACGGAGATCCCGGTCCCCCCGAGAATGCGTCGTTCCATGCTGGGTCCTCGTCCTCGTCGTGTCCCTGTGTCCACCACCCTCCTGCGCGGGGCCCGGGCGGCCCAGGCCCGCTGTAGCCCGGGTCCGCGAGGACCAGGCTGCATACACTTGCGCGCATGATGCACAGCGAGGCCGAGCTCAGCCTCTTCCTCAAGGCACGCCGCGCCGCTCTCGCCCCGGAGCAGGTGGAGGTGGCCCCCACGCTCAACCGGCGCCGGGTGCGCGGGCTGCGGCGGGAGGAGGTGGCCCAGCTGGCGGGCGTCAGCGTGGACTACTACACGCGCATCGAGCAGGGGCGCGGCGGCGCCGTCTCGGCCGAGGTACTGGGCGCCCTCGCCGACGCGCTCCGGCTCTCCGATACCGAACGCGCCTACCTGTCCAACCTGGCGGGGCGGCACGCGCGGCGCTCCGCCGCAGCGCCCGGGGCCGAGGGGGCGTGCGCGCCCCCCGCCGTGCCCCGCCCGCGGGTCCGCCCCGAGCTGCGCGCCCTGCTGGACGCGATGGAGCGCGTCCCGGCGCTGGTCATGGGGAGCGCGCTGGACCTGCTGGCCTGGAACGAGCCGCTCGGGCGGCTCTGGCCCGGCCTGGACCTGCTCGGCGACGACGACCTGAACCTGGCGCGGCTGCTCTTCCTCGACCCCCGTGCCGCGGACCTCCACCTCGATGTCGGGGTGCTGCGCCGCGAAGTGGTGGCCAAGCTGCGGGCCGACTCCGGCCGCGATCCCGATGAGCCGCGGCTGTGCGGCGTGGTGCGGGACCTGCGCGACGGCAGCGCCGCGTTCCGGCGGCTCTGGGAGGAACGGGAGGTCCGGGAGCAGCCGCACGGGATCCACCGGTTCCGCCACCCCCGGGCGGGCGTGCTCTCCCTGTACTTCGAGAAGATGCCGCTGCCGGCCGACCCGGGCCAGACCCTCCTCACCTACACCGCCGAGCCCGGCTCCCCCTCGGGGGAACGGCTCCGCCTCCTGGTCACCGCCGGCCGGACGGTGTGAGGGCGGGCCGCACGCCGGGCACCTCCCAGCGCCAGGCGGGCAGGGCCGCGTCGACCGGGACCTCGGTCACCGGTTCGCCCGCGGCGCCCGCGGAGTCGGGCGGCGCCGCCGCCGGCTCCGGCTCGCCCCGCCGGTCGCCCGCCGGCTCGAAGACGACGTCGATGCCCTGGCCGCCCTCCCGGAACAGCCTCTGTGAGATCCCCATCGCTCCCCCTCGTCCATGTCCGGGCCCCGAGCCGCCCGGGGCCTGTGCCCAGCATGCACATCCGAAGGCGAAAAGAGGGTCGGGCGCACGCTAAAACGCGGTGAGAAGAACACGCGGGACCGCCCTCAGCGCGCGCCGGCCGGCTCCCGAGGCGGGAGCGCCGCGGGTCGTTCCGGTCACAGAGGGTGAGACCATCCGCCGCGTCCGGGTAAATTCGGCTACATGAAGCCGATTCGCGCACTGCGCGTCACCCCCCTGGCCGCTCTCGCCCTGCTCGCCGCCTGCGCGGCCCCCGACTCCGCGGAATCCGCGAGCCCCGTCTCGGCCGACGCCCCCTCCGAGGCGTCCGCCGCGGCCGCACCGCCCGAGCGCGCCGTCTTCGACTACCAGATCGGCGGCGCCTACACGCCCCCGGACGGGGTCGAGGCCGTGATCCGCGACCGCGAGGCGGACCCCGCCGACGGCTTCTACAACATCTGCTACGTCAACGGCTTCCAGGTGCAGCCCCAGGAGCTCGACTGGTGGGAGAGCGAGCACCCCGGCCTGCTGCTGCGCGACGCCGGCGGCGACCTCGTCATCGACCCGGACTGGGACGAGGCCATCATCGACATCTCGACCGCGGACAAGCGCGCCGACGCCGCCGGCATCGTCGGCGACTGGATGGCGGGCTGCGCGGACTCCGGATTCGACGCCGTGGAGCTGGACAACCTGGACTCCTGGGACCGCTCGGAGTCCCTGCTCACCGCCGAGCACGCGCTGGCCTTCGCCGAGCTGCTGACCGACCGCGCGCACGCCGAGGGGCTCGCGGCCGGGCAGAAGAACGCGGCGGAGATGATCGACGAGGCCGGCGGACCCGTCGCGGGCTTCGACTTCGCGGTCGCCGAGGAGTGCGGCCGGTGGGACGAGTGCGGGGTCTACGCCGGCGCCTACCCCGACCGGGTGCTCGACGTGGAGTACCGCGAGCAGGACATGGACACGGCCTGCGCGGCCGAGGCCGACGGGGTGTCGGTGGTGCTGCGCGACCTCCTGGTGACCACGCCCGACTCCCCCGACTACCGGTACGCCACCTGCGCCGACATCGGCTGACCCGGGTCCGGGCGTGGCGGCGCCCCCGGAGGCGAGGGCTCCGGGGGCGCCGGTCCGGCCGCGCCCGCCCGGGGGGAGGGCATGGCGGGCGGGGCCGGGGACGGCGTGCGCTGGTGCGCGCGCCGGGGGCGGCGGGTCAGCCGCGGGCGTGGGTCTTGCGGCTGCGCCGGGAGACCGCGTCCAGGATCACCGCGATCAGCAGCACGAGGGCGGTGATCATGTACCGGACCGACGACGGCATCTCCAGCAGGTACAGCCCCGATGTGATGGCCCCGAGGACCAGGCCGCCCAGGAGGGCGGAGTAGGCGTTGCCGCGCCCGCCGAAGAGGCTGGTCCCGCCGATGACCGCCGCGGCGATCGCGAGCATCAGCTCGTCGCCGCCGGCCGTGTCGAGGCTGGCCGAGAACGAGCGCGAGACCATGAGGACGCCGCCGACCGCGGCCAGCGTGGACGACAGCGCGAACACCGAGATCCGGATGACGTCGACGTTGATACCCGCGCGGCGGGCCGCCTCGGCGCTGCCGCCGACCGCGAACACCATGCGCCCGTACCGCGTCTTGCGCAGCATCAGGTCGAACACCACCACGAACCCCACGAAGATGAGGAACGACAGCGGGACGCCCATGAAGCTGTTGAACACGGCGACGGCGGCGAACACCGGGACGGCCAGCAGCACGGTGCGGACGACCGTCTCGACGGGCGGTTTGGCGGGCAGGCCCGCCGCTGCGCGGCGCCGTTCGCCGAGCAGCCCGGAGATCGCGTAGGCGGCCACGGCGAGCGCCCCGACCCCCCAGCCGATGGCGGGCACGAAGTAGGTCTGGGTGAGGGCGGCGATGGGCCCGCCGTCGCGGATGTTGATGGTGCCGGCGTCGCCGAGCAGGTAGATCTGCACCCCCTGCCAGCCGAGGAGGCCGGCGAGGGTCACGATGAACGCGGGCACCCCGATCTTGGCGAAGACCGTGCCGTGGACGATGCCGATCACCACGCCGGTGCCGATCGCGGCGAGGATGGCCAGCCATTCGGGGACGCCCTGGTTCACCGACAGGACCGCCAGGACGGCGGCCGAGGCGCCGGCGACCGATCCGATCGACAGGTCGATCTCGCCGAGCAGCAGCACCATGATCACGCCGGTGGTCATGAGGCCCACGGCGGCGATCTGCACGGTGAGGTTGGAGAGGTTCTGCGGCGACAGGAAGCGCTCGTGGTAGAGCTGGAAGATCACGCAGATCACGAGCAGGCCGACGATCACCGGGAAGGGCCCCAGTTCGCCGCCGCGCAGGCGGCGGAAGGCGGCCGTGAGCAGGCCGCGCGGCGAGGTGGCGGTGACGATCAGCCGGGGGTCGCGGTCGGCGGGCGGCGCCGGTGCCTCGGCGCTCTTGGAAACCGGTGTCTGCTGTGCCATCACGCTTCCTCCGTCCCGGACACCGAGACGCGCCCGGACCGGCGTGACACCGGGTTGTCGGCGGCGCCGGTGATGGCCGCCACGATCTCTTCGTAACCGGTGTCCTCGACCCGGAAGTCGCCGGCGTTGCGCCCGAGGCGCAGGACCATGGCGCGGTCGGCGACCGCACGGACGTCGGCCATGTTGTGGCTGATCAGCAGCACGCCGAGGCCCTGGTCGCGCAGGCGCTCGATGAGGTCGAGCACCTGGGCTGTCTGGGCGACGCCGAGGGCGGCGGTGGGCTCGTCGAGCATGACGATCTTGGGGTCGCCCAGCAGCGACCGGGCGATGGCGATGATCTGGCGCTGGCCGCCGGACAGCGAGGCCACGGGGACGCGCAGGCTGGGGATGCTGACCGAGAGCGAGTCGAGCAGGTCCTGGGCGCGCCGCTCCATCTCGACCTCGTCGAGCGCGCCGAAGGAGGTGTGCTCGGCGCCGAGGAAGAGGTTGGCGACGATGTCCAGGTTGTCGCAGAGCGCGAGGTCCTGGTAGATCGTGGCGATCCCCAGCCGCTGGGCGTCGTTGGGCTTGGCGATGGTGACCGGGGCGCCCTCCCAGAGGATGTCGCCGGTGTCGGCCGGGTTCACCCCGGCGATGACCTTGACGAGGGTGGACTTCCCCGCGCCGTTGTCGCCGAGCAGGGCGACCACCTCACCGGGGGCGACGCTGAGGTCGACCTCGCTGAGCGCCTGCACGGCGCCGAATCTCTTGGAAATCCCGGACAGCTCCAGGACGGGTGTGCTCAATGTGGTGTCCCTTGGACGTCGCCCACGGCGGGACCGGCAGCGGCCGGGGGGCGGCCGGTGGTCAGCGGCCCTTGCGTGGTGGTCGTGTGGTGGTCCGTCGCGGCCGGCGGGCCGGCCCGGGCGGGGGCTCCGGGCCGGCGCCCGGCCTACTCGCCGCCGGAACCGGCGGCCTCGGTGCAGAAGTCGGTGTCGGCGTAGGCGTCGGTGCAGATCTCCTCGATCGTGTAGACGCCGTCGGCGATGACGGTCTCCTCGACCTCGTCCGCGGTGACGGCGATCGGGTCGATCAGCACGGAGGGGATGGCGTTGCCGGCCTCGTCCTCGACCTCGGTGAGCCCGATCTCGCCGCCGTCGTACTCCTCGCCCGTGGCGGCTGCCACGGCCATGCCGGCGGCGGCTTCGGCCTCGGGGCGGATCATCTTGTAGATGGTCATGTACTGCTCGCCGGCGATGACGCGCTGGATGCCGGCGATCTCGGCGTCCTGGCCGGTGATGGGCGGGAGGTCGTCGACGCCGGCGCTCTTGAGCGCCGCGACGATGCCGGCGGACATACCGTCGTTGGCGGAGTAGACGCCCGCGATGTCGTCGGCGCCGACCGAGGTGATGGCCTGGTCCATCTGGGTCTGGGCGCGGTCGGGCGACCAGTCGGGGGTGTCGTACTCGGCGGCGATCTCCACCTGGCCGTCCAGCACCTCGTGCGCGCCGGCCTTGAAGTCGCCGGCGTTGGGGTCGGTCGGCGAGCCGTTGATCATGACGATCTGGGCGTCGTCGCCGGCCTCCTCCGCCTCCAGCGCCTCCAGCAGCGACTCCGCCTGCACCTCGCCGACCCGCCGGTTGTCGAAGGAGGTGTAGTAGTCGACGCCGCCCTCGGCGAGCCGGTCGTAGGCGACCACGGGCACGCCCTGGTTCTGCGCCTGGGTGACGATGGTGGCCGCGGCGGCGGAGTCGACCGCGTCCAGGACGAGGACGTCGACGCCGTCGGTGAGCATGGCCTCGGCCTGGGACTGCTGCTTGGCGGTCTCCTGGTCGGCGTTCTGGTACAGCAGGTCGCACTCGGCACAGAGCTCGGCCAGCGCCTCTTCGAAATAGGGGCGGTCGAACTTCTCGTATCGCGCGGTCTTGGATTCGGGCAGCAGCAGACCGACGCTGAAGCCCTCCTCCACACTGTTGTCGCCGCCCTCGGCCGCACCGTTCGTCGTGACGGCGCCGCAGCCGGTCGCGAGCAGCACCAGCGCCGCCGCGGCGCCGACCGCGGCACGGGACGCGCTTCCGCTTCGCTTGTTCAAGGTCCGACCTCCTCCGGAAGGCCACCGAGCTGGATGTATGGGGGACCCCGGCACCGCAACGTGTGCTGGGTCACTCGGTGGACCGTTGCCGGAAGTCAAACCCCTCGTTGGGCTTGACGTCAAGCCTTGAACACATCGCAGAAATGTCACGTTCATTGACTTCACAGCGTGTATTCAGAATCCGCGCAGCTCAAGCCGACCACGGCACCGGAAATAGTGTTTCCGGTGCGCGTGACGACGTCCGGACCCGGCCGCCCCCGTTACTCGACCGCGGCCGCTGCCAGGCGCAACGCGCCCCGGAGCGCCGCCTGGTCGCCGAGCGCGCCCGGTACGATCCGCAGATCCCGCAGCGCGCTGCCGAGCGTGCCCAGCTCCATGGTCCGGCGGAGGGGCTCCAGCAGCGCGTCGCCGGCGCCGGCGAGTTCCCCGCCGACGATCACCATCTCCGGGTTGACCGTGTTGGCCAGGATCGCCAGCCCCCGCCCCAGGGCCGTCCCGGCCTCCGCGACGATACGGCGGCACCCCGGGTCGCCGTCGTCGGCGGCGCGCACCAGCTCGGCCACCGTGGTGGGCGCGGCGGCGGTGCCCTGCTGCGGCAGCATGCCCAGCAGGTACGGCGCCCCGACCTGGGTCTCCAGGCAGCCGCGGTTGCCGCAGCGGCAGACCTGCCCGCGTTCGTCCAGGCCGATGTGCCCGATCTCGCCCGCGGTGCCGCCCGCCCCGCGGAACAGCCGCCCGCCCAGGACGATGCCGGCGCCGACGCCCTCGCCGAGCTGCACGTAGATGACGTGCTCCCGGTCGGCGCCGGCTCCGGCGGCGGTCTCGGCGAGCACGCTGAGGTTGGCGTCGTTCTCGGCCGTGACCGGCAGCGACAGGCGCTCGGCCAGCGCGGCCGCGGGGCGGAACCCCGCCCAGCGCGGCATGCAGGTGACCGTCCCGATCTCGCCGGTCGCGAGGTCGACCGGGCCGGGGACGGAGGCCGCGACGGAGACCACCGTGGAATGGTCGACCCGGGCCGCGGCGAGCACCGTCTCCACCAGCCACACCGCGCGCCGCACCCCGCGCTCCGGATCGGCGGCGACGTCGTAGGCGATGGTCTCGCGCGCGAGCAGCCCGCCGTGGCTGTCGCCGAGGGCCACGGCCAGGCGGTTCGTCGAGAAGTCGACGGCGACCACCGCGCCGGGCGGGCGGACCAGCGTGATGGCGCGCGCCCGGCGCCCGTTGGAGGAGGTCTCGCGTACCGTGATGGTGCCGGTGCCGCGCAGTGTGCGCACGATGTTGGAGACGCTGGCCGGCGACAGCCCCGTGACCCGCGCGATCTCGGCCTGGGTGAGCGTGCCCCCGGCCCGCAGCGCCTCGACCACCCGCTGCTGGTTCGCGCGCCGCAGCGCGGCCTGGGACCCCGGTGTCGCATCGACGGTCACGGCGCTCTCCCTGGCTCTGCGGTCGGTCGGCGGTGAAGGCGGGCACCGCTGGTGGGAGCGAGCTTACAAGAGTTGAATTCAGCCCGCGTCCCACACGAACCCGATATCCGGCCATCCCCGCACGCGCCGGATGGCCGGGCCCGTCCCCGTACGCGGCCGGGTCCCGCCCGTCCCGCCCGCCGGAGACCGGGCCCCTCCCGCGCACCGCGCGGCCCGGCCTCCGTACCCGGCCCCCGTTCCGCCGCCCCGGCACGCCGGCCTGCTGCGGGTAGGCTCCGTGGCGTGCCCGTTCCACCCCGATCGACCACCGCCGACGCGCACTGGAGCGCCCGGGTCGCCGGCATCCTGTCCGCCGCCCCGGCACGGGCCGGACGCAGCCGCGTGCTCGCGGTCGAGGGCAGGTCCGGATCGGGCAAGAGCCTGCTCGCCTCGCTGCTGGCCGACCGCATCGGCTGCCCCGTGGTCCACATGGACGACCTATACCCGGGCTGGACGGGCCTGGCGGCCGCCGTCCCGCTGGCGCTCGACCACGTCGTGGCCCCCCTGGCCCGGGGACGCGACCCGCGCTGGCCCCGCTTCGACTGGGAACGGGGCCGGCACGCCGGATGGGCCGGGACCGCCGCCCGCGACACCCTGATCCTCGAAGGCTGCGGCTCCGGCGCCCGCGACCTGCGCCCCTACCTCTCCGCCCTGATCTGGGTCGACGCCCCCGCCCAGGTGCGGGCCCGCCGCCTCGCGCACCGCGCCGACGCGGCCGCCTACGCCCCCTACCGCCGGATGTGGGCGCGGCAGGAGGACGCGTTCTACGCGGCACACGAGCCGCACGCGCACGCGGACCTCGTCCTCGACAACGCCCGCGACCACCCGGATCCGCACGCGTCCCCGGATTCCCCCGCGGTGCCGGAAGCGGGTCCGCCCCCGCGGTGACGTCCCGGCGTTGGCCGCACACGCGACCGGGCCCGCCCCTGATCGCGGACGGTATCGTGGCCGCGTGGCGACCGGATCCCCGGCGACGGTCCTGATCGTGGTCCGGGGCAACTCCGGATCGGGCAAGAGCACCGTCGCACGCGAAATCCGCTCCCGTTGCGGGCGGGGCGTGGCGCTGGTGTCCCAGGACGACGTCCGGCGCTCGATCCTGCGGGAGAAGGACGTCCCCGGCGCGGCCAACATCGGGCTCATCGACACCATCGCGCGGTACGCGCTCGACTCCGGGTACCACGTCGTCATCGACGGCATCCTCGATGCCGGTCGGTACGGGCCGATGCTCGGGGCCCTGCGCGCCGACCACGCGGGGCGCAGCGCGTTCTTCTACCTCGACGTCCCCTTCCCCGAGACCCTGAGGCGCCATGCCACGCGCCCGCAGGCGCGGGACTTCGGCGAGCCGGAGATGCGGCGCTGGTACCGGTGGCGGGACCTGCTTCCCGGAGGAGGCGAAGAGGTCGTCGGCGCGCGGAGCGGCCTGCCGGCGACCGTGGACCTGATACTCCAGCGGACCGGGCTCCCGCGCGGGCGGGTCCCCCGCGCCTGACTCCCGTCGCGGAGGCGGCCCGGCCCGGAACGGCGGGCGTTCCGGGCCGGCGGGGGTCACAGGTGGCGGGACCACCAGTCGAGGATGGCCTCGAACCGGGCGACGCGGTGGCTGGGCAGGCCCGAGCGCGACATCTCGTGGCCCTCTCCCGGGAAGAGGAGCATCTCGGTCTCGACGCCCCGCAGCCGCAGGGCGACGAACAGCCGCTGTGCCTGCTCCAAGGGGCAGCGCCAGTCCTGCTCCGCGTGGATGATCAGCATCGGGATGCCGATCTTGTCCGCGTGGGTGAGCGGGCTCTGCTCCCTCCAGCCGGCCGGGTCGGCGCCGTAGAGGTCGAAGGCGAATGCCCACCCCTCGTCGCTGGTGCCGTGGAAGCTGTCGATGGCGTTGACCGCGCGCTCGCTGATGGCGGCCTTGAACCGGTCGCCGTGGTGGGCCGCCAGCCACGTGGTCATGAACCCGCCGTGCGACCCGCCCAGCACCCCCGCGCGCGACGCGTCGAGGCCGCCGCCGGCCAGCGCCGCGTCCAGGAGCGCGAGGAGGTCGGCGGCCGACACCCGGCCGACGTCGCCGACCACGGCCTTGCCGTGCGCCTGCCCGTACCCCGACGAGCCCCGCGGGTTGCCCATGACGACGGCGTAGCCGGCGCCGGCGTAGACCTGGGCCTCGTCGAAGAGCTGCCAGCCGTACATGCGGAACGGCCCGCCGTGGATCATCAGCAGCACCGGGTGGGGCCCCGGCCCTTCGGGGCGGACCAGCCAGCCGTGCACGGGGTGGCCGTCGGGAGCGGTCGTGGTGATCTCCTCCAGCGGGCGCGGGGACCCGTCCCCGGCGAACCCGGTCAGCGCCCGCTCCCCGCCGTCGATCCGCACCAGCTCGCCGGAGCTCGCACCGTCGGCGACCGTCACCACGGCCGTGCCCGCCGCGTACGCCGCCGCCTGGACCTGCCGCGGCCCCGAGACCAGGGTGGCGGGCTCCCCGCCGCCGTAGGGGACGCTCACGAGCTCGACCGATCCGCGCCGCTCCACCGGGACCAGGACACCGTCGTCGGCGGGGACGGGGATCCCTCCGGGCGCGATGTGGTGGTCCTCCTCCGCGAGCAGCCGCAGCGGCGGTGCGGAGCCGTCGACGGGAACCGACCACAGGCTCAGCTGGCGGGCGACGTGCCAGGCGCTGTTCTCGCTGATGTCGACGCCGGTGAAGCAGACGGTGCGGCCGTCGGGGGCGAACCGGACGGACTCCACCATGTGGCCGGTGCCCGTGAGGCGGCGCAGGCCCGATCCGTCGGGGGCGCACACCCAGACGTCGGACGTGTGGTCGCGGTCGCGGCCCTCGTGGAGCGCCGCCTCGAAGGCCAGCAGGGTCCCGTCGGGGCTCCAGGAGACGCTCCGGTGGTCGCCGTCCCCATGAGTGACGCGCACCGGCGTTCCCGGGCCTTCGTCGCGTGCCCGGTCGGCATCGGCGACGAAGACGTGGAACCGCCGGTCGTTGGTGAAGCCGACCCCGTCGTAGCGGTACCGCAGGCCGGTGATCCGGCGCGGCGGCTCCTTGCCGGGGTCGCCCGCATACCGCCCCTCCTCCGGCACGCGGGCGCTGTAGGCGATCCGCCGGGAGTCGGGGCTCCACCGCGGTTCCCCGACCCCGAGGGGGTGGTCGGTGACCTGCCAGGGCTCCCCGCCGCCGGTGCCCATCACGTACAGCTGCGCGGGGCCCGGTCCGCCGCGCAGGAACGCCAGCCGGCGGCCGTCGGGCGAGAACACCGGCGCGCTGTCGAGCGGGCCGTTGGTCAGCCTCGCGGGGTCGGCGGAGCCGTCGGCGGGGACCGACCACAACGCTCCGCGGTAGTCGTCGGTGCCGAGATCGGGCCGGGTGAGGGCCACGACGGCGGTGCGGCCGTCGGGAGACAGGGAGGGAGCGCCGAGGGAGTGGAGCCGGACGATGTCATCTGGTCTCATTCCGGCGACCCTAGCGAAGGCGCCCCGCACGCGACAGGGATTTCGCGGGCGCCGCCGCCCCGCCCGGACGAGCGGAGCGCCGCCGCGCCGGGTGGGCGCGGCGGCGCTCGCATGCCGCTGTGCGGGCCTGGTGGGCCCAAGGCGGGCCGGTGGCCCCGGCTACTCCGCGATGAGCTGGCGGAGCACGTACTGGAGGATGCCGCCGTTGCGGTAGTAGTCGGCCTCGCCGGGGGTGTCGATGCGGACATCGGCGTCGAACTCGACACCGGTCTCCGTGGTCACCTTCACCGTGGCGGGGATGCGGCCCTCGTTCAGCTCGGTGACCCCGGTGATGGAGAAGGTCTCCTCACCGGTGAGGCCGAGGGAGTCCGCCGACTGCCCCTGCGGGAACTGGAGCGGAAGCACGCCCATGCCGATCAGGTTGGACCGGTGGATGCGCTCGTAGGACTCGGTGATCACCGCGCGGACGCCCAGCAGGCTGGTGCCCTTGGCCGCCCAGTCGCGCGAGGAGCCGGATCCGTACTCCTTGCCGCCGAGCACCACCAGCGGGGTGCCCTGCGCCGCGTAGTTCTGCGCCGCGTCGTAGATGAAGGACACCGGGGCGCCCTCCTGGGTGAAGTCGCGGGTGTAGCCGCCCTCCGTGCCCGGCGCGATCTGGTTGCGCAGGCGGATGTTGGCGAACGTGCCGCGGATCATCACCTCGTGGTTGCCCCGCCGGGACCCGTAGGAGTTGAAGTCCCTGCGCTCGACGCCGTGCCCCTTGAGGTAGTCGGCGGCCGGGGTGCCCGGCTTGATGGCGCCGGCCGGCGAGATGTGGTCGGTGGTGACCGAGTCGCCGAGCTTGGCGAGGACGCGCGCACCGGAGATGTCGGTGACCGGGGCCGGGGTCGTGGCCATGCCCTCGAAGTACGGGGGCTTGCGGACGTAGGTGGAGTCCTCCGCCCATTCGAAGGTGGCGCCGGTCGGGGTCGGCAGCGAGCGCCACCGCTCGTCGCCGGCGAAGACGTCGGCGTAGGCGGACTCGTACATGTCGGAGGCGATCGCCCCGTCCATGACGGTCTGGACGTCCTCGGGCGAGGGCCAGATGTCGGCGAGGTACACCGGCCGGCCGTCGGTCCCCGTGCCCAGCGGCTCGGTGGTGATGTCGACGTCCAGCGAGCCGGCCAGCGCGTAGGCCACGACCAGCGGCGGCGACGCGAGGTAGTTCATCTTGACGTCGGGGTTGATCCGGCCCTCGAAGTTGCGGTTGCCGGAGAGGACCGCGGTGACCGCGAGGTCGTTGTTCTGGACGGCGGTGGAGATCTCCTCGGGCAGCGGCCCTGAGTTGCCGATGCAGGTGGTGCAGCCGTAGCCGACCAGGTTGAACCCGAGCTTGTCCAGGTAGGGCGTGAGGCCGGAGCGCTCGTAGTAGTCGGTGACGACCTTGGACCCGGGCGCGAGCGAGGTCTTGACCCACGGCTTGCGCGTCAGGCCCTTCTCGACGGCGTTCTTGGCGAGCAGCGCGGCGCCGAGCATGACCGACGGGTTGGACGTGTTGGTGCAGGAGGTGATCGCGGCGATCACCACGGCGCCGTGGTCGATCTCGGTCTCGGTGCCGTCGGCCAGGGTGACCTTGACCGGCCGGTGCGGGCGCTGGTCGCCGTTGGCGGAGTGCGAGGGCGCGTCGGAGGCCGGGAAGGACTCGTCGCTGGACTCCTCGACCGGGTCCGAGACGTAGTTGCCGACGTCGTGGCGCCAGGTCGGCTTGGCGGCCGACAGGGCGATGCGGTCCTGCGGGCGCTTGGGGCCGGCGATGGAGGGCACGACCTCGGAGAGGTCGAGCTCCAGGTACTCGGAGTAGACCGGCTCGTGGGCGGCGTCGTGCCAGAGGCCCTGCTCCTTGGCGTAGGCCTCGACGAGCGCGGTCTGGGCGGCGCTGCGGCCGGTGAGCTTCATGTACCGGACGGTCTCGTCGTCGATCGGGAAGATCGCGGCGGTGGAACCGAACTCCGGGCTCATGTTGCCGATGGTGGCGCGGTTGGCCAGCGGCACGGCGGCGACGCCGTCGCCGTAGAACTCCACGAACTTGCCGACGACGCCGTGCTTGCGCAGCATCTCGGTGATGGTCAGCACCAGGTCGGTTGCGGTGGTGCCGGGCGCGAGCTCGCCGGTCAGCTTGAAGCCGACCACGCGCGGGATGAGCATGGAGATCGGCTGGCCGAGCATGGCCGCCTCGGCCTCGATGCCGCCCACGCCCCAGCCCAGGATGCCCAGGCCGTTCTGCATGGTGGTGTGGGAGTCGGTGCCCACACAGGTGTCGGGGTAGACCTGGCCGTTGCGGACCATGGCGACGCGGGCCAGGTGCTCGATGTTGGCCTGGTGGACGATCCCGGTGCCGGGCGGGACGACCTTGAACTCGTCGAAGGCGGTCTGGCCCCAGCGCAGGAACTGGTAGCGCTCGCGGTTGCGCTCGTACTCGATCTCGACGTTGCGCTCGAAGGCGTCGGGACGGCCGAAGACGTCGACGATCACGGAGTGGTCGATCACCAGCTCGGCGGGGGCCAAGGGGTTGATCTTGTCCGCGTCGCCCCCGAGGTCGTTGACGGCCTCGCGCATGGTGGCGAGGTCGACGACGCACGGGACGCCGGTGAAGTCCTGCATGATCACCCGCGCGGGGGTGAACTGGATCTCCTGGTTCGGCTGGGCCTGGGGGTCCCAGTTGCCGAGGGCCCGGATGTGCTCGGCGGTGACGTTCGAGCCGTCCTCGGTGCGCAGGAGGTTCTCCAGCAACACCTTCAGGCTGTAGGGAAGACGCCCGGCGCCGTCGACGGCGTCCAGGCGGAAGATCTCATACGACTCGTCGCCAACGCGGAGCGTGTCACGGCTGCCGAAGCTGTTCGCGGACACGGTGATTGCCTCCTGATCTCGCCACTTTCTCCCAGCATCCTGCCGTAACAGGGGTGCCGGGACATCACTGAGGCTGCCCTAAGCAGATGACCCGCAGAGCGCGGCCGGACCATCGTGCGGCGTGCCGGCGCCGTATCCGTTGCCGGTCCGGGCCCGTCTGCGCGGCTACCCGGGGCGGCAGCCGCCAACCTCACACGCTCGGGGTTTCCCGCTCGGCCCGCGGAGCGCCGCCACGGCGGCGCCGGCCGGGGGAACCGTCCTCGTCGCGGCGCGCCCAGTGATTCTGTTTTATCTCGATATCAAGCTATCTGACAGGTATCTCGATATCAAGCTATCCGCCTCCGGAAACGCCGCCCGCGCCGCACCCTGAGGCCGGGTGCGGCGCGGGCGTGCGCGGCGCGCCGCTATGCCACCTGGGGGGCCACCTGCGCGGCGACCAGTTCCAGGTGGTCGAGGTCGGTCAGGTCGAGCACCTGGAGGTACACGCGCTCGGCGCCGATCTCCGCGAACCGGCCGATCTTGTCGACCAGCTCCTCCGGGGTGCCCGCCAGACCGTTCCGCCGCAGCTCCTCCGGCGCCCGCCCGATCGCCTCGGCGCGCCGGGCGACCTCGGCGTCGTCGCGCCCGCAGCACAGCACCTGCGCGGCCGAGTACACCATCGGCGCGGTCCGGCCGGCGGCCTTCACCGCCGACCGGGTGCGCTCGAAAGCGGCGGCGGTGTCCTCGACCGACGAGAACGGGACGTTGTACTCGTCGGCGTGCGCCGCGGCCAGCCGCGGGGTGCGCGTGGGCCCCGTTCCGCCGATCAGCACCGGCGGGCGCGGCTGGGACGGCTTGGGCAGGCCGGGCGCCCCCGAGAGCCGGTAGTGGCGGCCCTCGTAGTCGAACGTCTCGCCGAGCGGGGTCCCCCACAGCCCGGTGATGACGTCGAGCTGCTCCTCGAAGCGGTCGAACCGCTCGCGCGCCGACGCCGGGAACGGGATGCCGTAGGCCGTGTGCTCGGCCTCGAACCACCCGGCGCCGAAGCCCAGCTCCACCCGCCCGCCGCTCATCCGGTCCACCTGCGCGACGCTGATCGCCAGCGGCCCGGGGTGCCGGAACGTCGCCGCCGTCATCAGCGTGCCCAGGCGCACCCGGGAGGTCTCCCGCGCCAGCCCGGCCAGTGTGATCCAGGCGTCGGTCGGCCCGGGCAGGCCGTCGACGTCGCCCATGTGCAAGTAGTGGTCCGACCGGAAAAAAGCGTCGAACGAAAGGTCCTCGGTCGCCTTGGCCACCGCCAAGAGCGTGTCATAGGACGCGCCCTGCTGCGGCTCGGTGAAAATCCTCAAACGCATGCGCCCCATTCTCCCCCGCCCCACCCCCGGTGCCGAACCCGCGCTCCCCGCCGGGGGCGTCGTGCCCGCGTCTCCTTTCGCAGGCCGGACACCGCCGCCCGGGGCGCGGCCGGGTCCCGCGACGGGATAGCGTCGTGGAGATCGAGATCCGCCGAACCGTGAACCGAACGCCCCCGATCCCGCGATAAGAGCACCGTGAAGTTGTTCCGCCGCGCCAAGCGCGCGCCCGACTACGATCCCGCCGGTTCGGACGCCGAACTCCTGGCAGCGGTCGCATCCGGTGAGACCGCGGCGCTGGAGATCCTGCACCGCCGCCACGCCCCATGGCTGCGCGCCCGGCTGCGCTACCGATGTTCCGACCCCGATCTGGTCGACGCGGCGGTCCAGGAGACGTTCCTGGCCGTCTGGCGCAACGCGGGCTCCTTCACCCCGCGCACGGCCGACGGCGACGCCGGAGCCTGGATCTGGACGATCGCGATCCGCCAGCTCATCAGCCAGATCCGCAAGAGCGCCAACCGCTGGATCGCCGAGGCCGACCCACAACCCTACGAGCCGATCGGCGAGGCGTCCGCCGAGGACCTGGTGCTGCTGAGGATCGAGCACGGCCCCCTGGGGATGGCGCTCAACAACCTCTCCCCCGAACTGCGCAAGGCCCTCCAGGCCACGATCCTCGACGGACTCACCGTCCGCGAGGCCGCGCAGATCCTCGGTGTCCCCGAAGGAACCGTCAAGACGCGCGTCATGCGCGCCAAGGCCAAGCTCCGGGAGCAGCTGACATGACCTGGCACCTCACTTCCCGGCAACTCACCGACTACTCGACCGGAAACGCGGACGACGCGATCGCCATGTCAGCCGAAGCCCACCTCATGCACTGTGCCATCTGCCGGGCGGCCCTGCCCGGCGACGACGACTGGCTCGAATCGAGCTGGGCCGACCTGCGCGACATCGTCGACCGGCCGCGCCGCGGTCTGCTGGAGCGCCTGCTGACGGCGGTCGGCATCAACGAGGCCACCGCCCGGCTGCTCGTGGCCACCCCCGCGCTCTACCGCGCCTGGCTGGTGGCGATGGTGGCCGTGCTGGGCTGCGCGGTGGCCACCGCCTACACGGTGCACGGCGGGTCGCTGCTGTTCTACTTCCTGGCCCCGGTCCTGCCCCTGGGCGGGGTGGCGCTGGCCTACGGGCGCACGGTCGACCCCGCGCACGAGTTCACCGGCGTCACCCCCATGGCGGGGCAGCGCCTGTTGTTCGTCCGCGCCCTGGCCGTCCTGGTCCCCGCTCTGGTCCTGTGCACGGTCGCGGCGCTGCTGCTGCCCGGCAAGGGGCCCGCCGAGTGGGGGCCGGTGGCCTGGCTGCTGCCGGCGCTCACCCTGGTCGCGGGGTCCCTGGCCCTGAGCCGGTGGCTCAACCTCGGTGTCTCGAGCGCGATGATCGGCGGGGGGTGGCTGGCCGCCCTCGCCATCAGCACCGCCGAGCGCCAGGCCGCGCCCGCGCACTTCTTCGCGCCCGAGGCCCAGGCGGCGTGGGCGGTCGCGCTCACCGCCACCGTCTCGCTCTACCTGATCGTCATCATCCGCGCCAAGCGCGCCTGACCCCTGGAAAAGACCGACCACCGATGCCGACGACGAGCGCGCCGACGGGCACCACCGTGACCGCCCGCGGCCTGACCAAGCGCTTCGGACTGCACACCGCGCTGAACGACCTGACCCTGGACATCGGCAACGGTGTCACGGGCCTGCTCGGCCGCAACGGCGCCGGCAAGACCACCCTCCTGCGCTGTTTGGCGACCGACCTCGACCCCGGGGCGGGCGAGCTGCGGATCTTCGGACGGTCCGCGGCCACCACCGCCGACCGGACGACGATCCGCCGCCAGCTCGGCCACCTGCCGCAGAACCCGTCGCTGTACCCGCACTTCACGGCGTTCGGCCTGCTCGACTACCTCGCCGTGCTCAAGGAGCTGGGCGGGCGTCGCGCCCGCCACGACGAAGTGCGCCGGGTGCTGGCGGCGGTCGCGCTCTACGACCGCCGGCACAGCCGCATCCGCCGGCTGTCCGGCGGCATGCGCCAGCGCCTGGCCCTGGCGGGGGCGCTGCTCGGCGACCCCCGCCTGCTGCTGCTCGACGAGCCCACGATCGGGCTCGACCCCGAGCAGCGCATCCGCTTCCGCGACCTGATCGCGGAGTTCGCCACCACGCGAACCGCGGTGCTGTCCACCCACCAGATCGAGGACGTCGCGGCGCTGTGCACGCGGGTGCTCGTCCTCGACGAGGGGCGGCTCGTCTTCGCCGGGACCCCGGCCGAGCTGACCGCCGGGGCGCGGGGCCGGGTGTGGTCACTGCCCGAGCGCCCCATCGGGGGCACCACGACCTGGCGCAGCCCCGACGGCCGCTACCGGGTCCTCACCCCGAACTCGACGGAGCCGCCGCAGGGCTACGAGGGGTCCGCCGAGCCGGTGGCCCCCACTCTGGAGGACGGCTACCTGATCCTCACCGGGTCCGCCGGCGCAGCCGCTCCGGACCGGCCATGACGGCGTCCTTCCTCCGGCTGGTCGGCTTCGAGTCGCTGCGCCTGGCGCGCAGCCCCCTGCTGTACGTCGCGATCGCCTTCGCCCTGGTGACCGTCGTCGGCTTCACGGCCGCGGGCACGCTCGGCTCGGACGCCTTCCACCTGTGGACCATGCGGCCGTCGGACTCGCTGCCGACCTGGGGCGCCGTCGTCGACGACATGGTGTCCTGCGCGAAGTACATCTCGGCGGGGATGTTCTTCGCCGCCTTCCCCCTCGCGCTGCGCGAGGCCCGCCACGGCCACTCCGTCGTCGCCCCGTTGGGCCGCAGGGCGCGCGTCGCGGCGCTGCTGGCCGCGACCGTCCTCGTCGGCGGCCTGACGGGGGCGCTCTCGTTCGCGGTCCTGCTCATCCCCCAGGGCCCGGTGGCGATCGCGGGGGGTACCAGCGCGGCCGCGTTCACCGTCCCCCTGATCCTGCCGATGGCGGGGGGCGCGCTCGGCGTCCTCGCCGGGCTGTGGACGCGCTCGCGGGTCGCCATGATCGCCACCGCCGTCGCCACCGTGGCCTTCGGGGCGGCGCGCTTCATCACCGTCCCCCTGGTGGACCAGGTCTACGGGCTGCCCGACGCCCTCGTCCAGCCGGCCGGCGTCTACGATCCCGGCGTGTGGGGGATCGCGCCCATCCACCTCGCCTACGTACTCCTGCTGCTGGGGGCCATCGCGACCCTGGCGCTGCTGCGCCACCGCCGGGGACGGCGGGACACCGGCGTCATCGCCCTGGCCGCCGCGGTCTGCGTCACCGGGTCGGCGGTGACGTTCAGCGCGCAGTTCGGCTACGGGGAGCTCCTGGGGGTCGGCCCCCGGAAGTGGGCCGACATGGCCGCCCCC
The DNA here is from genome assembly GCF_042653925.1 of Nocardiopsis mangrovi. Taxonomy (NCBI): domain Bacteria; kingdom Bacillati; phylum Actinomycetota; class Actinomycetes; order Streptosporangiales; family Nocardiopsidaceae; genus Nocardiopsis; species Nocardiopsis mangrovi. The sequence goes on from NZ_JBHSFQ010000028.1 coordinate 53,635, forward strand.
GACACCGGCCGGGTGTGCCAGACCCCCACCGCCGTCACCTACTGCTCCTACGAGGGGTACGAGCACTGGATCCCCTACTGGCGGGAGGCCGTCGAGCCGGTGGTCCGAGCCGTGCCGGAGACCGAGCACGACCGGCTGCCGGTCGTGCGGCAGGTGGTGGCGTGGCCGCCGCTGAGCGAGGGCGACACATGGCCCCCCGAAGGCATGGCCGACCCCGGAGCCGTCTGGAGCGAGCGGCCCGAGCAGCGGGTCGACCTCGCCGACCAGGTGGCCCTCGTGGCGCTCGGCGCCCCGGAGTACCGCTTCTACTCGTGCAAACTCACCGGGCAGGCCCGGCTCCCGGTGTACCTGTGGCTGACGACCTACGGCATCGAGGGCTACCGGGACCTGGTCTACCCGGCCTACGAGAACCGCGCCATCATCCACACGTTCGACATCGCGCTCGCCGTGGCGCTGTCCCAGACGCCCGACGACGAGGTCATCGCGGCGCTGCACCGGAACTGGGACCGGCTCGTCGCCCCCGCCACCACCCCGGAACAGGCGGCCGGCCTCCTCGGGGTGGAGGTCACCGCCATGGACCTCAAGCACGCCGACGCGCTGCTGGCCCCCTTCCGCGGCACCGCGATCCCCGATTCGGAGTTCGAGTCGCCCGACGAGGAGAACCCGGTCCCGCGGATGCGCGCCGTCCGGCCCTGCCGGTGACGGCGGCGCAGGGTCGACGCACGGCCGGCCGCCGGCGGCTAGCCCCGGTCCAGCACCGCCAGGCACTCCACGTGGTGGGTCATGGGGAAGGCGTCGAAGGCGCGCAGGGACGTGAGCGTGTACCCGGCACCGACGAAGGCCGCGATGTCGCGGGCCAGGGTCGCGGGGTCGCAGGAGACGTAGGCGACCCGGCGGTTGCGCAGCTCGGCGAGCTGCTCGGCCACCGCGCGGCCCACGCCGGCCCGCGGCGGGTCGACCACGGCGACGTCCACCCGCATGTCGACCCATTCGCGCAGCTGGGTGGCCACATCGGCACGCTCCACCCGCGCCCACGGCACGTCGCGCAGGTTGTGCTGGGCGTCGCGGACGGCCTCGGGGTTGCTCTCGACCCCCAGGACCCGGCCCTCGGCGCCCACGGCCTCGGCCAGGGGGGCGGTGAACAGGCCCGCCCCGCAGTAGAGGTCGAGCACGGTCTCGCCCGGCTTCGGCTCAAGGGCGTCGAGGACGGCGTCGGTGAGGACCTGCGCGGCGGCGGGGTGCACCTGCCAGAACCCGCCGGCGCTCACCCGGAACTCCCGGCCGCCCACGTTCTCGCGGATACCGCGGCGGCCCCGTACCGACTGGGTCTTGCCGCCCTTGAACCGGCGCAGGACGGCGGCCGACGCCTTCGGGGCGGGCAGGGCGGGCAGCTTGGTCCCGCGCGGCGTGACGATCACGGCGCTGTCCTTGGTGCTGCCCGACACCACGGTCTCGACCTCGGCGATCGAGGGCCACTCCAGGTCGGTGACGCCCAGCCGGTCGACCTCGGGGTGGGCGATGGCACAGGCGTCGACGTGCTCCAGTTCGTGGGAGCGGTGCCGCCGCAGCCCGGCCGCGCCCGAGGCGTCGACCGCGAACCGCACACGGGTGCGCCAGCCCAGGCCGTCGGGTGTGCCGGGAAGCTCTTCGACGTCGACGTCGCGCTCGATGCCGGCGATGCGGCGCAGCTGCTCGGCGACGACCTGCGCCTTGATCCGGCGCTGCGCGGGCAGCGAGGCGTGCTGCCAGTCGCATCCGCCGCAGCGGCCGGGGCCGGCGAAGCGGCACGGCGGCTCGACCCGGTCGGGCGAGGGCTCCAGGATGTCGACGGCGTCGGCGCGCAGGAACCGCGCGGTCTCCTCGGTGACACGGACGCGGACGCGCTCGCCGGGAAGGGCGTGGCGGACGAAGACGACCTGGTCGTCGTGGCGCCCCACACACCACCCGCCGTGCGCGACGTTGTCGACCCGCAATTCCAGGTGGTGACCGATTCTGCTCATGGACGTGAACCTCCGGTGGACGGGGCTGTCGGGCATCGCGCAGGTGACCCCCGCGTACAGCCACCGCCCATCAGCGGTAACTCTAGCCGAGGACGGCCGTCCCGGGGCCCGGCGCTGCCCGAAGCCCGCGCCCTCGGCCGCCCGCCGGATGCGGGGGCGGGGAACGCCCGGGCCTGATCCGTGGTTGGGTAGACGTCTGACGGGACGGGTGCGGGGCGCCGCGTCCCCGCGGACGCGGACTCACTCGGGAGCGGATGGCCGGTGCACATCGTCATATTGGGCTGCGGGCGGGTGGGGTCGACGCTCGCGCACACACTGGAGGACATGGGACACACGGTCGCCGTGATCGACCAGGACCCCGACGCGTTCCGGCGGCTGCGGCCGGCCACGGCGCAGGCCGCGGTCCGCGGCGTGGGGCACGACCGCGACGTCCTGGCGGCCGCCGGCATCGCGACGGCGTCGGCGTTCGCCGCCGTGAGCAGCGGTGACAACTCCAACATCATCTCCGCTCGGGTGGCCCGGGAGACCTTCGGGGTCGAGAACGTGGTGGCGCGCATCTACGACCCGCGGCGCGCCGAGGTCTACCAGCGGCTGGGCATCCCCACGGTGGGCACCGTGCACTGGACCGCCGACACCATCCTGCGCCGGCTCGTCCCGGGGTCGGCGGGGCTGGACGTGGGTCCGCTGTGGCGCGACCCCTCGGGCACCCTCGTGATGACCGAGGCCCCGGTGACCGCCGACTGGGTGGACCACCGGGTGGAACGGCTGGAGGCCGCCGCGCAGGTACGCGTGGCCTACGTGGTGCGCGGCGGGGAGATCCTGCTGCCGCGCGGCGATGAGGCGCTGCGCGCGGGCGACGTGCTGCACGTCCTCGTGCGCGCCGCCGACGCCCAGGGGCTGAGGGCGCGGCTGGGCGCCCGCGACGGGGAGAGGCAGGGCCGGTAGATGCGGGTCGCGATCGCGGGGGCGGGCGGCGTCGGGCGCTCCATCGCCGCCGAGCTGAGTGACAGCGGACACGAAGTGCTGCTGATCGACCGCGCCACCCGGGCCATCGGCGTGGACGAGCTGCCGCGGGCGGAATGGCTGCTGGCCGACGCCTGCGAACTGGCCTCGCTGGAGGACGCCCGGCTGGCCGACTTCGACGCCGTGGTCGCCGCGAGCGGCGACGACAAGGTGAACCTGGTGGTGTCGCTGCTGGCCAAGCGGGAGTTCGGAGTGGGGCGGGTGATCGCGCGGATCAACGATCCGCGCAACGAGTGGCTGTTCACCGACGCGTGGGGCGTGGACGTTGCGGTGTCGCCGCCGCGGCTCATCGCGGCGCTGGTCGACGAGCCCGTCGCGGAGGAGGCGGAGGACGGACCGGATGCGCGGGATCCGGCGCTGCCGGAGACCGACCTGCTGGAATTCACCCTTCCCCCGGAATCCCCGCACGCCGGACGGCACGTGCGCGACCTGCTGACGGAGCTGCCCGAGGGCATCGTCCTGGTCGCGGTGGTGCGCGGCGGCGGCGTGCGCCCGCCGTCCCCCGACACCCTGCTGGCCCCGGGTGACGACCTCGTCTTCCTCAGCAGCGCGGATTCGGTGGACGAACTCGACACCCTGCTCGCGCCGGGCGCGTAGGAGGACCGCCGGAGCCGTTCGGGTCCGGCCGGCCGGTCATGCGCTTCGGGGCGGGGGGCCGGCGGTCTCCATCGGGGTGCGGCCGCGGGTGAGCAGCCAGACCATGGCGGCCAGGGCCGCGACCTGGAGCGGCCAGCCCATGGCGATCTTGGAGACGCCGAGCCACGCGAAGGTGTTGGCGATCCCGAACGACTCGGCGGCCCAGAGGGGCAGCTGCACGGCCACGCGGACGACGCACGGCAGGATGAGCAGCCAGGTCAGCCGGGAGCTGAGCCGGACAACGGCGGGGTTCTCCCGCCACCCCGTGGGGTCGCCGGTGACGGCGCCGATCAGCAGGCCGATGGCGGGCCAGCGGACGACGATCGATAGGGTCAGCACCGCCGCGTAGACGGCGTTGTAGATGATGCCGGGCAGCGCGAAGTCCTCGGCGTTGCCGCTGCGGAGCGCGAAGACCGCGGCGATGCCGATGCCGAAGAGGCTGTTGACGACGAACTGCACCGAGGAGCGCTGCACGAGCCGGGCGACGGCGAGCAGGACCGAGAAGCCGACCCCCAGCGCCAGGGCCAGCCGGAGATCCTGGGCGATCATGTAGGTGACGGTGAAGGTCAGGGTGGGGATCGCCGCTTCGACCATGCCGCGCTTGCCGCCCAGCGCCTTGGCGAGCTGCCCCCGGACCACCGCCTCGACGGTGTCCTCCGAGACCGGCGCCTCGGCGGTGGCGTCGCCGCCGGGGCGGTCCTGCCCTTCGTGCCCTTCGCGCCCCTCGTGCTCCTCGTGCTCCTCGTGGTCCGCCCGACCGGGCCGCCCGCGCTGCCCGTCCGACGCGGCGGCCTGCGGCGCCGCAGCGGCGCCGGAGCCCTCGCGGGCCGGACCCGAGGGGTCGGGTGCGCGGCCGCCGGCCCCGTTTGCGGCCGCGTCGACGGACCGCTGCTGCTCGGTCATGCTGCTCCAGAATTCGGCATCGGATGTCCTTCCCACCCTAGGTCACCGACCCTCGGCACGGGGATCCTTCCACGCCGCACGGGGCGCGCCCGTCGCGACCGCCGCTCCCCCGGTGAGCGCTTCGGGCGCGGGCCGGGCGGCGCGCCCGCGGGACGAGGCCGGTCGACCGGGCGGCCCCTCCTGACGGTCCCGTGAAGCGGTTCGAGGAGGGCGCTCGCCGTGTCCGCGGCGGGATGGCGCCGAGCGCCTGTGAACCCCGCCGGCGGTCTGCTCCACTGCGCTCGGCACACCCGGAACCCGTCGCGTAGGCTGGCCGCAGACCGCCACCGCCACGGCTGGGAGAGCCCGATGCGAGTGTCCCTGCGCCCCGACCACCTCGGATTCGCCTCGCGGTTGCAGTCCCGGATCGCCGCGCGGTCCCCCGGCACCGGGCTGGTGTGGTCGCCCTACTCCGTCGCCGGCGCACTGGGCCTGGTGGCCACCGGCGCCCGCGGGACCACGCGCGACGAGCTCGCCCGCCTCCTGGGCGGCGACATCGACGCCGAACTCGCGGCGCTCGACGACGCCGTCACCGGCGGCCCCGAACTCGCCACCGCCACCGGCCTGTGGGTCCGCGACACCCTGACGCTGCGCCCCGGGTTCGAGGCCGCCCTGCGCGCCCGCCCCGGCTCCGCCGTCCACACGGCCGACTTCGCCGGCGCCCCCGAATCCGTGCGCCGAACGGTCAACGGCTTCATCGCCAAGGCCACCCGCGACCTCATCCCCGAACTGCTGCCGCCCGGCGGGATCGACACCGGCACGCAGGCGCTGCTGGCCAACGCCCTGTGGGTGCGGATGCGGTGGGTCGTCCCCTTCGACCCCGCCGAGACCCGCGACCTCGACTTCCACGCCCCCAGGGGCACCCGCTCGCTGCCGATGATGCGCCGCCGCGCGCGGATGCCCCTGGCGCAGACCGCCGGGTGGCGCATGGCCACCCTGCCGGGCGGCGACGACCTCGCGCTCGACATCCTGCTGCCCGACGATCCCGGCGCCGCCCCTCTCCCCGAGGCCGACACCCTGACCGCGCTGTACCGCGCGGCCGCCCCCACCGAGGTCGCACTCGCGCTCCCCCGGTTCGACCTCACCCACCGGGCCGAACTCGCCCCCGCGGTCGCCGCGCTCGGGGCGGGCACGGTCTTCACCGATTCCGCCGACCTCAGCGGTATCTCGGAGCACCCGCTGCGCATCGACCAGGTCGTGCACGAGGCGCGGCTGCGGGTCGACGAGAAGGGCGCCGAGGGCGCCGCCGCGACCGCCGTGCTCATGCCCACGGCGGCGATGGTGCCCGCGCCGCCGGTGGGCTTCACGGCCGACCGCCCCTTCGGATTCGTCCTGCGCCGCCGCGCGGCGGTCCTCTTCCTGGGCATCGTGGCCGACCCGGTCGACCCGGGTCCCGCCGGCTGAGCGGAGCGGCCGCCCTTGGTCCGGGGCGGGCGGGGTACCGCACCTCCGGCCGCCCCGCTCCGCGGCGCGGGAGCGGTCAGATGCGGCCGAACGGGGCAGCGTAGCGGAAGGTGCCCGCCATCGCGTCGGTGTGCGCGGTGAGCGTGCGCACCTGGAAGTAGGCGCCCCACGAGGCGTCCGGCGCGACCACGCCGTGGTCGGCGGCCGGGCGGAAGCCGAAGCGCGCGTAGAACGCGGGCTCGCCGAGCAGCGCCACCAGGGGCTCGCCGAGCGCGTCGGCGGCGCCCAGCACCGCGTGCATCAGCGCCGACCCCACGCCCGCCCCCTGGTGGCCGGGGTCGACGCTCACCGGCCCCAGCCCCAGGGCCGGGAGGTCGCCCACCGCGCCCCGGGTGCACACGACGTGGCCCACCACCCCGCCGCCGGACTCGACCGCGACCAGGGACAGCTCCGGGATCCACCCGGGATCGGCCCGCAGCCGCCCCACGAGCGTCGCCTCGCCGGGATCCCCGCCCGGCTCCGCGGGCGGAGCGGAATGCTCGGCCCCCGCGAACGCGGCGGCCGTGACCGCCCGGATGGCGGGGATGTCATCGGGTGTCTCGCGTCTGATCAGCATGGAGAGATGCTGATCCTTCCCGGTACGCCCCGCAACGGGTTTTTCCGGCGGGGCGCCCGGCCGCGGGTCAGAACCCGCCGCCTCCGCCGCCGCCGGAGTCGCCGCCGGACGACCCGGACGAGTCGGCGGCGGCCGACCCGGAACCACCGGGCTCGGCGCGGTCGGCGTCCACGGTGCCGGGCTCGTCCTGGTCCGCCGGCGGCGCCGGGATGCCCGGGTCGGGGGTGGCCGAGGCGGGGTCGGCCGGCGGGGGCGCGGCGGGGCCGGGGCCGGGCGGCTGGACCGCCGGGTCGGCCTGGGGCGCAGCGGTGCGGCCGCCCGAAGCGGCCAGGGACTTCTGGACCTCCGGCGGGACGGTGATCTCCAGCAGGTCGCGCGGGGGGACCGGGCTGTCGCCGCGGACCACCACCACACCCTGGAACAGCGCGTCGATCGCCGCCATGGCCTCGGGCTTGACGGCCGCGTCGCCGCGGACCACCCCCCGCAGCACCCAGCGCGGCCCGTCAACACCGATGAACCGCACCCGCTGGCCGAGCTGGTGGCCCTGCTCGTTCTTGCGCCCCTCGACGGGGACGACCGCGCGCAGCTCGGTGCCGAACGCACCGTCGAAGTCCTCGACCTTGCCGCCCTGCCCGGTGACCTGGCTGCGCAATTCGTCGCGCAGCTCGTCCCACACCCCGCTGGACTTGGGGGCGGCGAACGGCTGGATCTGGAGCGCGGAGTTGCCCTGGATCAGGGTGACGCCGATGATCTGCTGGCCGCGCCGGCTGCCCTGGCCCCGCTGGTTGGCGACGTTCACCTGGATCTCCGTGCCGGGCTGGATCGGCACCCGGATCGCCCCCAGATCCATCCGGCGCACGTCGGGAGCGTCCTCGGAGGCGTCCCAGGGGCCCGCGGCCCGGTGGCGGTCGGCCTCCTTCTCGGGCTCGGGCGGCGCGCTCCGCCGTTCGACGACCTCGGCGGTGTCGGCGGCGCCGGCCCCGTCGTTCTTCTTGCGTCGGCGTCCGAACACGCCTCACACCTCTCCCCATAGCCGGGCCCCGGTGGCGCCGGGGCCCGTGGTCCTCATCTGTGTGCCGCGTGGCCGCCGGTGGATCCGAAGCCGTCCGTGCCGCGCACGGAATCGGGCAGGTCCCCGACCTCGCGGAAGATCGCGTACTCGACCCGCTGGACGACCAGCTGCGCGATGCGGTCGCCGCGGGTGAGCTTGACCGGGGCCGCGGTGTCGGTGTTGAGCAGGGTCACCCGGATCTCGCCACGGTACCCGGAATCGACGGTCCCGGGGGCGTTGACGAGGGTCAGCCCGTGCCGCGCGGCGAGGCCCGAGCGCGGGTGGACGAACGCCGCGTAGCCGTCGGGGAGCGCGATCGCGATCCCGGTGCGGACGGTCGCCCGCTGCCCGGGGTCGAGCACCGCGTCCTCGGCGGTGACGAGGTCGGCTCCGGCGTCGCCGGGACGGGCGTAACCGGGGACGGGCAGATCAGGGTCGAGGCGGCGGATCAGGATCTCCACGCGACCGCCGAGGGTATCGCTACTCACACTCACCGAGCTTAGCGCGGACCGCCGTCGCGGCGGACGCACGCGCGGGCCGCCCCGCCGGGACGGGGCGGCCCGCGCGCGTCGCGGGTGTCACTCGGCGGGTACGGGCAGGGTGACGTCGACCCGGAGGTCGGTGTCGTCGGCCACGAACTCCAGGGCGGCGGCGCGCCCGGCCGCCGCGATGTCGTCGGCCGCGACCCGGGCGTCGGCCGCCTGCTTGCCGCGGACGACCACGCGCTCGACCTCGGCGCGCATGGACAGCTTCGCCTCGGACTTGGCCTTGCGCACGGCGCGCAGCACCGCCGACGTGGCGCTGAGGACCCCGGGATCGCCGCTCTGGGCGGCGGCCCGGAACTCCGCGGCGTCGGGCCACGGCTCGGCGTGCACGGAGGTGTCCCGCCACCAGGACCACACCTCGTCGGCGACGAACGGCAGGAACGGGGCGAAGAGCCGGTGCAGCGCCGACAGCGCGATGAACAGCGCCCCGCGCGCCGAGGCGCCCGCCGCCGTTTCGGTGTCGTAGGCGCGGGCCTTGACGAGTTCCAGGTAGTCGTCGCAGAACTCCCAGAAGAACCGCTCGGTGTGCTCCAGGGCGCGGGTGTGGTCGTAGGACTCGAAGGCGGCGGTGGCGTCCTCGACGACGTCGGCCAGCGCGGCGAGCATGGCGCGGTCCAGCGGCTCGGTGACCGCGGCGGGGTCGGCCGAGGTCTCCTCGCCGGCCACCGACAGCGCGAACTTGCTGGCGTTGAGGATCTTGATGGAGAGCCGGCGGCCGACCTTCATCTGGCCCTCGTCGAGCGCGGTGTCGGTGCCCAGCCGTCCGCTGGCCGCCCAGTAGCGGATCGCGTCGGAGCTGTACCGCTCCAGCAGGTCGATCGGGGTGACGACGTTGCCCTTGGACTTCGACATCTTCTTGCGGTCGGGGTCGAGGATCCACCCCGAGATCGCGGTCGTGCGCCAGGGCAGGCTGCCGTGCTCGAAGTGGGCGCGCACCACGGTGGAGAACAGCCAGGTGCGGATGATGTCCTGGCCCTGGGGGCGCAGGTCCATCGGGAAGACGCGCTCGAAGAGGTCGTTGTCGCGCTCCCAGCCGCCGACGATCTGCGGCGACAGCGAGGAGGTGGCCCAGGTGTCCATGACGTCGGGGTCGCCGGTGAACCCGCCGGGCACGCCCCGCTGGTCCTCGGTGTACCCGGCGGGCGCCTCGGAGCTGGGGTCGACCGGCAGCGCGGCCTCATCGGGCAGCAGCGGGGAGTCGTAGCCGGGGTTGCCGTCGGCGTCGAGCGGATACCAGACCGGGAAGGGCACGCCGAAGAATCGCTGGCGGCTGATCAGCCAGTCGCCGTTGAGCCCGCCGACCCAGTGGTCGTAGCGCGAGCGCATGTGCGCGGGGTGCCAGGTCAGCTCGGCGCCGCGGGCGAGCAGGGCGTCGCGCACCTCGGTGTCGCGGCCGCCGTTGCGGATGTACCACTGCCGCGTGGTGACGATCTCCAGCGGCTTGTCGCCCTTTTCGTAGAACTTCACCGGGTGGGTGATGGGCTTGGGGTCGCCGATCAGGTCGCCGGAGGCGCGCAGGAGTCCGACCACGCGCTCGCGGGCGGTGTGCACCGTCGCCCCGGCGAGCCCGGCGTAGGCCGCGCGGGCGTCGTCGGAGTCGATACCCGGCGGGGGCTCGGCGACGATCCGGCCGTCCCAGCCGATGATGGGGCGGGTCTCCAGATTGAGCTCGCGCCACCAGGTGACATCGGTGGTGTCGCCGAAGGTGCAGATCATGGCGATCCCGGAGCCCTTCTCCGGGTCGGCGAGGCGGTGCGCCCTGACCGGGACCTCGACACCGAAGACCGGGGTGCGCACGGTCGAGCCGAACAGCCCCGCGTAGCGCTCGTCGTCGGGGTGGGCCACCAGCGCCACGCAGGCGGGGATGAGCTCGGGGCGCGTGGTCTCGATCTCGACGGTGCCGCCGTCGGGGCGGTGGAAGGAGACCTTGTGGTAGGCGCTGGGGCGCTCGCGGTCCTCCAGCTCGGCCTGCGCCACGGCGGTGCGGAAGGTGACGTCCCACAGGGTCGGCGCCTCGGCCATGTACGCCTCGCCGCGCGCCAGGTTGCGCAGGAACGCGCGCTGGGCGGCGGTCCGCGAGGCGTCGTCGATCGTGGCGTAGGTGTAGCGCCAGTCGACGCTGAGCCCGAGCCGGCGCCAGATGCCCTCGAAGACCTTCTCGTCCTCGACCGTGAGGCGGTCGCACAGCTCGACGAAGTTGCGCCGGGAGATGGGGACCTGGCGCTTGGGGTCGGGCTTGGCGGGCGGCGAGAAGCCGGGGTCGTAGGGGACCGACGGGTCGCAGCGGACACCGTAGTAGTTCTGCACCCGGCGCTCGGTGGGCAGGCCGTTGTCGTCCCAGCCCATCGGGTAGAAGACCGACTTCCCGCGCATGCGCTGGAAGCGCGCGACGGTGTCGGTGTGGGTGTAGGAGAAGACGTGCCCGATGTGCAGCGACCCCGAGACCGTGGGCGGCGGGGTGTCGATGGAGAAGATCTGCTCGCGGCTCTTGGAGCGGTCGAAACGGTAGACGCCGGACTCGTCCCATACGTCGACCCATTTCGCCTCGATGCCGTCGAGCGAGGGCTTGTCGGGCACGCGGAAGGAACGAGAGCGGTTGGTCATGGGGCAATGGTATTGGCTGCCCGCCCCTGATCGCTCACCGTTTCCATGGGGGGCGCGGCCCGCCCCGCCCGGCCCGCCACCGGCCCTGACGCCCCGGGCCCCTGGCGAGGGCGCGGGCACCGGGCGCGGCGGCATGGGAGTATTTCGGCGAGCCGGATGACCACGTATATGGGAAGCGATCGGATTCAGATGGCAGAGAAAGACGGCCGGCTGGCCGCGCAGATCGTCGGCGGCGCCGCCGCTCTGGCGGCCGGATTCGTGGCCCGCAAAGTGCTGACCTTCGCCTGGACGCAGGCCACCGGAAAGGAACCCCCGACCGAGCCGGAATCCCTGGACGTCGGGCTCGGTGAGGCACTGGGCTGGGCGGTGGTGACCGGGGTCGGCATGGAGGTGGCCCGCGTCCTCGCGGTGCGCGCCGCCTACCGCCGGCTGGGCCCGTCCCGGGCCGGGATCGACGGCGCCTGAGAGGCGCCGGCCGGGACGCGCGGGGGCGGCGCCGGGGGTGCCGTCCCCGCGCGCGTCCGGGCCGGCCGGCCGGGTGCGCGGGACCGCTCAGTCCCCGACCGGCAGCCGCCCGGCCGCCGGGTCCGTGCCGCGGATCACGCGCAGCGGGGCGGGTCCGGCCGGGAGCGCCCGTGCCCGCAGGTCGGTGCGGACCGAGCGCGCGAGGGCCGTGGTCGCGGCGCGGTTCAGCGTGCCGCCGGCGACGGCGCCGGTGAGGTAGGGGCCCAGGGTGGTGAGATGGCGGCCCATGACGGCCATGAGGCGCTTGCGCAGGGCCGCCTTCGCGGCACCGCCCAGCGCCGCCGTGAGCGAGCCGGCCGCCTGGAGGGGGTCGACGCCGCGCTTCTTGGCCCATGCCGCCAGGTAGCCCGACGTGCGCTGGAGCCCGGAGCCGGGCGCCGGGGAGCCGTAGGCCTCGTGCAGCTCGGCGATCAGCTTGACTTCGATGGCGGCGACCACGACGGTCTCGGCGACGATCTGGGCCGGGGCCGTCAGCAGTAGCGGGGGCGCGGTGAACTGCACCGCGGCCAGTGCCCCTCCCGCGGCGCCCACAGCGGTGGTGGCGTTGGTGGCGTTGCGGACCAGGGCATCGGCCAGGTCCTCGCCGTCGATTCCCTTGTGGTGGCGGACCAGGGTGGCGCGGTCGCGCACCGGGATGCGGGGGGCGATGTCGTCGGCGAACAGCTCGGTGAGCCACCGGCCGCCCGCCGCGCCGCGCACGCCCGCCGAGCGGGCGCCGGCGGCCAGGGCGCGGGTGAGCCGCCCCAGGAGCCCGGCGCGGACGCGGGGATCGGCGCCTTCGTCGCCGATGATGCGGCCGACCAGCTCCCCGACGTCGTCGGACGCGGCCTCACCGCCCGCGGGCACCGGATCGGTGCCCGGGGCATCGGCGCCGCCCCCGCCACTGGCGAGCGCCGCGGGCCCCGGCGCGTCCTCCGCGGTTCCGTCCGGGCGCGGGGCGCCCGGGACGTCGGTGTGCCGCCCGTGGCCGTCGCCGCGGCGACGGGCTCTTCTTCGCACCATGACCCCCCACATCCAATTCCCAGCGATTTCCCAGTCTTTGCCGATCCTCTACGACAAAGCTAAGGGAAGCGGATAATCGAATGCGCGGGTAAGGCTCCGGCCGCCCCCGGTCAAAGGACGATGCGCCCCCTCATCGGGGACGCATCAGATACCGCGGCGCACCGGCCGTCGAGACACACGGTGAGAGGGAGTCCACGCCTGTCAGGCGGCGCACTCCTTGCACACGAGCTTTCCCTTCCGCTCCTCCGCGAGCTGGCTGCGGTGGTGCACCAGGAAGCAGCGCGAGCAGGTGAACTCGTCGGCCTGCCGCGGCAGGACCCGGACGGCCAACTCCTCTCCGGAGAGGTCCGCACCCGGCAGCTCCATCCCTTCGGCGACCTCGTCGGGGTCGACGTCGATGGTGCTGGTGCCCTTGTCGACCCGACGGGCCTGCAACTCCTGCAGGCTGTCCTCGTTGATGTCCTCGTCGGTCTTACGCGGGCTGTCGTAATCGGTGGCCATTCTGCTAACTCCATCCCCCTCGATCTATGCCTCGTTGCGCGGTTGTAACGCTTGAGAGACGCCTCTTGTGCCCGTACACGGTGGAAAACTCCGAAGGCGTAAGTGGACTGTGACCCCTCCCGGGTGCCGTCACACCTCTTGGCGGCATCGAACGGCCGATCCCGGCCGCACGCGTGCGCGCCCTGGATCCGCCTGTTCTCATGTGCTACCCAACGCCTGAAGGATTCCGACCTATTTCTTCGTCCTTACTCGCACCGGCCGAGCGCGGGTACTCCGCGAGGGGCGAGGTCGGAACGGACACGTCCGCGTCGGGAAACATTCCCGCCGCATTCACGCCCGGAGAGCATACCCACCGCGGAAGGCTGCTCCGCCCCCGGGTGGCCGTGTCATCGGACACGTATAGATATCACGGACGCGGCGGCGCCCGCAGCCCGTTGCGCGCCGCGGCGCGGCCGCCGCCCTCAGCGGCTTCCGGGCAGCGTGTCGCGGCCCTCGGCCGGCAGGGCCACGGTGACCACCAGTCCCCCGCCGGCGCGCGGCCACGCGCTCACTGTGCCGCCGTGCGCGCGCACCACGGAGCGCACGATGGACAGCCCCAGCCCGGCGCTGCGGCTGGAGCGCACCCGATCGCCGGAGCCGCGCCGGAACGGCTCGAACAGGCCCTCGATCTCGTATCCGGGGATCACCGGGCCGGAGTTCTCCACCTGCACCGCGGGCGCGCCCTCGTAGATACCGGAGCGCACGGTGATCTCGCCGTCGGCGACGTTGTAGCGCAGGGCGTTCTCGACCAGGTTGGCGATCAGGCGCTCCAGCAGGACGGGGTCGCCGCTGACCGGGGCCGCCCGGAGGTCGGAGCGCAGGGCGAGCCCGGACTTCTCGATCTCGGCGGAGAGCTGGCTGAGCACGGTCTCGGCGGCCTCGCCCAGGTCGACCAGGGTCCGCACGTCCAGCTCGCGTTCGCTCTTGGCGAGGAAGAGCAGGCCGTCGATCAGGTGTTCGTGGCGGGCGTTGGTCTCCAGCAGGGTGCGGCCGATGGTCCTCAGGTCCGGCGACGCCTCGGGGTCGCCGATGGCGACCTCCAGCAGGGTCCGGTTGATCGCCAACGGGGTGCGCAGCTCGTGCGAGGCGTTGGCGACGAACCTGCGCTGGCCGTCGAACGCGTGGTCCAGGCGCTCCAGCATGCCGTCGAAGGTGTCGGCGAGCTCGCGGATCTCGTCGTCGGGCCCGCCCAGCGCGATGCGCTCGTGCAGGGACCGCTCGGAGAGCCGGCGCGCGATCCGGGTGATCTTGTGCAGCGGCGACAGCGCGCGGCCGGCCACCACGTAGCCCAGGCCCACGGCGAGGAGCCCGACGACGACCAGCGCGAGGACCGAGAACCGGGTGACCTCGGCGAGCACGGTCTCGATGTAGGTGTTCTTGACCTCTTCGAGGGCCGCGGGGTCGTCGAAGTACGGGGAGTCGGGCGCGACGGTGAAGGTGAGGTTGTCCAGGAGCGCGGCGACGATCACGTAGTTGAGCAGCACCAGCAGCGACCCGGCGGCGAAGAAGAGCATGCCGTAGATCAGGGTGAGCCGCGAGCGCAGGCTGATGTTGTCGGTGAGGCGGTCCATGCCGCCGGTGACCGGCCCCTGCTGCTTGGCGGAAGGGGCGGGCGGGGTCGTCAGGCGGCGCCAGGTCCCGGTGTCGCCGGGCGGGGTCGGGGCGACCTCCCCGGGGGGCACCGCGGACGCGTGCTCGCCGCCCGGGGCGGTCAAATGCGGTACCCCGCTCCCGGGACCGTCTGGATGACCGGGGGCTCGCCGAGCTTCTTGCGCAGCGTCATGACGGTGACCCGTACGACGTTGGTGAACGGGTCGGCGTTCTCGTCCCATGCCTTCTCCAGCAGCCCTTCGGCGCTGACGACCGTGCCGCCCGCGCGCATCAGGACCTCCAGCACCGCGAACTCCTTCGGGGTCAGGGTGATGAGGCGGCCGTCGCGCTCCACGGTGTGGTTGGCGGGGTCGAGCTCGATGCCGTTGCGGCGCAGGACCGGCGGCAGCGGCGGGGCCGCCCGGCGGCCGAGGGCGCGCACGCGCGCGATCAGCTCGGCGAAGGCGAAGGGCTTGGCCATGTAGTCGTCGGCCCCGAGGGTGAGGCCTTCGACCTTGTCCTCCAGTTCGCCGGAGGCGGTGAGCATCAGGATGCGGCCCGCGTAGCTCTGGCCGACGAGGCTGCGCGCGACGTCGTCGCCGTGGATACCGGGGAGGTCGCGGTCGAGGACGATGACGTCGTACTCGTTGACGCCCGCGTGCTCCAGCGCGCTGTCGCCGTCGTAGACGACGTCGACCGCCATGGATTCGCGGCGCAGCCCTACTGCGACCGCATCGGCGAGCACCTGCTCGTCTTCGACCACGAGTACGCGCACTGTGTCCTTCGCTTCCCTGCGAGCCCGGGTGGGCCGCTGCCGGCGCATCCCCCAACACACCGGCAGCGGCGCTTACCCCCGGCTGCGCCTACCTTTGTCGCACACACCGAATAAGGATGAAGTAAACCACCACAGCGGCTACGCTGCGGATATACCGCGCGGACGCGGTGTTCACCCCACCCCGCACCGGCCAACGTAGGGCCAGTGCGCGATGCGCGGCAACCCGGTGGGCGCCGGGGAGCGGATGGTCGGCGGCCGGCCCCGGAGGGCGGGGCCGCCGATGTCCCTCCTGAAAGCGAGGCGTCGCTGCCGGCGAATCCCCCAACCGCCGGCAGCGACGTTCACCCCGCACATTTCAAAGGTGCCACGACCCGGGTAAGAACCGAATAAGGGCCGGTGCCGACTTTGCGGCGCGTCCCATTCCGCCGCCCCCGCACGCCCCTCCCGGCTCCGGCACCACCCGTTCCGACCTGCCGCGGCGCCCGCCCTACAGCGGCGCGGTCACGGATCGGTATCGGGCCCGCGGCCGGGTTTGGCCGCGCGGCCGCGGTGGGTATGGCGCAGGGACGCGGGCCGAAGCGCGCTCGGCGCCCCCCGTGGCCACGCCGGCGTGACCACATGTAGTGCGCGCATGACCACAGAGTGAGGTGAAATGGGCGAGTTCTTCGCGGAGATCCAGGGCCGCATCAAGGAAACCCGCATGTCTCTCCTTGCGGCGCAGGCCGCGGGCGACGATTTCCTCGCCGACACGCACGCGTCGGAGCTGGAGGACCTGCACCGGATCGCCGCCCGCAACGGTGTCGACACCGGCGGCGTCTGACGGCCCGGCCGCCCGTATCGGACCGGCGAGCGGACGGTACGCGGCGGCGCGGCGGCGGGCGACCGCCGGAGGCCGGCCGGATCGGCAGGGATCCGGCCGGCCTCCGCCGTCCCATGGCCGGGGGCGCTTGCGGCGGGCCGCCCGCCGCCGTACGGTCAGCCGTCGGTGTCTGCGCCCAGCGGCTCCAGCAGGTCGTGCAGCTCCTCGAACAGCCCCGCCGGCGCCGCGATGAACAGGTCGGGGCCGGCGGGCGCCCCGTTGAGGCCGCCCACGCGCGCGCCCGCCTCCTGGGCGATGAGCGACGCCGCCGCCCAGTCCCAGGGGCTGAGCCCGCGCTCGTAGTAGGCGTTGCTCCGCCCGCGCGCCACCCCGCACAGGTCGACCGCCGCGGCACCGCCGCGCCGGATGTCGCGCACCCGGGGCAGCACCTGCCGCAGCACCTCGGCCTGGTGGGCGCGGCGCGCGGAGCTGTAGCCGAACCCGGTGGCGACCAGGGCGAAGTCGATCGGCACGGCGGGCGCGACCGTGATCGGCCGTCCGTTGCAGAACGCGCCGCCCCCGCGGACGGCCGTGTAGACGTCGCCGCGCGCCGGAACGGCGACGACGCCGGCGACGACCTCGCCGGCGGCCTCGGCGGCGATCGACACCGCCCAGTCCTCGCGGCCGTAGAGGTAGTTGACCGTGCCGTCGATGGGGTCGACGATCCACCGGACCGCGCTCTGGCCCGCGGCCGCGCCGCCCTCCTCGCCGAGGACGGCGTCGTCGGGCCGGGCGGCCAGCAGGCGCTTGCGGATCAGCTCCTCGACGGCGCGGTCCATCGCGGTGACGACATCGGTGGGCGAGGACTTGGTGTCGAGGACGCCGATGCCCGCCTGGCCGTCGGCGGCGACCGCGCCGGCCTCCTGGGCGGTGGCGGCGGCCAGGGCCAGTAGTGCGGCCGGATCGGCAGTGGTCATGCGCTCCCCTTTGTTCGTTGCCGCGCCGCGGACGTCACAGGTGCTCCGGGCGGCGCCAGTCCTTGCCGAGCACGTGGTGGTCGAGGAAGGCGAACACGGTCTCGTACCAGACCTTGATGTTGCCGGGGGTGAGGATCCAGTGGTTCTCGTCGGGGAAGTACAGGAACTTCGCGTCGACCTCGCGGGAGACCAGGTCCCACCACAGCCGCAGCCCCTCGCCGATGGGCACCCGGTAGTCCTTGTCGCCGTGGATGACGAGCATGGGGGTGGTGATGTCGTCGACGTGGCGGTCGGGCGAGGCGCGGTCGTAGCGCTCGGGCCGGATGCGGGGATCGCCCCACTCGGCGGCCCAGACCTCCGGGAAGTCGGTGGCGCCGATGAATCCGCCGAGCCCCCACAGCGAGGCGTGGGTGACGATGGCGTCGAACCGGTCGGTGTGCCCGGCGATCCAGTTCGCCATGTACCCGCCGAACGAGCCGCCCATGGCGGCGGTCCGGGAGGGGTCGATGTCGTCGCGGGCGCA
Source organism: Nocardiopsis mangrovi (assembly GCF_042653925.1). NCBI lineage: Bacteria > Bacillati > Actinomycetota > Actinomycetes > Streptosporangiales > Nocardiopsidaceae > Nocardiopsis > Nocardiopsis mangrovi. The sequence continues at coordinate 71,187 of NZ_JBHSFQ010000028.1, forward strand.
GACGGCGTCGGTGACCGACATCAGGTCGGCGAAGGTGCGCTCGCCCCAGTTGCCCCAGGCGCGGCGGAGCATGTCGGGCCCGTAGCCGGTCGACAGGGCGGGGTCGGGCAGCAGCACGGCGAAGCCGCGGGCGGCCAGCAGCCAGGGGTTCCACCGCCAGGACCAGCCGTTGAAGCTCATGTAGGGGCCGCCGTGCACCCACAGGACGAGAGGGGCGGGCGAGTCGGCGGAGGCGCCGTCGGGCAGCACCAGCCAGGAGCGCACGCGGGTGCCGTCGTCGGCGGTGGCCTCGACCTCGGTGAGCGTCCCCGGCGCCGCCAGGGCGGGGGTGGGCGTCTTGAGGCGGACCGGGGCGTTCTCGGCGGCGGCGTCGAGCCGGACCGGGGTGGGCGGCTCGTCCCAGGAGTCGCGCAGCGCGTACAGGGTGCGGCCGTCGGGGGCGGGGTTGAGCGCGCTGTAGGCGCCGTTGTCGGCGGTGAGGCGGGTGAGGGCGCCGGTCTCCAGGTCCACGCGGAAGGCGGGGCGGCGCCCGTCGAGGTCGGCGGTGAAGAGCACGGCGGAGGAGTCGGGGGCCCAGGCGTACTCGCGCGGCCAGAGGTGGTCGCCGGGGAGCAGGTCGCGGCCCTCGCCGGTGGCGAGGTCCACCAGCCACAGGGTGTGGTCGCGCGGCTCGCCGTCGATGTCGCCGTCGAAACCGCGGTCGGCGACCGCGTAGCGGCCGTCGGGGGAGACCCTGGGGCCGGAGAAGTCGTGGCCGGGCTGCGCGACGAGGGTGCTGCGCTCGCCGGTCGCGGCGTCGATCAGGACCAGCTCGTTGCGGGCGGTCCCGCGGCCCTTGGGCACGCGCCAGCCGGTGACGACGGTGCCGCCGTCGGGGGTGACGTCCCAGGACTGGGTGACCAGCGCCGCCCCGGGGTCGGGGGTGAGGTCGGCGGGGTCGCCCAGTCCCGCGGCGGGGTCGGCCGGCGGCGCCGCGGCGAAGAGGCGCGGGCGGAAGGGGCCGAGGTCGCGGTCCCAGTAGCGCACCGGGGACTCCTCGTGGAGGATGGCGGTGACGCCCGCGTCCTTGCGCCCGGTCCGGGCCGTGTCGTCGGCCTCGCCGTCGGCCGCGCCCGGGAACACCTCGGAGCCGTAGACCACGGTGCCGGATTCGCGGGCGACGGCGAATCCGGTGATCCCGCCGGGGCGGGCGGCCACGCGGCGTGCCTCGCCGCCGTCGGCGGGCAGCAGCCACAGGGCCGCGGGCGGCGCGCCCTTGGCGGTGTCGGCGGATTCGGGGTCGGTACGCGCCGAGGTGAACAGCAGCGATCCGTCGGGGAGGAAGCCGGGGGCGGACTCCCCCGTCGCCGACCGGGTGATCCGGCGCGGTTCGGCCGCGCCCTGGGGGTCGATCTCCCACAGGGCGGTGGTGAACGCGGAGCCGTCGGGCTTCAGCTCGCTGACGGGCGCGACGAGGCGGCTCCCGTCCGGTGACAGGCGCAACCCGTTGACGCGGCGCAGCCCGACGTAGTCCGACAGCTCATACCAGGAACGAACCACGACTTCCCCTCCCACTTCGGCGACGGTGCCTACCGTTTCACCGACCCTATCGGGGCGGGTCGCGGCGGCGCCGGGCGGGAACGGCCGCTCCGGCGGGACCGGGGCGGCCGGATCGGGGGGTCAGCGCGGCATGCAGCAGTCGGATCCGCCGTCGGGGCACCGGGGCAGGTCGCCCAGGCCCACGGGTCCGGCCCCGCTCGCACGCTCCGCGACGAGCTCGCGGACCATCGCGACGAAGCGCGGGTGGGTGCCCGGGCTCAGCGCGCGCTCGAAGGCCAGGCCGAGGCGGTCGGCGGTGTCGCGCGCCTCGTGGTCGAGGTCGTACTTGACCTCCATGTGGTCCGAGACGAACCCGTAGGGGATGACGACGACGGCCGACACGCCCTCGTCCGCCAGCTCGGCCAGCCGGTCGTTGACGTCGGGCTCCAGCCACGGCTGGCTCGGCGGCCCGCTGCGGCTCTGGTAGACGAGGTCGTAGGCGTGGCCGCCGCCCAGGCGCTCGGAGACCAGCCGCGCCACCTCGGCGAGCTGCGCCGCGTAGGCGCCGCCGGGGCCGAATCCGTGCTCGGGCGCTCCGCTCGTGTCCGCCATGGCGGTGGGGATGGAGTGCGCCGAGAACAGCAGGCGCGCGCCGGCCCGCTCGGCCTCGGGGAGCCGGTCCAGCGCTTCGCGGGCGTAGGCGGCCAGGGGCTCGATGAACCCCGGGTGGTCGTAGAAGGGCCGGATCAGCTCGATCTCGGGGGCGTCGGGGCCCACCGCCGCGCGCGCGGCCTCGATGTCGTTGAGGTAGGCGCGGTGGCTGGAGTAGTTGCTGTAGGCGGAGGTGGCCAGCGCGACCACCCGGCGCACGCCGTCCTTGGCCATCTGGGCGACCGTGTCGGCGAGCATGGGGTCCCAGAACCGGTTGCCCCAGTAGATCGGCAGGTCGACACCGTTGGCCGCGAAGTCGGCGCGGATCGCGGCGATCAGCTCGCGGCACTGCCCGTTGATCGGGCTGACCCCGTCGAAGAGGAAGTAGTGCTCGCCGACCTCCGCGAGCCGTTCGCGCGGGATGCCGCGCCCGCGGGTGACGTTCTCCAGGAAGGGGATGACGTCGCCGGCGGCCTCCGGGCCGCCGAAGGAGATCAGCAGGAACGCGTCGTAGGGCCTCATGCGATCCATGAAACCAGGTGGCCGCGACCCTCCGTATCGGCCCCGGCGTGGCGCAGGTCACCGTTGCGCGACAGAAGCCGAGGGCCGCTTACCCCTCGGGCTACCGGCGGGTAGCGTTCGGGGCCATGACGAATGTGGTGTGGCGCACATGGTCGGGGACCCAGGAGGCGCGGCCGCGCCGCGTGGCGGTCCCCAATGGAACCGGCGACGTCGTCTCCGCGGTCCGCGCCGCCGCGGCCGCGGGGTCGCGGGCGCGCATGGTCGGCTCCGGTCACTCGTTCACCGGGATCGCCGTGACCGACGGAACCCTGCTCTCCCCCACCTCGCTCACCCGGGTGCGCTCGGCCGACCCCGGGGCCGGCACCGTGACCGTCGAGGCGGGGCTGCCGCTGTGCGACCTGAACACGGCGCTGGACGCGCGCGGGCTCGCCCTGGCCAACATGGGCGACATCGCCGTGCAGACGGTGGCGGGGGCGATCCAGACGGGGACCCACGGTACCGGCCGCGACATCGGGGGCCTGGCGGCACAGGTCCGCGGCATGGAGGTCGTGCTCGCCGACGGGACCGTGGTGGAGTGCTCGGCCGGGCGCGAGACCGCGCTGTTCGAGGCGGCGCGGGTCGGGCTGGGCGCGTTCGGTGTGGTCACCGCGCTCACCCTCGCCGTCGTCCCGTCGTTCCTGCTGCACGCGCGCGAGGAGCCGATGCCGCTGGACCTGGTCCTGGAGCGGCTGCCGGAGCTGCGCGCGGGCAACGAGCACTTCGAGTTCTACTGGTTCCCGCACACCGGCCGGACCAACACCAAGCGCAACAACCGGAGCGCGGGGCCGGCCGGTCCCGTGCCGCCGCTGCGGGCGTGGCTGGACGACGAGTTCCTGTCCAACATCCTGTTCGAGGCGGTGAACCGGCTGGGCCGGCGCGCGCCCGCGGTGATCCCGGCGGTCAACCAGGTGTCCGCGCGGGCGCTGTCGGCACGGTCCTACACCGACGTCTCCCACCGCGTCTTCACCAGCGCCCGCCGGGTGCGGTTCGTGGAGATGGAGTACGCCGTCCCTGCCGCCGCGCTCGCCGACGTCCTGCGCGAGATCCGCGCGGCGATCGGCGCGGGCCGCCACCGCATCAGCTTCCCGTTGGAGGTGCGGTTCGCGCCGGCCGACGACGTGTGGCTGTCCACGGCCTACGGCCGCGACACCGCCTACGTCGCCGCGCACGTCTACCGCGGCGCTCCCTACGACCGCTACTTCGCCGATCTGGAGGCCGTGTTCACCTCGGTGGGCGGGCGCCCCCACTGGGGCAAGGTGCACACCCGCGACCGCGCCTACCTGGAGGGGGTGTACCCGCGGCTCCGCGACGCCCTGGAGGTCCGCGAGCGCGTGGACCCGCGCCGCGTGTTCGCCAACCCCTACCTGGACACCGTCCTGGGGGCCCGATCACATCGCCGGCCGCTCCGGGAACGCACCGGACCGGCACACGGGCGGCGGCGGCCACGGGAGATACCATCACCGGCAGGGCTCCGGCCGGAAACCGGCCGGCACCCTGATCGCGCCTCGGGTCACGGATCGATGCCGTGCCAAGATGGCACGATAGGAAACGCCACGATGCCCGTGGGCGGTGCCGCATGCGCCCGGAGGGCCACACAGTTCGGACATGCCGGGCGCGGTACTGGCCGAACGACCGGATGCCGATGAGACTGGGAACGTGGGGGATGGCCGAGGACCCACCCTCGACGGGACGCGAAAGGGAGGGCGATGCAGGAGCTTCGCCTCGTCGCCGTCAGCGAGGACGGCACCTACCTGGTGTTGGCGAGTGCCGGCCGTGGAACCCGTTTCATGCTGCCCGTCGACGACCGTCTCCGCGCCGCCGTTCGCGGCCAGTTCTCCCGGCTCGGCCAGTACGAGATCGAAGTGGAGAATCCGTTGCGCCCCAAGGAAATCCAGGCCCGGATCCGCTCCGGTGAGACAGCGGAGGCGATCGCCGAGCACGCGGGGATCCCGATCGAGCGGGTGCGCTGGTTCGAGGGCCCGGTGCTGCAAGAGCGCGAGTACATCGCCCAGCAGGCCCAGCGCGCCACGGTCCGGCGGCAGGGCGAGTCCGCGCCGGGGCCCGTCCTGGGCGACATCGTGGCCGCGCGCATCGGCGCGCACCAGTTGGAGACCGGCGACGCCGTGTGGGACTCCTGGAAGCGGGAGGACAACACCTGGCAGCTCAAGCTCGCCTTCCTCGCCGCCGGCGAGGAGAAGGTGGCCCACTGGGTCTTCGAGCCGCGCCGCCGCAGCGTGACCCCGGCCGACGACGAAGCCGTCCGCTTCTCCTCTCCCGAGGCCGACGGCCCGCGGAGCCTCGGCGGCGGCGCCAACGTCACCCCCTTCGTCCCGCGCCGGCAGGGCGCGCCCGCCGAACCGGTGCGCCCGGACCCGGCACCGGCGCCCCCGCCCGCTCCCGCGCCGCAGCGCCCTGAACCGCTGACGGCCGCGGCCCCGCCGCGCCACGAGCCCCCGCGCCACGACATCGACGGCCCGCTGCCGGCCGCACCGCCCGAGGAGCCCGCGCCCGCGGCCCGGCACGAGCGCACCCCGGTGACCGGGCGGGTCCCGATCGTCCCCGAGCGCACCCACCCCGCCGCGCGCGAGGACGCGCAGGCCCCGCCGCGCCCGCCCCGGTCGCCGCTGAGCGGCGAACCGCTCCCGGCCGCCGGCCGCGCCGACCCGCGTGAGCCCGTCCGGCCCGAGCGCCCCGGCCTGGGGCACCCCGCCGCCGATCCCGCCGGCTCCCCCGCGCTCCGGCCCCCGGCGCCGAGCACGCCCGCCCCCGCGGCCCCCGACCCCGAGCGGCCCGCCCCGCGCACGCAGGAGCCCTCGGTACCGGCTGCGGCACAGGCCCCCGGCTCCGCCGCGGCGCCGTCCCGGCGCAAGGGACGCGGACGGCGCGCCTCGGTCCCCTCGTGGGACGAGATCATGTTCGGGGCGAAGAAGCCGGACTGAGCACGCCTGAACCGGATACGGCGACGGCCCCGCACCTGCGTGCGGGGCCGTCGCCGTATCCGGTTCAGGCCGGGTCGGGCGAGGGCGCGGCGGCGGGGCCGGGCTCGGTGACCAGGAACGGGCGCACCATGGCGGGGGTGACCCCCGCGGCGAAGGCGACCGACTCGGCGAAGTCGGCGTCGACGGCGGTGTAGCCGCCCTCCCCCGCGCCGACCGCGAATTTCGCGTGGACCAGGCCGGCCCGGCGCTGGAACAGCGTCTGGGTCCAGGTCCAGCCGATGACGGCCGACCGGTGCACCACCGGCTGCACCCGGCGCAGCGACCCCGAGCGCACGCTGACCTGCGCTCCGTCGTGGCCGTGCCCCAGCGCCCGGTAGCGGTCGTAGGCCAGCGGGACGCCCAGCAGGGCCGCCGCTCCCAGCGGCACCGCGAGCCAGAGCACGCCGGCGTAGGCGGCGGCGCCCGCCGCAACGGCGAACGGCACCACGGCGCGGAACAGCCTGCGGCCCAGCGCGGCGCGGGGGTGGGGGGTGAGGGAGCCCCGGAACGGGGTGAGCGCCTGCTCGACCACCTGCCGCACGCGGGACCGCGGGCCGATGGGCAGGAGCACGGCCCTCGTGGTGGAGTCGCCCAGCCCGGTGACGATCGCGCGCAGGCGCACGACGCGGCGCACCCGCTCCAACGGGTTGTCCAGGAACTCGTGCCCGCGGATCCGGCGGTGCTCCAGCGTGACGCTGCGCCGGGTGAACAGCCCGCGCTCGACGACGAGCGACGCGTCGCGCCGGCGCAGCGTGAAGCCCCAGTGGGAGACCGCGTAGGACACCACGGCGAACAGCGGCATCAGCAGCACGAGCACCGCCACCGCCGCGGCCGCCAGGATCGTGAGCGCCTGGGCGCTCATCGTGCTCGCCCATTCGTAGGCCAGGAGGACGGCGTCTCCGGCGTCGGTGCCGGCGGTGAGGTCGTCCAGGCTCTGCCCGACCGCGCCGAGCACCGTGGCCAGGGCCACGAACGGGGTCAGCAGGTAGCCCAGGCTGAGGACGGCGTAGAAGTACCAGCCGGGCGGCATCGTGAAGTACACGGTCTCGGCCGGGGCGGTGGCGCCCGGGGCCTCGGCGCGCTCAGCGGTGTCGCCGGCCGGCGGCGTCGCGGCGTGGGCGCCGGCGGATGCGTTCAGGACGGCGCCCGCCGGATCGCCGCGCAGCACCGCGCGCCGGTGCAGCAGGACCCCGCGCAACCGCTCGGCCTCGGCGACGGAGACCGCGTCGAGCTTGCCCTCCTCGCCCTCGCCGCCGCCCCCGGCGGCCGCCTCGATCCTGACGACGGCCAGGTCGAGCATGCGGTGCAGCAGGTGGGAGGTGACGTCGACGCCCCGGATGCGCTCCAGCGGGATCGACCGGCGCGACCTGCTGATCAGCCCGCGGCGGATCTCCAGCCGCTCGCTGCCCACCTGGTAGCGGAAGGTGTACCAGGTGACGAACCCGCCGATGAGCATGGCGGCGATCGCCACCCCCGCGCTGGCGAGCACCCACGGGTTGAAGCTGCCGGCGACGATGGCGGCGATCAGCGGGACGATGAAGCTCTTGAGGTAGTTGACGGGCGCGGTGACCAGGGTCAGCGGGCTCAGCGCGCGCTCGGGCTCGGCCGGGGGGACGGCCGGCGCCGCGTCCTCCTCGCCCGGCTCCCCGGCGGAGGCGGCCGCCGCGCCGCCGGCGTCCCGGGGCTCCCCGGGGACGCCTTCCGGGGGGTACGCACCGGCGCCGTCCGGCGGCGGTGCGCCCGGGGCCGGGGGAGGTCCGGGGAAGGCGGGTCCGGACGGTGCGTCGTGGCCGGTGGCCGGCGCGCCGCCGTCGTCGTGCCGGGGTCCGTGGGGAGTGTCGCTCACGTCGCGTCGTCCCGGAGTTCGGCGGCGCGCTCGGCGAGCTCCTCGGAGATGCGCTGGGCGTCGTCGGCGGCGAGCCCGGCGATGGTGGAGGAGCCGGCGTGCGAGGCGGTCTGCACTTCGAGCGTGGCCACCTTGAACAGCCGCTCCAGCCAGCCCTGGCTGTGGTCGACGGTCTGGATCCGGCTCACCGGGACCAGCTGCCATTTGCGGCTGAGCCACCCGGTGCGGGTGTAGATGACATCGGCGGTGATCTCCCAGCGGTGCACCCGGTAGCGCCAGCGGGGCGCGACGACGATCTCGGCGATGCCGTAGATCCCGTACACGGCGGGGACCGCCCAGGCGTATCGGCGCACGACCTGCGGGATCCAGTCCCAGTCGAGGGCGGTGGCGCCCCACGCCGCGCCGCTGAGCACGGCCGCCAGGACGACGACCCCCAGGGCTGTCTGCAGCGTCCACATCGGGACGGCGCGCGGTGAGACGCGATTCTCAGGGGGCCGGATCCGGGTGGTCGTCACGCGCCCGATTGTAGCGACGCGGCACCTTTGCCCCGCACCGCCAAACCGCGCCCGAAGTTCCGGCAAAGTTCGCGGTACGGCCTCCCGCGGAATGCGGCCGGCGCCCCCGGACGCTGTAGCGGTGGAGGTGCGGAGGTGGTGCGCGGCCGCGCGGTGCGGGCGGGAGGGCGACCACCGTGTATCAGCGGTTTGTCAGTGGACGTGCGGACACTGGATCCGTGAACGCACATTGCTGGAGGGGTAGATGACGGACGCCATCCGCGCGGAGGGCCTGGTCAAGGAGTTCAAGGGGAAGACCGCGCTGGCGGGGGTCGACCTCGTCGCACGGTCCGGCGCCGTCCTGGGGGTGCTGGGCCCCAACGGGTCGGGCAAGACCACGACGGTGCGCATCCTGGCGACCCTGCTGCGGCCCGATGCCGGCCACGCCGCGGTCGGCGGGTTCGACGTCGTCAAGCGCCCGCACGACGTCCGCCGGCTGATCGGGCTCACGGGCCAGTACGCGGCCGTCGACGCCGACCTGAGCGGCACCCAGAACCTGGTGCTGATCGCCCGGCTGCTCGGCTACTCGCGCCCTGACGCGCGGGCGCGCGCGGCCGAGCTGATGGAGCGGTTCCGGCTGGCCGACGCCGCCGAGCGCGCCGCGAAGACCTATTCGGGGGGCATGCGCCGCAGGCTCGACCTCGCGGCCAGCCTCGTCGGCCGGCCCAGCCTGCTGTTCCTGGACGAGCCCACCACCGGGCTCGACCCGCACAGCCGCAACGAGCTGTGGGAGGTCGTGCGCGAGCTGGTCCAGGACGACGTCACCGTGCTGCTGACCACCCAGTACCTGGAGGAGGCCGACCAGCTGGCCGACGACATCATGGTCCTGGACCACGGCAAGGTCATCAGCCGCGGCACCCCCGACGAGCTGAAGATGCGGGCCGGGTCGCAGGTGCTCCAGGTGAGCCCGGTGGAGCCGGGCCTGCTGCCCCGGGTCGCCGCGATCGTCGAGGCGGTCAGCGGGTCGGAGGTCCGCTCGGGCGAGAGCACGGCCAGCGCGTCGGTCACCGATCCCGCGGTCCTGCCCGAGGTGGTGCGCCGGCTCGATGACGGCGGCATCGCCGTGGCCGAGCTGACCCTGCGCAAGCCCAGCCTGGACGAGGTGTTCCTGGCCCTCACCGGCCGCCCGGCCGACGACGTCCCCGCCGCCGATCCCGCGGCCTCCCCCGAAAGGACGACCGCATGAGCGCCGTGGACACCGCCGCCGCCCGCCCGCCCGCCCAGGCCGGGCCGAAGGTGGCGCCGCGCATCACCCCGCTGAGCACGGTCCAGCACGGCGCGCTGCTCACGTGGCGCAGCCTGGTCAAGATCAAGCGCAACCCCGAGGAGGTCCTCGGGCTGACGTTCATGCCGCTGATGTTCGTCGCGCTGTTCGTCTTCGTGTTCGGCCAGGCCATGATGGGCGACTGGCAGGCCTACCGCGACTTCATCATCCCCGGCATCACCGCGCAGTCGGTGATCTTCGCGACGATCGGCACGGGCGTCTCGCTCAACTCCGACATCGAGAAGGGCATCTTCGACCGGTTCCGCTCGCTGCCCATCGCCCGTTCCGCACCGCTGATCGGGGCCATCCTCGGCGACCTCGCGCGCTACATGCTCACCGTGGTCATGGTGCTGCTCGTGGCGATGCTGATCGGCTACCGCCCCGCCGGCGGGCCGATCGGGGTCGTGGCCGCGGCGGCGGTCGTGCTGGTGTTCGCCTTCTCGCTGTGCTGGCTGTCGGCGTTCATGGGGCTGCTGCTGCGCACCCCGATGGCGGTCAACATCTTCGGGTCGATCTGGATGTTCCCGCTGACCTTCGCCAGCTCCACGTTCGTCTCGCCGGAGAACATGCCCGGGTGGATGGCGGCCTTCGCCGAGATCAACCCGGTCACCCACGTCACCGACGCCATGCGCGGGCTGCTGGAGGGCGGACCGTTCGCCGAGCCGCTGCTGTGGACGGTGGTGTGGACCGTCGGTCTGACCGCGGTGTTCTTCCCCCTGGCGACGCGCGCCTACCGCCGCCGGTCCTGAACGGTGCCGCGCCGCCGGGCGCGCTCACCGCGCGCTCGCGGCGGGCTCCCAGGGCTCGATCCAGGCGTCGACGGCCGGGACGACCTCGTTCGGCGGGGTCCGCGCGCCGCGCGCGTAGGCCCGGTCGAAACCGGGGTCGCCCAGCTCGGCGCGGAGGCGCCGGCGGAGCCGCGCCACAGCGGGCTCGGCCCGGTTGGCGAGCCCGCGCGACGCCTCGGCCAGGCCGAGCAGCACGGCGGCGTGTTCCGGGTCCTCGTCGGCCAGTACCTGGGCGACCAGCTCGATCCCCGCCGCGCGGTGGATCGCGGACCGCTTCCCGGCCAGCGCCCGCCAGGCCGCGGCGGCGTACCGGCGCGCGTCGCCGTCCTCACCCAGGCGGAGCGACACTCGGGCGAGCAGGCCCAGCCACAGCAGCCGGATCTGGTAGCGCACCGCCCGGTCCGTGCCCTCCTCGACCTCGTCGGCCAGGCCGAGCAGGATGGCCTTGCCGCGCGCCGGGGCGCCGGCCTCGCACTCGACCTCGGCTTCGGCCAGGCCCAGCATCGTCCGCGTCCCGTGGCCGGCGCCCGCGGCGGACGCCTTGGCCATCGCCTCGCGTGCGCGCTCGATGTCACCCTGGACGGCGTGGGCGACGGCGCGCCGGGACCGCAGGAGCGCGCCCAGATCGGTGAGGCGCAGCTCCTCGGCCAGTCGGGCGCCCTCGGCGAGCATGTCGCTCTCGGCCGCGAGGTCGTCGAGGCGGGCCAGTTCGGAGGCGATCACCAGGGCGTGGCACATGCCCCAGCGGTCGCCCAGCGCGCGGAACCCGTCCAGGGCGGCGCCGATCCGGTCGCGGCCCGGGGCGATCGCGCCCGAGGCGAGATCCAGCAGCCCCGTCGTCATCGTGCCGAGTGCGCGCACCCACGGATCGGGGTGCTGCGCGGTCTCGGCGATCCGGTCCCGCATCGCGCAGGGGTCGTGGCCGAGCATCGCCAGGTAGCCGGGGATCAGCAGGAGGGAGGCGTGGCTCTGGTCCGCCTCCCCCGATGCGCGCAGGATCTCGTCGGCGCGCAGTACCCGCTTCTCCCCCTCGGGCGAGGCGACTTCGCCGGCGCCCATGGTGAACAGGCACTCGGCGAAGGCGGTCGCCCGCCCTTCGGGGGGATCGTCGCCCACGAGCCGGACGATCTCCGCGGCCCAGCGCGTGGCGTCGGCCCACCCGTCGATCATCTGCCAGTACCACATGGCGCTGTGGCTGAGGTCGAGCGCGAGGGCGGCCTCTCCGGCGTCGACGGCCCAGCGCAGGGCCCCGGTGAAGTTGTCGTGCTCGGCACGCAGCCGGTCGAGCCAGGTGAGCTGGTCGGCGCGGCGCAGGTGGGTGTCGGCCTCGGTCCACAGGGCCAGTACGTGGCCGGCGTGGGCGCGGCGGACGGCCGCGTCCTCGCCGGTCTCGGCGAGCCGCTGGGCCCCGTAGGCGCGCACGGTCTCCAGCATCCGGTAGCGCGGCTCGGTGCCGCTGCCCGCGGGATCGGCCAGGACCAGTGACTTGTCGACGAGCATGAACAGCACCGACCACACGTCGCGGCCGCCCACCGTGCCGTCGGCGTCGGCGCAGACGCGCTCGGCCGCCTCCAGGGTCGCGCCGCCGCTGAACACCGACATCCGGCGCACGAGGGCGCGTTCGGGCGCGTCGAGCAGGTCCCAGCTCCAGTCGACGACCGCCTGGAGGGTCTGGTGCCGGGGAAGGGCGAAGCGGGTGCCGTTGGTGAGCAGCCGGAAGCGGTCGGACAGCCCCGAGGCCAGCCGGGAGACCGGCATCGCGCGGACCCGGGCCGCCGCGAGCTCCAGCGCCAGCGGCATGCCGTCGAGCTCGCGGCAGATGCGCACGACGTGCTCGGCGTTGGCGGGGTCGACCGTGAACCCGGGCACCACCGCGGAGACCCGTTCGGCGAACAGCCGCACCGACGCGTAGTCGAGGGCGCGGTCGGCCGGGGTGCCCTCGGGCGGCAGCGCCAGGGAGGGCACCGCTTGGAGGCGTTCGCCGGCCACGCCCAATGGCTCCCTGCTGGTGGTGAGGATGCGCAGCCCCGGGCAGGCGGCCAGGAGGCGGTCGGCGACCGCCGCCGCGTCGGCGATCAGGTGCTCGCAGTTGTCCAGGATGACCAGCAGTTCGCGGTGGCCGAGGCCGTCGACGATGCGGTCGATCACATCGGCGGGCGGCGCGGGGGTGGTGGCGTGCAGGCCCACCCTGGTGTGGTCGCGCAGGCCGAGGGTGGTCAGTACGGCGCGCGGGATGTCGGCGCCGTCGCTGATGGGGGCGAGTTCGACGAACCACACCCCGTCGTGGGCGAGGTCGGGGCGGCGCTCGGCGAAGCGGGCGCCGGTCTCGATGGACAGCCGGGTCTTGCCGGCGCCGCCGGGCCCGATGAGGGTGACCAGCCGCTCGTCGGCGAGCAGCGCCACGACGTCGGCGATCTCGCCGTCGCGGGCGATGAAGCTGGTGAGGGTGTGCGGCAGCCGGGTGGTGGGGGTGTGGGCCGCGGCGGGGCGCGCGGGCGGCGCGGGAGCGGCGGCGCGGGCGGGCGGGTCCAGTTCACCGCGCAGCAGCCGCAGGTGGAGGTCGCGCAGCCGGGCCGAAGGGTCGATCCCCAGTTCCCCGGCGAGGCCCGCGCGCAGCCGCTCGTAGGCGGCGAGGGCGTCGGCCTGGCGGCCCGCGGCGGCCAGGGCCCGGATGAGCAGTTCCACCGTGCGCTCGTCGTGCGGTTCCCGCGCGGCCAGTTCCTCGATCTCGGGCAGGACCTCGGTGTGGGCGCCGAGGTCGAGCCGGGCGGCGAGCCGGTCGGCCGCCGCGCCCCGGCGCGATTCGGCCAGGCGGACGGCGGTGTCGGCGCCGGCCTCGCCCAGTTCGGCCAGTGGCGGGCCGCGCCACAGGTCGAGGGCCTCGCCGAGCAGGCGCACGGCGGTCCCGGGGTCGCCGTCGGCGCGGGCCTGCCGGCCGCGGTGCACTAGGTCCTCGAACACGAACAGGTCGATCTGCTCCGGGGCGACGTCGAGCCGGTAGCCGGTGGCGTCGCCGTGGAGCAGGCCGGGCGCGCCGAGGGTGCGCCGCAGCCGCGACGCGAGCGCCTGGAGCGCGTTGCCGGCCGACGCGGGGGCGTCGTCCCCCCACACGCCGTCGATCAGCCGGGCCGTGCCGATGGTGCGGCCCGGGGACCGCAGGAGCAGCACGAGCAGGCGGCGCAGGCGCGCACCGCCGACGGTGAGGGGCCGCCCATCGGCACCGCGCACCGACAGGGGTCCGAGAATGGAGAACCGCACGTACCCATGATCGCTGATGTGACCGGGGAACTCTTCCGGGGCGGCCCCTCGGCGGCCGGTTGTGGCCGGAGGGCCGGCGCGACGATGGCGACGCTATGCGCACGTCTTCGCACACTCCGCGCATACGCGGCTCATCGCCACTCGGACCGCAGTAAGGTCGCATGGGTGGTCGCCGCGGGAGCGACACGGAGCCGGCGCGCACGCCGCTCCGGGCCGCGCGGGCGACCCCCAGGAGCATGATCCGACCCACCCTTTCGCAGGAGCCCCATGTTCTCGGTCGAACGCCACCGATCATCCGGCTCGCGCCGCGGGGCCCTGCCCCCGGGCGCCCGCGCGCGTGTGCGCACCGCCGCCTCGGGCGCGGGGGCGGCCGTCGTCCTGGCCGCGGCCGCCGGCTGCGTCTCCCTGCCGTCGGGAACCGACGCGGAGTTGAACCCCGACATCAACCTCACCAGCACGATGATGCAGGAGGGCGAGCCGCTGCCGGACGCCTACACGTGCAAGGGCGAGGGCCTGTCGCCGACCCTCCAGTGGTCGGGGCTGCCCGGCGGCGAGGGGGTCGCGTCGCTGGCGGTGGTCGTCGACGCCCCCGAGGACGCCACCGTGTTCTGGGTCATCTACGGGCTGGACCCGCAGACGACCGAGATCCGGCAGAACACGGTCCCGCAGCCGGGCCGGCAGGGGCTCAACAGCGCGGGGACGGCCGATTTCGAACCGCCGTGCCCCGAGGAGGGCCACCCCCACGAGTACCGGTTCAGCCTGTACGCGCTCAGCAGCGAGATCGACCTGCCCGAGGACGCGCCGCTGGACGACTCCCTCCAGGCGATCGCCGACCGCTCGATCGCGCGGGGCTCGCTGACGGCTACCAGCGAGTAGTGACATGCGCCACGTGAGAGCTCCCCGCACCGACCGGCATATCGGATGATCAATGGCGATCCACCCGCGATGCACCCGGAAGGAACCCCTTGTCGCCCTCTGCACTCATGGCGCATCTATGCATAAAGTGGGTCCGTGCCCCCCGTCGATTTTCTGATGACCGAATCCGTGCAGCACGCAGCAGAGCACCGGCGCCACCGCACCCGGTCCAGGGCGGACGCCGATCGCCGGCCGCCCCTCGGCCACGCCGACTCCGCCCGCCCCCGCGGGTACCGCGTGCCCCTTTCGGTCCGTCCGGACACTCCGGCGGCACCCGGCACGGAGGCACGACCCCTCCTGCGCGCCCCATGCGAACCGGTCCCCCCGGCCTCGCACCGCCGACCGCATGCCGCGCGCGTGCCCGAACCGGCCAGTCACATCACCCCTGCCGGCGGCACCTCTGTCCTCTATAAGGCCACGGGCCCTAGGCTGGTGCATTCACCATGACCATTGCGCTAATCGCGATCATCGCCATCATCGTGGTCCTGGTCGTCCTGGTGCTGATCCTGCTGGGCATGCGCGCCCTCAGCGTCAGCAACTCCGGTGACGACGACTACGACGACGAGTACGACGACGACCCGCGCGACCGCGAAGCCGAACGCGACCCGCGGCCCGCGCCGCGCTCCCGCAACCGCCGCTCACGCGCGCCCGAGGACGACGACGAGCCGCGCCCGGCGCGGCGTCAGCGGCGCGGCGGCCGGGGCGACGACGACTGGGACGACGACGACTCCGGCGGGATGTCGGACAACGCCTTCTGGTCCAGCCTCTCCGACGATGACGACGGGCCCGGGCTGCGCGGGGCGCCCGCCGACGACCGGCCCGTCGCCTCGGAGCGCCGCGACACGCGGGCCGAATCCACCGCGGCGATGGCGGCCATCGCCGACGACGACGCGGACGACGAGCCGGAGCCGCCCCGCCGGTCCCGCGGGCGCCGCTCGCGCGCCGCCGACCGCGACGCGCGCGACGGATCCGCCGACGAGCCCGCGGCCGACACCCCCGCGGTGGCCGCGGCGCGGGCCGGCGGCGACAACGGCCTGGCCATGCTCGCGAGCCTCGGCCAGGGCCCCTCCCCCGCCGACGACGCCGCTCCCGCCGAACCGCCGTCCCGCGGCCGCGCGCCGTCGACGCCGGCCTCGGGCACCCCGTCCGCTCCGGCGGCGCTGCCCCCCGCCGCGCCGGCCCCCGCCCCCGCACCGGCCCTCCCGCCCGCGGCCGCGGCCCCATCGCGCGATCCGCTCGGCGACCCGCTGGGCGTGCCCACGGCCCGCGACTCCGCCGCGTCGGCCCCCACCACGTCGTGGAACCCGCCGCCGCGCCGGTCGGCGCCGTCGCCGTCGTGGGACACCACCGGCTCCTATGCCGACGACCCGCTGGGCGCCCCCTCGACGCCCAGCGGGAGCGGTCAGGCGCCGGGCTCGTCCTACGACACCGGATCGCACACCCGGCGGCCCTACGCGGGCGGCGCTCCGGCCCCCTCGCCCTTCGACACCGGCGACCACAGCCGCTCCTCCTACGACACCGGGAACCACGCGCGGTCGTCCTACGACACCGGGTCGCTCTCGCGGCCGGCCTACGATCCGGGACCGGCCCCGTCGCCGCTCGACACGGGCGCGCACAGCCGCCCGGCCTACGAGCCCGGCGCGGCCCCGTCGTCGCCCTTCGACACGGGGGACCACAGCCGCTCGCCGTTCGGTGGCGGGGCGTCGGCGGGCACGCCCTACGACCCCTATGACACCGGATCGCACACCCGGCGGCCCCATGCGGGGAGCACCCCGGCCCCCTCGCCCTTCGACACCGGCGACCACAGCCGCTCCTCCTACGACACCGGGAACCACACCCGCCCGTCCTACGACACCGGCGGGCCGTCCTCGTACGAGACCGGGTCGCACTCGCGGTCGTCGTACGACAGCGGGTCGCACACCCGGCCGTCCTACGACACCGGGAAGCGCGGCGCCACGGGCGGCGACCCGTTGACCGATCCGGCGTTCGGCCCCGCTCCGGAGTCCGCGTCGCCGATCTGGTCGAGCATGGACACCGGTTCGCACCAGCGTCCCGCTGTTCCGCCGACCCAGCCGTCCCCCGGCCAGAACGGAGCCGCGGCCCCCTTCGGCACGCCCAACTCCGGGCAGCCGGCCTGGGGCGGAGTGACCGGGGAGCAGCCGGCGTGGAACGCGGGCACGGGAGAACAGCCCGCATGGAGCGCCCTCACCGGGGAACAGCCCGCTCCGGCGCCGCGCAGCGGGCCCGACTCCGCCTACACCACCGGATCGTTCGCCCGCGACCCCTACGACACCGGCGGCCCCGGCGCACCGCACACGGGCGTGCCCGCACCCCAGGACCCGGCGGCACCGGCGCGCGGGGGCGGGGTGCCCGGGCAAGGGGGCTATGGCGGCTCCGGCGGTTTCGGGTACGGCGGCACCCCCGCCCCCGCCCCCGCCCCAGCCCCGTGGGAGCAGCCGCCGGTCTGGGGCGCCCCCACCGGGGAGCAGCCGGCCGCGGCGCCGCGGAACACGTTCGACGCCCCGCCGTCGTACACGACCGGCTCGTTCAGCCGCGACCCCTACGACACCGGGAGCTACGCCGCGCCGCCCGCGCCGGGCTACCCGCAGAGCGAACCGCTCGGCGGAAACGGCTTCCCGGGCGGGCCCGGAGCGGGCGGCCTGCCCGGCGGGGCCGGGACGGGCGGCGGCCTGCCGGGCGGGCCCGGGGCGGCACCGCAGCCACCCGGCTACGGCGGCCTGCCCGATGCCTTCGGCGGCCACGCCGGGGGCCGCGGCCCGGAGCACAATGGCGCCCCCGCCCCGCAGCAGGGGTACGGCTACGACGCCCCCTCGGGCGAGTGGCCGTCCTTCCGCACCGATGACGGACGCAACCCCGCCGACGGCCGGACCCGCCCCTACGACCAGGGCGGCTACGGCGACGGCGGTTTCCGCTAGCCCATCGACGCGTTCGCCCCCGCGGACCTGCGGGGGCGAACGCGTTTCGGACACCTGTGGGCCGCATCGAAGGGCGCCACATGCGGCTCTTCGGGGACGCGGGGGCGGATGGGGCGTGCGACGGCGCGCCGCCGCGCTCAGGTCGGGCCCCGGGACCGGTCCGCGTTCAGCGGGGGCCGGGCGGGGCGCCGCTCATTCCGATTTGGGGCGGTCGTCGCGTTCGTCCGACTGCACCTCGGACGACTGGTAGCGGGCGAACCCGATGATCACGACGATCGCGATGATGGGCACACCGAACATGATCACCCAGATCGTGGACATTTCCATGAGACCGATACCCGATTCGCAGGCGGCACGGGCGCCGGGGCACCCGCGTTTCGTCCCCGCTCCGGCCGCGGGGGTGAGATGACCATCCCAATCTAACGCCGTTTCCCGCACGACGCCGCCCGGCGCACCCCCCGGTTCGACCACAATGGGCTTGTCACGCAACCGGAACACCTCCGGACACTCCGGAACCCGCGAACCGGCGCCGCCCCGGTCTGCGGCGCCCCGGAGCCCGAACGCCGTCCGGGTCTGCGGGCAGCAGGGACGACGCCCCGACCGCCGCCCGGTGCACACGCCGACCACGACCGGCCACCACCCGCACCGCCGGCGGATCCGGCCGTAGCCTCGGACTCCCCCACCGCGCGGGAGGAGCCCTATGCGCCGGTTTCTGCCCGTTGCGGGTACCGCGCTGCTCGCCCTCGCCGCCGCATGCGGCGGACCCTCGGCGCCCGCAGCGGAGGATGGGGCGGCCCGCGCCGCTACGGCGTGCGAGGACCGCATCCGGCAAAGCGACCAGGGGCCGCCGGCCCCGGAGCCCATCGGCCCGCCGCGCGTCACCGTCGCCCATGCGTACCCGTGGGCGTGGGAGTTCGAGGTGCGGGGGTCGATCGATTGGGGCTCCCGCGTGACTCCGAAGGGCTACACGTGCGTCGTGTCGACCTCCGACGAAGGAGGCTCCTGGGAGATCGTCGAGCTGTGGCACTACGAATGAGCGCGGCGCCCCGCCGGCGACCATGGAGGGCGCGGTACCGGAGGCGCCGCTCAGCCGCGGCCCGGGACGATTCCGGGACAGGGCGGCGGCACAGCGGAAAAACGCGATTCAGGGGGAGAGTCGGCCGGTAAGCCGGATTCTGTCGGCCCTTGCGGGCCGGGCGGTCATCCATCTGGGGCCACCGTTGCCGGTGACCTCGGTGCGGTCTACCCGCGGACTCGGGCGGGCCGCCCTCGAACATCCGCGCAGGGGACCTGGGTCCCCCATTTCGACCTTGCTCCGGGTGGGGTTTACCCAGCCGGCCGGATCGCTCCGGCCGCTGGTGGTCTCTTACACCACCGTTTCACCCTTACCACCGCAGCGCGGTGGCGGTTTGTTTTCTGTGGCACTGTCCCGCGGGTCGCCCCGGGTCGGTGTTACCGACCACCCTGCCCTGTGGAGTCCGGACTTTCCTCGACACCGCACGCGGTGCCGCGACCGCCTGGCCGACTCTCCCGCCCCCTATTCTACGGTGATCCGCGGTCGGCGTCGTCCGCCGCGGCGGGCGTGCGCGCGAGGTGGCCGGTGTCGTTGACCGACCGGACCAGCATGGGTCCGTCGGCGAAGCAGTCGATCCGCGACAGGCACGCCACGTCCAGGTGCATCCGGTGCAGCGCCTCGGGCGGGGCCAGCAGCGCCTGGCGGATCAGGGTCTTGATGGGCGTGACGTGGCTGACCACCAGGACCGTCCGCCCAGTGTGGCGGGCGAGCAGCGTGTCGCGGGCCCGGGCGACGCGTTCGGCCACGGCGGCGAAGCTCTCGCCGCCCGCCGGAGCGGCGCCGGGGTCGGCGAGCCACCGGTCCATCCGGTCGGGCCAGCGGGAGCGGACCTCAGCGAAGGTCAGCCCCTCCCATTCCCCGAAGTCGGTCTCGCGCAGGTCGTCGTCGACCTCCACCGGCAGGCCGAGGGCGCCGGCGACATGGTCGGCGGTGTCGCGGGTACGCCGCAGCGGCGAGGCGACGACGGCGTCGATCCGGTCGGGGCCCGCCGAGAGCCGGCGGGCCGCCGCGCGCGCCTGGTCGTGCCCCGCGGGGGTCAGCCCGATGTCGCCCGTCCCCGCGAACCTGCGCTCCACCGACAGCGGGGTCTCGCCGTGGCGGAGCAGGATCAGCCGCGTGGGGGTGGAGTCGGGCGCCGCCCACCCGGTGGCCGACGCCGCCGCGGTGACCGCGGCCGATGCGGCGGGCTCGGCACCGGCCGCATCGGGTGACAGGGAGGCCGGGACGGAGTCGATCCGGACCGGACGGCCCTCCGCCGCGGCGTCCATCGCCTCGTTGGCGAGCCGGTCGGCATCGGCGTTGCGGGCGCGCGGGATCCAGGTGTAGGTCACGCCGCCCAGGCCCCCGGCGAGTTCGCGCGCCTGGTCGGCGAGCGGGCGCATCGCCGGGTGCTTGACCTTCCACCGGCCCGACATCTGCTCCACGACGAGCTTGGAGTCCATGCGGACCTCGACGCGGGCGCCGGGATCGATGCCCGCCACCGCCGTCAGGCCCGCGATGAGCCCCCGGTACTCCGCGACGTTGTTGGTGGCGACGCCGATCGGCTCGGCGACCTCGGCCAGCACCGCGCCGGTGGCGGCGTCGCGCACCACCGCGCCGAAGCCGGCCGGGCCCGGGTTGCCCCGGGAGCCGCCGTCGGCCTCGACCACCAGGCGGCGGCTCATCCGCGCCCCGCTCTCGACCGCGGCCGGCCCGTCACAGGCCGGACTCGTCGGTGCGGATGAGGATGCGCCGGCAGTCCTCGCACCGCAGCACCTCGTCGGCCGGCGCGCCCCGGAGCCGGGCGAGTTCGGCCGTGCTCAGCGCGAGCTTGCAGCCTTCACAGCGGCCGTAGCGCAGGGCGGCGGCGCCCACGCCGTCGTACTGGTCGCGCAGCTTGGTGTAGAGGGCGAGCAGGTCGGCGGGCACGTCGGCCGAGACCCGCGCGCGGCGGTCGGACTCGGTCGCCTGGTCGGCCTGGATGTCCAGCACGGCCGAGGAGCGGCGCTCCTCGGCGGCCTCGCGGTCGGCTTCGGCGGCCGCGATCTCCTTGTCCAGGTCGGCGCCGCGGGCCTCGGTGGCCTCGCGGCGTTCCATCACCTCCAGCACGATCTCCTCCAGCTCCGCCTGGCGGCGCCGCAGCGAGGCGATCTCGGACTGGAGCCCTTCGAGCTCTTTGTGGGAGGAGACCCGGCCGGCGTCGAGCCGCTTGGTGTCGCGCTCGGAGCGGGCGCGGACCTGGTCGACGTCGGACTCGGCCTTGCGCTGCTCGCGGTCGAGGTCGGAGAGTTCGGTGGCGGCCACCGCGAGGCGGTCGCGCAGCTCGGTGAGGCGGGCGTCGAGCCGGCGGATCTCGGTCAGCTCGGGCAGGGTGCGGATGCGGTGTGTGAGCTGGGCCAACCTGCTGTCGATCTCCTGCAAGTCGAGCAGGCGGATCTGCTGGGCGGGTTCTGCTTTCACTGGGGCTCAGGACTCCATTTCTGCGGCGGTGTGCCCGGGACGGTCGTGCCGGTGTGGGGGTGCGCTCAAACCCGCTCCGTCCACGACCAGGCGTCGGTGACGGTCGTGGACACGCGGATCTCCACGGTAGCCCCTCGGGGACCGAGGGCGCTGGCGAGACGGTCGGCTCCGTCCGCCAGCCAGGGCCACTCCCCGGCCCAATGGGGGACGTCGACGAGGGCGATGCCGCCCTGTTCGGCGAACTCCGAGGCGGGGTGGTGGCGCAGGTCCGAGGTGAGGAAGACGTCGGCGCCGGCGGACCGGGCCGCGCCGAGCAGGGAGTCCCCCGCCCCGCCCGAGACCGCGACGCGGCGCACCTCGGCGTCGGGATCGCCGGCGACGCGGATGCCGGCGGCGGTGTCCGGGAGCCCCTCGGCGGCGCGAGCGGCGAACTCGCGCAGCCGCACCGGGGCCGGCAGGGTGCCGACGCGGCCGATCCCGCGCCGTCCGCTCGGGTCGGCAGGGTCGGGGTCGAGGGGCACCAGGGGGCCGGTCAGGCCGACGGCGGCGGCCAGCGCGTCGGAGACCCCCGGGTCGGCGGTGTCGGCGTTGGTGTGGGCGGTGTAGAGGGCGGTACCGGAGCCGATCAGCCGGTGCACCACGCGGCCCTTGGGGGTGGTGGCGGCGACGGTGGTGACCCCGCGCAGCAGGAGCGGGTGGTGGGTGATGACGAGGTCGGCGCCCCACGCGACGGCCTCGTCGACGACCGCGGCGACCGGGTCGACCGCGAACAGGACCCGCCTGACGGGCTGATCGGGGTCGCCGCATACGAGGCCGACGGCGTCCCAGGGGGCGGCCCACGCGGGGTCGTAGACCGACTCGAACGCGGCGGTCACGTCGTGCAAGGTCAACGGGGCGTCTGCGGTAGTCACGCAGGGCAGATTAGCGGTTTCCGGCCCGGCGCAGGGTCGCGCCGGACCCCTCCGGCATCGAATCCGACTCGACAGGACATCTCACCATTGGCGATGATCGCGCGGCAGGCGCCGGCGACCGTCATCGGGGCGCTCGCGCGAACCGCCGCCGCCCCGCCCCCCGGACGGCGCGGACCGCCGCGGGGCCGCGCGGGCGCGGCCGAGTGGCCCCGCGCCCATGGCGTCCAATACCGTCGTCTTTCCACGCATCCCACTCGGGGATGCGGAGAGCGTGGAAGGTATCCCGCCGTGAAATTCCTGGTGCGCGAACGGCTCTTCGACATCGGTGACGACTTCTGGGTCGAGGACGAAGAGGGGAACCGGGTCTTCCTGGTCGACGGCAAGGCGCTGCGGCTGCGCACCACCTTCGAGCTGAAGGACACCGAGGGCAACGAACTGCTGGTGATCCGCAAGAAGCTGCTCGCGGTGCGCGACACCATGCGCATCGAGCGCGACGGCGAGACCGTCGCCACGGTCCGCAAGCGGATGTTCAACCCCATCAAGGACAAACTGATCGTCGAGCTCGCCGACGACCGGGAATGGGAGATCACCGGGGACTTCCTCGGCAAGGAGTACGTGGTCGGCGACGAGGACGGCCCCATCGCGCACATCTCCCGCAAGTGGTTCCGGATCCGCGACACCTATGCCGTGGACGTCAACACCTTCCGCCAGGACGCCGGGGGCGACGTGCCGCTGGTGATCGGCGTCGCCGTCTGCGTCGACTCCCTGACCGAGGACGACGGCGAGGACGGGGAGGACGGCGACGACGAGTAGGGGCCGATCCCCGTTGCACGCCGACCGGCCCCCGGCCCCGGGCCGGCCGGGGTCCCCCCTCGTTCCCTCCGGGGGTGGGATCCGCACGTGTGGGACGGCGCCGGCGCCCCGGGCCGGCCCTGCCGTCGGGGCGCGTCCGCGGTCGCCCGGCCGGCCTACAGCGGGCCGGTGTCCCCCCGGGCGACGCTGGCCCCGGCGATGTAGACGCCCAGAGCGCCGGCCAGGCCGCCCTGCACCGCCCAGGCGAGAACGGCCCCCGGCGGCGCGGGGTCGAGGGGGCTGACCACCCCCAGCAGCAGGTAGACGACCAGCCCGGCCGCCGTGGCCGGGCCCGGCCGCGGCACCCCCAGCCGGCGCACCAGCCACCAGAACAGCAGCGCGGTCCCCACCAGCCGCACCGCCAGCAGGGCCAGTCCCAGGCCGATGTTGGCGCCGATAACGTCGCCGGCGGCCAGCGGGCCGATGACGGCTCCGGCACCCAGCGCGGCCAAGCCAACGGCGAGGGTCGCGCCGGCCCCGGCGGCCGCGCCGCGGACGATCTCGCCCCAGCGCGGGGCCAACCGGTGTGTCGTCGTCATGCGTCCATCCTGACATCCGCGGCCGCCGCGCGGCAGGCCCGCGCACGCCGGGCACTGCGCCCGGCCCGGCCCCGGCGGGCGGCCGCCCGCGACCGCCCACTAGGCTGAACGGTGATCATGAGCGGACTTCCCATCTCCCCCGTCGGGGCGCACGTGCCCGTCGCCGGCGGCCTGGCCACCCGCGGGCTCGACAACGCCGCGCGGATCGGCGCCGAAACGATCCAGGTCTTCGTCGGCAATCCGCGCGGGTGGGCCGTCAACGACGGCGACCCCGCGCAGGACGCGCTGCTGCGCGCCCGGGCGGACCTGCCCGTGTTCGTGCACGCGCCCTACCTCATCAACCTCGGCTCCCCCGACGACGCGATCGCGGCGAAGTCCACGGCGTCGCTGGAGCACTCGCTGCGCCGCGGCGGCGAGATCGGGGCGCGCGGCGTGGTGGTGCACACGGGGTCGGCGGTGCGCGGCACGCGCGCCGAGGGGCTGGACCGGGTGCGCGCCCGGCTGCTGCCGCTCCTGGAGAAGCTGGGCGACCGCGTCCCGCCGGTGCTGCTGGAGCCCATGGCCGGGCAGGGGCAGGTGCTGTGCGCGACGGTGGACGACCTCGCGGCCTACCTCGGCGCGCTCGGCCACCACCCCCACGTGGGCGTGTGCCTGGACACCGCGCACCTGTTCGCCGCCGGCCACGACATCTCGACGGCACCGCTCCTGGGCGCCGTGCTCGACCGCTTCGGCGAGGTGGTGGGCGCGGACCGGCTGCGGCTGATCCACGCGAACGACTCCGCCTCCGTGTGCGGGAGCAACAAGGACCGGCACCAGAACATCGGTGCCGGCGAGATCGGCGCCGAACCGTTCGCCGAGCTGTTCCGCCACCCCGTGAGCGCCGGGGTGCCGTTGGTCTGCGAGACACCGGGGCCTGTGGAGCGCCAGGCCGCCGACCTTGCGGAGCTGAAGCGCCTCCGGGCGTCCGCGGCGACGCCCACCGTGGCCTAGGTCGTGTCTGGAAACCGGGTCATGTAGGGATGAACGGCATCACAACGGCATAGTCGGGCGTGTCACCCCGCAGATGAGCGAAGCCTCCGGTAGACGGGTCAACGACCAAGAAGACCTTGTCAGCCGGAGGCTTCGTGCCGACCCTACCCGGCCCCGGGCGCGGTGACCTCACCGACGCCCAGTGGGCCCTGCTCGAACCCCTGCTCCCCGCACCGGCGGCCACCGGCCGGCCGCCGGTGCGCTGCAAGCGGACCCTCATCGACGCCGCCCGCTGGCGAACCCGTACCGGGGCGCCCTGGCGCGACCTCCCCGCAGGCTATGGGCCCTGGCAGACCGTCTACGACCTGTTCCGCCGCTGGAAACAGGACGGCACCTGGGCCCGCATCCTCGCCGGACTCCAGGCACACGCCGACGCCGGCGGGCTGATCACCTGGGACGTCGGGGTCGACTCCACCGTCATACGCGCCCACCAGCACGCCGCCGGCGCCCCGAAAAAGGGGGGAGGGAAGATCACGGAACA
>NZ_JBHSFQ010000029.1:0-95467 GCF_042653925.1 Nocardiopsis mangrovi
CCGTCCGGCCGCGTGCGTGGTGACGCCCGGCGGGCCGACAAATCCCAAACAGGACAGTCGAGACGTCAGTCAGTCGGCGGGTCAGACCCGCCCGCAGCGTCACCAAGAACATCATCACTGTCAGTCGACGTCGTCGCCCTCCCACAGCGCGAGGTGCGTCATGAACCGGTCGGGGCCGGCGCCGTGCCAGTGCTCCTCGCCGGGCGGGGTCCAGACCACGTCGCCGGGGCGGGCCTCCAGGATGCCCCCGCCGCGCGACTGGATCAGCGCGATCCCGTCGACGATGTAGAGGGCCTGGCCCAGCCCGTGGCTGTGCCAGGCGGTGCGGGCACCGGGGGCGAAGCGGACCACGTTCGCCCGCGCGCGTGAGGGGTCCTCGCCCCGGTAGACGACGTCCGCGTAGGCGTCGCCGGTGAACCACTGCGCGGGCAGCTTGGCCGTCGCAGGGCGTTTCAGCAGTTCCATGGCTCCTCGTTCTCCTCTCCTCGCATGAATCGGCGTGCGCCGGGACCCGGGTCAGGCCGTCGGGGGGTCGGCGGCGTCGACGATGCCGTGCAGCTGGTTGACCGCGGTCATCGCGGCGGGCCACCCGGCGTAGAACGCCAGGTGCGTGATCGCCTCCGCGAGCTCCTCCACGGTCAGGCCGTTGTCCAGTGCGAGCTTGAGGTGGAAGCCGAGCTGTTCGGTCCGGTGCAGCGCCGCCAGCGTGGCGACGGTGACCAGGCTGCGGTCGCGCGGGGACAGTTCCGGGCGCTCCCATACGTCACCGAAGAGCACATCGTCGGTCAGCTGCACCAGTTTGGGTGCCAGCCCGGCCAGGTGCCGGGGCGCGGTCTGCTTCGCCATGTGCGGGACTCCTTCGCATGCGAGGTCGGCTACGACGCGTGGGCGGCGCCCTGCCGGCGGCGTCCCAGGAGCGGGGTCGCCGCCGTGGTGGCCACGAGCAGGACGCAGGTGATGACCAGGCAGGCGCGCACGCCGGCCGTGAAACCCGCCGGGCCGGCGAGCAGGGCTCCGAAGACCGCGATCGCCAGAGCCCCGCCGACCTGGCGGGCGGTGTTGAGGATGCCGCCGGCGACGCCGGCGCGGTGGGCGGGGACGCTGTCGAGCAGGTGCGCGGTGATCGGCGGCATGATCAGCGGACCGCCCAGGCCGACGGGGAACAGCAGCACGGCCACCAGCCACACCGGTGCCGCCGCCGGGAGCACCGCCAGGACGGCCACTCCGGCGCTCATCACGAGCAGGCCGGCGGTGATCGACGCCCTGCGGCCGATGCGCTCCACCAGCCGGGCCACGACCGGGGTCAGCAACGAGGCCACCGCCAGCATCGGGACGAACGCCAGCCCGGTCGCCATCGGCGACAGACCGCGCACCTGCTGGAAGTACAGGCTGTACAGGAACGGCAGCCCGTAGAAGGCGACCATGAACGCGAAGCCGAGCGCGACGGCGATCACCACCGCGCGGTCGCGGAACAGCTCCAACGGCACCATCGGGTGCGCGGCGCGCGCCTCGATCAGCAGGAAGGCGGCCGTCCCGGCGACCGCGACGGTCAGAGAGGCGAGGACGCGGGGCGCGGTGAACCCCGCGGCGCCGGCCTCGATCACCCCGAAGGTGAGCCCGCCCATCGCGGCGACGGCGGCGAGCTGCCCGGCCCAGTCGAAGGGGGCCTTCCTGAGCGGCGACGCCGTGGCGCACAGCAGCAGGAGCAGCGCGGCGGCGCCGACGGGCACGTTGATGAAGAAGATCAGCGGCCAGCTCACCTCGGTGAGCAGGCCGCCCACGACCGGCCCGGAGGCGGCGGCCGCCGCACCGCCCATCGCCCAGACGGCGATCGCGCGGGCGCGCTCGGCCGGGTCGTCGTAGGCCGCGCGGATCAGGGCCAGGGTGGCGGGCATCATGGCCGCCGCGCCGATGCCCTGGACGAACCGGGCGGCCACCAGGACGCCGAGGCCGGGGGCGAGGCCGCAGGCGGCGGAGGCGAGGACGAACACCGCCAGGCCCGCGGTCAGGGAGCGGCGGGCGCCGATGCGGTCCGTGAGCGCACCCGCCGACAGCAGCAGGGCCGCGAACACCAGCGTGTAGCCGTCCACCACCCACTGGAGGCCGGCCATGCCGCCGCCCAGGTCGGCGCGGATGGAGGGCAGCGCGACGTTGACGATCGTGGCGTCCAGGGTGATGACGAAGAAGCCGGTGACCGCGGCGGCGAGCGCCGCCGGCCGCCGGCCCCGCGTCCCGGCCGCCGGATCGGCGGCGGGCCGCGCGGCGGAACCCGTGGTCGGCATCGATACACCTCCCTGCGCCAATGAGTCGGACGGAACGGACGGGGGTAGGGCCGGGGCGGGCACGGTACGGCAGCGGTCGGCGCCGCTCGCCCGCGCCCCTGCCCGGTTCGCGGCCGATGGCCGCCCCCTGGGGCACTACCGATGAAACCGCTGGTCACGCGGACGGAGAAGGTAAAGTTGTCCCAGGTAATAACGGAACCCCCCAGACCACGCAAAGCCGACCTAGCCTGGAAGGCGTGGACAACAGGAGCGAGATCAAGGAGTTCCTGGCCTCGCGCCGGGCCAGGATCAGCCCGCGGCAGGCGGGCCTGCCCGCCTACGGCGGCAACCGCCGCGTCCCCGGCCTGCGCCGCGAAGAGGTCGCCGTGCTCGCCGGGGTGAGCGTCGACTACTACGTCCGCCTGGAGCGCGGCAACCTCGCCGGCGCCTCCGAATCGGTCCTGGACTCCCTCGCGCGCGCGCTCGAACTCGACGACGCCGAACGCGAGCACCTGCACGACCTCGCCCGCGCCGCGAACGCCACACACCGGCAGCGCCGCCGCCCCGCCCGGCCGCAGACTCAGGTCCCGCCCGCCGTGCAGCGGATCCTGGACGCCATGACCGACGCGCCCGCGTTCATCCGCAACAGCCGCCTCGACTTCCTCGCCGCCAACCGGCTCGGCTACGCCCTGTACGCGCCGCTGTTCGCAGAGGGCCGCAGACCGCCGGTCAACTTCGCCCGGTTCACGTTCCTCGACCCCCGCGGCCGCGCGTTCTTCGGCCACGACCGGGAGCGGTCGGTGAACAGCACCGTCGCCCTGCTGCGCACCGAGGCCGGCCGCAACCCGCACGACAAAGGGCTGACCGACCTCATCGGCGAGCTCGTCACCCGCAGCGGGGAATTCCGCGCCGCCTGGGCCGAGCACAACGTGCGCCTGCACCACACCGGCGCCAAGCGCGTCCGCCACCCGGTCGTCGGCGACGTCACCCTCGCCTTCGAGGCCATGCACCTGCCCGCGCACCCCTCGCTGGTCGTCACCGCCATGAGCGCCGAACCCGGATCCCGCGACGAGGACGCGCTCAAGCTCCTCGCCAGCTGGGCCGCCGACTCCGGCCAGGCCGGCCTCGCCCACGTCCTGGACCCGACGCCCCCGGCGCCGGAGAACGCCGATCAGGCCGGGTAGCAGGACACCTCCGCCGCCTTCACGGCGGCGTACACGGTGTCGCCGGGCGCCAGGCGCAGGTCGGCGAGGGCGGCCGGGGTGATGTCGGCGGACAGCGCCAGCTCGCCGTCGACGTGCACGCGGACCTGGTCGCCGAACCGCTCGACGCCGTCGATGACCACGCGCCAGGTGTTGCGCGGCGTGCCGCCGGGCACCGTGCGGTGCAGCGCGACGGCGCGGGGCGGGAAGGCGGCGAACACCTCGCCCCGCGGGGTCCCCGCGACCACCAGCCGCGTCTCGCGCCCCGGGGGGCCGACCAGAACGTCGCCGTCGCCGCGGGCGTGCCCCCGGTAGAGGTTGAGGCCCACCAGCCGCGCCACGTAGTTTGTGCGCGGACGGCGCGCCACCTCGGCCGGGGTGCCGGTCTGCACCACCGATCCGTCCTCGACCACGGTCACCCGGTCGGCGAGCACCATCGCCTCCAGCGGGTCGTGGGTGACGATCACCGTCGCGCCGTCGAAACCGGCGAGGTGGCGCCGCAACTGCGCGCGGACCGTGACCCGGGTGTGGGCGTCCAGCGCCGCCAGCGGCTCGTCGAGCAGCAGCAGGCGCGGCTCGACCGCCAGGGCGCGCGCCAGGGCCACCCGCTGCGCCTGGCCGCCGGAGAGCGCCGCGGGGCGGGCCGCGGCGTGCGCGGTCAGCCCCATGCGCTCCAGCAGCTCCGCCGCGATGCGCCGGGCCTGCGCCCGGCCCGCGCCGCGGCAGCGGGGACCGAACGCCACGTTCTCCAAGGCGCTCATGTGGCGGAAGAGCAGGTAGTCCTGGAAGACCATCCCGATGGGCCGCTCCTCGGTGGGCACGGTGGTGATGTCGCGCCCGTCCAGCTCGATGCGGCCCTCCCGCATGGGCACCAGTCCCGCCAGCGCGCGCAGCGCGGTGGACTTCCCGGCCCCGTTGGGCCCCAGCAGCGCCAGCACCTCGCCGGCCGCCACCGACACCTCCGCCTCCAAGGCGAACGCGGGACGCCGCACCACCACCCGCGCGTCCAGCGCAACGGGGGCGGCGGCCGGGCCGGCCGGGCCGGCGGGGTCCACGGTGGGGATCACAGGGGGCTCACCCATCTTTCGCGCAGGCTCACCAGGATCACCAGCGACACCAGGAGCAGGACCAGGCTGAGGACGATCGCCGACTCCGGGCTCGACTGCATGGCCAGGTACACCGCGATCGGCATGGTCTGGGTGCGCCCCGGGAAGTTGCCGGCGAAGGTGATCGTGGCGCCGAACTCGCCCAGGGCCCGCGCCCAGCACAGGACCGCCCCGGCCACCACGCCCGGCAGCACCGAGGGCAGGGTGACGCGCAGGAAGACCACCGCCCGCGTCGCGCCCAGCGTAGCCGCCGCCTCCTCGAACCGGCGGTCGGTGCTGCGCAGCGCCCCCTCCACGCTGACCACCAGGAACGGCATGGCCACGAACACCTGCGCGGCCACCACGGCCGCGGGGGTGAAGGGCATGGAGTAGCCGAACCAGTCGTAGAGGTACTGGCCGACGACGCCGCGGCGGCCCAGCGCCAGCAGCAGGGCGACCCCCCCGACCACCGGCGGGATCACCATGGGCACCGTGACCAGTGCCCGGACCACACGCCGTCCGGGGAACCCGGTCCTCGCCAGCAGCCAGGCCAGCGGCACCCCCAGCGCCAGCGCGATGACCGTGGCCGCGGTCGCGGTGCTCAGCGACAGCAGCAGGGCGGAGCGGATCTCCGGCATGGCCAGGCGGGTGCCGATGGTCGACCAAGGGGCGCGGATCAGCAGCCCGGCGAACGGCAGCACCAGGAACGCGATCCCGATGACCGCCGGGACCACGAGCAGCCACGGGAACCGCCCCGACCGCACCCGCGAACGCCGCCCGGCACCCCGCACGGCTCCGCCGGACGGCACGGGGGGACCGGTGCGGGGGCCGGTGTCGGTCCCGCTCACCGCGGCCCGATCCGGCGGGCGGCCCGTGGGGCGCGCCCGGCCACGCCGTCCGGCAGGTGGCGGGATCGTCCCGGCGGGGACACCGGAGGGGCCGATCGCGGGAGCCCGGCCACGCCGTCCGGCGCCTCATGGGGTCGTGGCGGGGGCGCCGGAGCGCCCCGTCGCGGGCGTCCGGCGGCGCGGTTCGCCGCCTCGCGGGTCATACGGTCCGGAACCCCGCGTCGCCCAGGACCTCGGCGCCGGTCTCGGAGGTCACCAGCTCCACCCACGCCCGGGCCAGCTCCGGTTCCGGCGCCTCGGCGAGGGCGGCGATCGGGTAGTCGTTGATCGCCGACTCCGCCTCGGGGAACTCGATGCCGGTGACGGCGCCCTCAGCGGCGATGACATCGGTCCGGTAGACGAGTGCGGCGTCGACCTCACCGAGCTCGACCTTGGTGAGGGCGGCGCGGACGTCCTCCTCCTCGGTGACCGGGGTGATCTCCACGCCGCTGTCGTCCAGCACGGCCTGGGCCGCCGCGCCGCAGGGGACCTCCACCGCGCACAGCGCCACGGAGACGTCCTCCCCGGCGAGG
Organism: Nocardiopsis mangrovi; assembly: GCF_042653925.1. NCBI lineage: Bacteria > Bacillati > Actinomycetota > Actinomycetes > Streptosporangiales > Nocardiopsidaceae > Nocardiopsis > Nocardiopsis mangrovi. The sequence continues at coordinate 5,969 of NZ_JBHSFQ010000029.1, forward strand.
TCGGCCAGTTCCCCGACGCCGGCGGGGTTGTCCGGCGGGACGGCGATCTCCAGGATGTTGCGCACGAAGACGGCGGGTTCGCCGTCGGCGCCGCCCGCCTCGGCGACCAGGTCCATGTTGGCGGGGTTGGCCGAGGCGAAGACGTCGGCGGGCGCCCCCTCGTTGATCTGCTGGGCCAGTTCCGAGCTGCCCGCGAAGTTGAACTCGACGGTGACCCCCGGTTCCGACTCCTCGAACCGGGTGCCCAGCTCCTCGAAGGATTCGGTGAGGGAGGCCGCGGCGAAGACGGTCAGGGTGCGCTCGGCGGCGGCGCTCCCGTCACCCGCGGCCGCGGAATCGCCGTCGTCGACCTGCCCGCAGCCGGCCGCGGTCAGCAGCAGCGCCGCGGCCAGTACCGGGGTGCCCCGCAGGCCGCGGCGCGGCAACGCGGGGGAGGAGTGGCGGGGGGATTCATGCATGACGCGCTCCTGAGGGGGTTCCGGTCTCCACGATGACGTTCGTCGACTTCACGACCGCGGTCGCGACCGTGCCGACGTCGAGTCCCATCTCATCGGCGGCCTCGCGGCTCATGAGCGACACGACGCGGTGCGGGCCCGCCTGGATCTCCACGTGGGCCATTACGCCGTCGCGGACGATGGCGGTGACCAGGCCGCGGAACCGGTTGCGGGCGGAGGAGGAGCGGCGGGCCGGGTCGTCGGCCGCCCCCGACCGCATGAACGCGGCGAGGTCTGCTCCGCTGATCCGGCGGTGGCCGTGCGGATCACGCACGGCGGCGAGCCGACCGGAGTCGACCCACCGCCGCACGGTGTCCGCGCTCACGCCGACGAGATCGGCGACCTCGCTGATTCGAAGAATCGACACCAGGAAACCATATACCTGGCAAATGCCAGGATCCATTGTGGATTGCGCCCGCAGATACGGGCCGTGGCGGTCATCCCTTCTTCGCGGCCGCGGCGCGACCGCGCGCGGCGGGCGCCGCCGCACGTCCGGCTCCGGTGCGCGCGGTGGCCTGCGCACGTCCACCTTGGGCGGCGGCCCGCGTCCGCCCCGCCGAAGCGGTGGCGCGGGTACGCCCGCTCTTCGCGGCGGCCGGTGCGCGCGTGGTGGTGCGGGACTGGCCGCCCTTGGCCGGGGCGGACGCGCGGGCCATCCGAGCGGTGGCGCGTGTCGGTCCGCTCTTCGCGGCGGCGGGCGCCCTGGCCGCGCGGGATGTGGTGCGGGCCGGTCCGCTCTTCGCCGCGGCCGGTGCCCGGGTCGACCGGGCGGTCGTGCGTGCCTGCCCGCCCTTTCCGGCGGCCGACGCCGGGGTGGCCCGGGCCGTCGTGCGGGACGGTCCGTTCTTCGAGGCGGCCGGTGCCTTGGTCGCGCGGGATGTGGTGCGGCTCTGTCCGCCCTTGGCCGGGGCCGACGCCCGGGCCATCCGAGCGGTGGTACGCGGCTGGCCGCTCTTCGCGGCGGCGGGCGTGCGGGTCGCGCGCGTGGTGGTGCGGGTCTGACCGCTCTTGGCCGCGGCGGACGCCCGAGTCGTCGTCCGAGCGGTGGTGCGGGTCTGGCCGCTCTTCGCGGCGGCGGGTGCGCGGGTCGTCTTGGCCTTCGCGGCACCGCGTGCCGGAGTGGTCTTCGCCGTTCCGCGTGCGGCCTGCGTCCGGGTCGTGCCCGCCGTCTTCGGCGCGGCACCGCGAGTGGCGGCCCGCGTTCGGGTCGTCCCCCCGGTCTTCGCCGCCGCACTGCGTGCGGCGGCCGGCCTGGAGCGGGTCGTGCCCGCGGCCTTCGCGGCACCACGCGTGCCCCCGGCGCGCGTGCCCGCGGCCCGGGCGGTCGCCGTCGCGCGTCCCCCGCCGGCACGGGCCGGACGGGCCGCCGCCCTCGTGCCCGCCGCGGCGCCCTCGGCCTGGCGCGGACGTGGCAGCTTCACCCCGGTCTTGGTGTAGGGCATGACGGACTGCGCGAAGCGGAAGATGCCGAGCGGGTCGAAGTTCTCCTTCACCTGCTGGAGCCGCGTGTAGTGGTTCCCGGGCCCGTAGTAGAGGTCGTGCCAGCTGTACGAGGACGAATTCCACTTGGGGTCGCTCAGGTCGACGTCCGGGTAGCCGATGTAGCAGCCGTCGGTCATCCGGTCCTCGCCCGTCCCGTTCGGGATGGGCACCCCGCCGGTCGACTTGAACATGTTGCGGTACAGGGTGCGGATCCACTTCAGCTCGTCGACGCCCTTTCCGGGCGCGGGCCAGTAGATCTGGTGCTGGATCTTCATGATGGAGTCGCGCTGGTAGGCGGCGGTGGCGCTGCTCCTCGGGCGGTTGATCGCGGAGCCGTAGGAGTCGACCTGGACCACGGCGTTGCGCTTGACCGACGTGCCTTCCCCGGCCAGCGCCTTCCACATCGCCTCGATCTGCTCCTTGCCCATGGGCTTGCGCAGGTAGGCGGACTTGTGCTTGCCGCAGCTCAGGTTGTCCACGGGATCGAGCGTCTTGTCCGTGGTGTTCCAGGTGAGTTTGGCGGGCGTGGTGAGCGAGCTGAGGGCCGGGTACTCGCCGTAGGCGTTGTCGAGCGACATGAACCTCGGCTTGTGCCCCCGGTCCATCGCCTTGAGGAACGCGTTCATCCGGTCCTTGGCGTGCGGAACGGACGCGTCCATCTGCGCGATGAGCCCGATCTGCTCCTTGCTGCGATGCGTCAGGAGCAGGATCCCGAACAGGGCGGAGAACTCGTCGCGCATGCCCCGGTGCTTGTCCCAGAAGCCCCCGAAGTTGTTCACGATCCGGGTGAAGTCGTCCTTGCGGACGTCCTTCCACGGCCAGCCGCCGGCCGACAGCAGGACGTGCTTGGGCGCGGTGGGCAGGTTGTGGAGGTAGAACTTCGTCACGAGGCCGAAGTTGCCCCCGCCGCCTCCGGTGTGGGCCCACCACAGCTCTTTGAGCTTGGGGTCCTTGCTGTCGGCGGTCGCCTTGACCAGCTTCACCTTCTTGTCGGCGCCGACGACGGCGACCTCCACCCCGTAGAGGTAGTCGACGGTGAGGCCGAACTGCCGCGAGAGCAGGCCGAAGCCTCCGGCGGGGATGTGCCCGCCCATCCCGACGGTGGAGCAGGAGCCGCCCGGGAGCGTCTTCCCGGTCGCGAGGAAGAGCCGCTTGCGCAGGTCCCCGTTGGTCGCACCGGCCTCGACGCAGACGACGTCCTCGCCCTTGGGGCCCTTCTGCTTCTCGGTGTAGATCCCGTCGAGCAGCGAGACGTCGATGATGACCCGGACGTCATCGGAACAGACGAAGTTCTCGTAGCAATGGCCGCCCGCACGGACCGTGATGCGGTCGCGTTTGGCGACCTTGGGTCGTTCTCGGACGGCTTGCTCCAAGGCGTAGCGGGCCTCGTCGCTCGAACGCACCAGCCGCACGTACTCCGGGCGTGAGCTCCAGCGGGGGTTGAAGCCCCGGCACAGGGAAGGGTAGCGCCGGTCCCCCTCCATGACCTTGATCCCGCCCCTGTCCGTGATGCTCGATGGTTGACTCTTGGTCTTGGTCTGCGTTGCCATGCCGCTCACCTGCCCTTCATGCCGTTGCGGCGGTGCCTTTGCGGCCGGGCGTCTACCGCAAACCATGCCAAAACAACCCCAATGGGGACGCACTGTTCATTCACTTGGCCCAACACACCGAAGGCCCCTGCCTCGGGGGAGAGACAAGGGCCGGGAGGAGTAGGAGGGGCTACAGGGCGTCGATGTCGGCGAGGAGGGCGGTCCACTCGCGTGCCGGAAACACCAGGCTGCCGAGCTCCCTGTGCCGAGTGTCGCGCACCAGGGTGGACAGCCCCTCCGCCACCTCGACGCAGTGGCCGCCGTTGCCATCGCTGTAGCTGGACTTATGCCAGTTCGGGGCGCTCATAGCCGTCCCTTCACCTCTCGTATGAACTTCGCGGACTCGTTGGGGCCGGGGGAGCGGAGGGGGTTACAGGGCGTCGATGTCGGAGAGGAGGGCGGTCCACTCTCGTCGGGGGAACGTCAAAGTGCCGAGCGTTCTGTTCAGTGTGTCCCGCATCTGAACTCGTGTCGCCCCGTCCGTACGCGCTTCCACGCACGAGCCGCCGGCGTTCGACCAGGATGACTTGGTCCATGTCTCGTTCAGCACGTGATCACCTCGCTGCGCGCAGACCATGCCAGGCAGGGTCGGGAGGCGGATGGGTTATAGCGCGTCGATGTCGGAGAGGAGGGCGATCCACTCGCGGGTGGGGAAGGACAGCATGGCGGCGCGGGGACTCTTGGTGTCTCGAATCAGGGTCACGGTGCCCTCCGACACTTCCACACACTCCGATGACGCGCCGCTGTAACTGCTCTTGTGGAACTCAGAGTTCATCTCGAACCTTCCTGATCATCTTCAGTGATGCCGCAGGGGGCGAAGCCACGGCTTGCAGCTCCCCCCACAGGGCGACATGACGCCGGACCTCAGGTAGAGAGTCAAGGATGCTCCCACCGCCCGTCGAATCGCCGTAGATCAAGGTGGCGCCCTCCCGCGTGGTCAGGACACGGAAGGGGCCGGAATTCCCTGGAGAGTCGTCGGTCTCGAAGGGGACGACCTGAATCCGGACCCGCCCCGATTCTGCCAGGTCGATGAAGCGGCTGAGCTGTTGGTGCATCGATTCGGCCCCGCCGACCTTGCGAAGAAGTACCGATTCACAGAGCGTGACCCACAGCGCCGGACCACCGGGCCGGGTCAGCGTGCGAAACCGGTTCATGCGCCCCATCACGAGCCGCTCGATGTGCTCAGGAGGATCGAGTGGCCGTCCGACTCTGAAGATCGAACGGGCGTAGCCCTCGACCTGGAGGAATCCGGGTACGAGGACGGGGGCCCAACTGCGAATCTCTGTCGCTCGCTCCTCGGAGCGCGTGACCTGGCCGACACCTGGGGCGGCGGAACCTCATGGCCCGGCGCCTCCGCTGTTTCGGCCTGATCGTCTGTTGCCCTGCCCCGAGTGAGGGGGCGGGGCAGGGCAGCAGGTTGCCGTCGGTACGCGATCCTGAGCGGGATCCGATCAGGGGGCTACACGGCCGGAAGGCCGGACTCCCGGGCCGCGATCCAACGGGCGAACACCTCGTCGTAGCGGGAACTCCGCCGATCGTCCGGCGCTACCACGCTGAACGTGAGGCCGAGCCGGTCGCGCGCCTCGTCGAGGTCCCGAACTTCGCCGATCCCCACCAGCGCGAGGGCGGCCGCGCCGAGCAGGGTCACATCGGGGTCGTCGGCGACGTGAACGGGCCGCCCGAGGACGTCCGCGCGCAGCCGCGCCACGTGTGCCGAACGCGCCGACCCACCCGCGAACAGCATGGGCAGTTCCCGACCCGGATCCAGCAGATCCGCACCCTCCCGCACGGTGAAGCCGCCCCCCTCCTGCGCGGCACGCAGGATCTCCGCCGGCCCGTGGTCCGAGGTCTGGCCCACGAGCGCTCCCCGCGTATCGGGCCGCCAGCGGGGAAACCGCTCACCGGAGAGACCGGGGAAGACGAGCAGGTCGCGACTGCCCACCGGCACGGCGCTGAGCCTCTCGTCGTCGACGGCTCCCACCAGCGACCGCCACCGTGCGACCGCGCCGCCGGTCATCCCGGTCGCACCACCGGCGGTCCACATCCCGGGAACCATGGCCGGATTCACCACGGCACCGACCCGGGCACGGGCGGGATCGTCGATCAGGCGGGCGAGGACATCGGTCGTCCCCGCCACGTCCGCGATCCCCGACGACGTGTTGCCGAGCAGCACCGCGATTCCGGCCGAACCGTCGGGACCGCCCGAGACCACCGGGGTCCCCTCCGGCAGGCCGGTGTGCTCGGCTCCGGCGGCGTGCAGCCCCGCGACCACCACGGTGGGTTCCACCTGCGGCGGGAACCAGCCCTCCGGGAGTCCCAGCGACCCCAGCGCGCCGGACTGCCAGGACCGGGTGCGCACATCGGAGGCCAGGGTGTAGGCGGCGTCCACGGTGTCCGATGCCACGTGACCGGTCAGCCGCGTCACGAGGAAGTCCTTGGGACTCAGCAGCGCGCGGACGCGCTCCCCGAGACCGGACTCCGCCAGCTCCAGGGCGAGGGCGAGGGCCCCGCCCGAGAGCGCGGGACGCCCGCCCCTGGCGAGTAGTCCCGCCCGCTGCGCATCCGGCATGCGGTGGAGCAGGCCGAGGCCGCGGGTGTCGGCCCACCCGCCCGCCGGCAGCACCGGGTCGAGGCGCGCGTCAACGGCGACGCTGCCGATGTGCGCGGAGACGCACAGCGCGCGAGGACGGCGATCCACGTCGAGCTCGCGCAGCGACGCGCCGACCTCGGCGAAGAGTTCGGCGGCGTCGAAGGCGTCGCCGACGCTGGCCGTACGCGCCACCCGTGCGGAGCGCAGCAGCCGGCCCGAGAGGCCGAACAGCCCGGACCGCACGGCGGAGGTACCGACGTCGACGGCGACGACGGCGGGTTCCGCGGCGCTCATTCGGCGTCGATCCGCAGCAGGAGCGGGAACTCCGGAAGGGTCCAGCTGTTGGTGTACTCCACGGCGCGCTCGGTGTCGGAGTAGGTGACACGGAGGGAGTGCAGCACCGCCCCGCCGATCGTCGCCGAGAGCAGTTCCGCCTCCGCCGGCTCCAGCAGGGCCGCCGTCATGGTCTGATCCGCCCAGCGGAGCTTCAGGCCGTGCTTCTCCGTCAGGGTGCGGTAGAGGGAGCCCTCCACCAGCGGGTCCCGCGCCAGACCGGGCGCGACGGCGTAGGGGACCCACGCCTCCTGCACCGCCGCCGGCACCCCGCCGACGAGGCGCAGCCGCTTGATCCGGTTGACGGCGTCGCCGATCTCCAGGCCCAGCCCTTGCGCGATCTGTTTCGGGGCCTTCTCCTCCGTGGCCGAGAGGACCCGGCTGGTGACGGCCTCCTCGGGGCTGGCGAGCTCTTGGGCGAACGAGCGCAGCCGGTTGAGCCGCCGTCCGCGGCGCGGGTTCTCGCGCACGTAGGTGCCGCTGCCGCGCTTGCGGGTGACCAGCTCATCGGTGAAGAGCAGGTCGAGAGCCTGCCGCACGGTCATCCGGCTCACCCCGTACCGGCGGGCGAGTTCGGACTCGCTCTCCAGCTTCGAGCCGGCTTTCAGTGCGCCCGAGGTGATCTGCGAGGAGATGTCGTCATAGATCACTCGGTAGAGGACGCTTCGCGCCATCAGATGACGCCCTCCGCACGGAGCCGGTGGATCTCTTCGGCGCTGCGCCCCAGAATGGTCCCGTACACATGGTCGTTGTCCTCGCCCACCTGCGGCGGTGCCTTGCGCACCGTGGGCGGTGACTTCTCCATGTGAATGGGATTGTTGGGCATGCGGATCGTTCCCAGGGATGGATGTTCCACCTCGGCAATCATGCCACGCGCGGCCAGCTGTGGTGAGGCCGCGGCTTCGCGGACGCTGGCGACGTTGGCGTAGGGCACCCCGGCCTCGTCGAGACGGCGGGCGATCTCCGCGCGGGGGAGCCGTCCGGCCCAGTCCTGGATCACCGATTCCAGGGCGGCCTGGTCGGCCATCCTGCCCTCCACGGTGGCGTAGCGCGGATCGGTGGAGAGGTCGTCGCGGCCCATCACCGAGCAGAGCTTCGGGAACAGCGAGGCCGTCCCGGCCTGGATGTAGATCGGACCGTCGGCGGCCTCGTACACGTTCACCGGCGCGGTGAGCAGGTCGCGCGACCCCGACCGGGGCATCTCCAGCCCGAGCATGAGCTCCGCGATCAGGCGGGTGCCCAGCGCGGAGAACATCGTGTCGTAGCTGGCGACGTCGACGAGCTGGCCCTCACCGGTCCGCTCCCGGTGGGCCAGCGCGGCCATGGCCCCGATCGCCCCCTGGTAGCCGGTGGTGTAGTCGGCGATGTAGGTCCCGCTGAGCGTGGGCTTGCCGTCGGCTTCGCCCGTCATGCTCATCAGACCGGACGACGCCTGGGAGATCGCGTCGAACAGGGCCCGGCGCGAGTCCGGCCCCGTCTGCCCGAAGCCGGAGATCGAGACGAGGATGACGGATTCGTTGAGCTCCTTCATCCGCTCGTACCCCAGCCCCATCTTCTCCAGGGTGCCGGGCCGGAAGTTCTCCACGACGATGTCGGCCCAGCGCACCAGGTCCTCCAGGACCGCTTTGGCGTCGGGGTGGCGGGTGTCCAGGGTCGCGGCCTGCTTGTTGCGGTGGTAGAGGAACATGTAGATGCTCTCGCCCCGCCAGTACGGCCCGTGGTGGCGGGAGTCCTCGCCCCGGGGGCGCTCGACCTTCACCACCTCGGCGCCGAAGTCCCCGAGGATCTGGGCGCACAATGGGCCCGCGATGAAGCGTGAGAGGTCGAGGACCTTCACGCCGTCGAGCGGTCCCGGGGTGCTCCCGCTGTCCTTGTGCTCCATGTCGGCCTCCTCGCCGTCAGCCCGCGTAGGGGGTGAACGCCTCGTAGGTCCAGGCGTTGGCCTCGCGGTCCAGCACGACGTCGACGACGAGGGGCGCTCCGGAGGCGAACCCCTCGCGCACCGCGCGCACCATCGACTCCCGGTCGGTCACCCGGATCCCGTCCAGCCCCATGCCGCGGGCCACCTGGGCGAAGTCCACGTCCCGGAAGTCCACGCCGACGGTACGCCCGTTGAAGTGCAGGACCTGCTCCTGGCGGATGTTGCCGTAGCTGGAGTCGTTGAGGACCGCGACGACCACGGGGCCGCCGACCCGGGCGAGGGTCTCCAGTTCACCGAGGCTCATGCCGAGGGATCCGTCCCCGATCAGGGCCAGCACGGGCCGCTCCGGGGCGTCGGAGACCGAGGCGATCGCGGCGGGCAGGGCGAAGCCCATGTTCCCGAACCCGACCGGCTTGATGTAGCGGTAGGGGACCGGCATCTCCCACAGGAACGACCACACCCCGGGGTTGCCGGCGTCGGGGATCAGCACGGCGTCCTCGGGCGTGACGTCTCTCAGCGCGCGCACGACGACGGCCGGCGACACGGTGCCCGGGTTCTCGGGCTCGACGGAGGCGCTGAGCTCCCACCACTCGCTCTCGGCCTTCTGCAGCTCCGCGATCCAGTCGGCGCGGGAGCCGCGCGCCCGATCGGCCTGCGCCGCGGTGGCCGCGGTGAGGTCGCGGGCGAAGGAGGCGACGTCGCCGACGACACCGGTGGTCACGTCGGCGTAGTACCGGCCGATCATGGCCGGGTCGATGTCGACCTGCACGACCTCGGGCAGCCGGCGGCGCCAGCGCGTGGTGGAGACCGCGTTGAGGCTGTTGCCCAGCGCCAGCACGAGGTCGGCCTCGCCGATCACCCGGGTGGTCAGGTCGGTCCCCATGCGGCTCAGCGCACCGAAGACGAGCGGGTGGGTGGTCGGGACCGCGCCCATGCCGTTGAACGTGGTGATGACCGGGATGTTCAGCGCCTCGGCCAGCGCGAGGACGTCGTCGGACGCCTTCCCGCGGTTGCCGCCGTTGCCGAGCCAGATGACCGGCTTCTCGGCCGCGAGCACGCGGGCGGCGACCGCCTCGACCTGGCCGTTCGCCGCAACGGGGCGCGACCCCACCCAGGAACGGGCCGGGTGCACGGCGGGCACCTCCGGCGGGTTCTCGACCGGCTGCTCGATGGTGTCGCGGGCGAAGTCCAGGTGCACCGGGCCGGGGTTGCCGGTCATGGCGTTGATGTAGGCCTCTTCCATGGCCTGCTTGATCGACGTGGGGTGGGCGACCAGCCGCCCGTACTTCACGTAGTTGCGGAAGATGTCGACGTGGTCGGCGTTCTGCGCGTCGTCCTTGTGGATGTTCTCGCCGTTGTTGTTGCAGGTGATGATGATCGCGGGGCTGGAGTCGCGGAACGCCCCGCCGACGCCGGTGAGCAGGTTCGTGGCACCGGGCCCCGTGGTCGAGATCGCCACGGCGGGACGGCCGGTGAGCCGCCCGTAGGCGTCGGCCATGACCGCCGCCGCGTTCTCGTGGCGGGTGTGGACGAACTCGATGGCGTCCGTGTCGATGATCGCGTCGCTGATGGCGAGTGTCTGCCCGCCGACCACGCCGAAGACGTGGGTGACTCCGAGCGATTCCAGCATCTTGACGACGAGCTCGCCGCCGGTCATCTCCGTCATTACCATCACTTTCGTTGTCACTCGTTGGTCGCTGCGAGGGGGGCGCTCGCCCACCCCGCGGTGCTGAGCCTTCCGTCGGCTCGCCGCACCCAGATCTCGAATTCGGTCGTGTCGTCGCCGACCGCGGTGACGACGCCGCCCGCTTCGATCGGCTCGTGCACGTCCACCGTGTTGAGGAACTTGACGCGCATCCACCCGCCGGTGAAGAACGCGGCGCCGACGGCCCGGGTCAGCAGTTCCGCGAGCACGCCGAACTGCTGCTGGCCCTGCACGATCGGCACGCGCATCCCCGCCTCGCGGGCGAGGCCGAGGTCGTTGTGGATGTTGCGCACGTACTCGCCGACGCGGGAGAACACCGCGGCCTGCTCCGTGGTGATGGTCTTGGCCAGCGGGGCCAGGACCTGGCCGGGCCGCGGCGCCGCCGGGTCGAACGCGGGCGCGCCGGCGGGGACGTGGCCCGTGACGCGGCGCGCGTCCGGCGCGGGTGTCGAGGAGCCGCGGCCCGCGATGTCACCCGGCCGGGTGCGCAGGATCTCGACCCCGCGGTGGCGCAGCACGCTGCGCCCGTCGTCACCCGTTGCGGTGGCCTCCATGACGACGTAGCCCTGGCCGCGCCGCTCGTAGGACTCCGTGTAGGTCCCTTGCAGCGTGACGGCCTCGTCGAGGAACGCCGGGGAGTCGAACCACAGCTGTTCCTCGGTGTGCAGGCCGACCACCCTGCTGGCCGCGTAGACCGTGGTGAACAGCTGGACGAGGTCGTTTCCCAGCAGCGCGGCGTGGCCGATGCGCCTGCCCTCGAAGGGACTGGAGTGCAGGTGCCACGGGTGGTGGTCGTCCTGGGTGAAGGCGAACCGCTTGATCTTGTGGTCGTCGACCCGCACGGTCACCGGGCCCAGCTTCTCCGGGATCTCCAGGTTCTCGAAGAGCGGCTCCTTCAGGCCGGCTTCGGGGTCCGCCCCGGTCGCCGCCGTGCGGGGGTCGGTGAGGTCGCGGCGGGCGTCCGCGGGGCTCATCGGGCGTCCTCCCCGATGTCGTTGATGTCGGTCCGGTTGGTCTCGGGCGCGAGGTAGGCGCAGACCAGGCCGATGCCCAGGCAGACCACGGTCAGCGCCGCGATGGGCCACGGGTCGCCGTCGGTGGCGGCGAACAGCGCGGTGGCCAGGAAGGGCCAGAAACCGACCAGGATGGACGGGATCTGCGCGGCCAGGGAGACGCCCGTGTAGCGGACCTTGGTACCGAACAGCTCGGAGAAGAACGCGGGCTCCACGCCGTACACCGCGCCGACGCCGATGGCGTATGCGAGCGTGTAGATCACGTACATGAGCAGGATGTTCTCGGCGGCCAGGATCCAGAAGAACGGGAAGACGACGGCGGCACCGAACACGGAACCGAAGATGAAGACCGTGCGCCTGCCGATCCTGTCGCTGTACTTGCCGAAGAAGTAGTAGGTGTAGATGGCGAAGCCGGCGGCGATCGACGACGCGATCAGCACCTGCGTGCGCGGGATGTCGGTGTAGTTCTCGACGAAGGTCAGGCCGATCGTCAGCACGATGTAGCCGAAGACCGCCTCACCCAGGCGCATGCCCATGGCGAGCAGCAGCGGCTTCTTGAAGTTCCGGAAGAGCTCGGCCAGCGGCATCTTCTCCTTGACCTGCGCGGCTTCCCGTGCGTTCTGCAGCTGTTCCTGCGCGGCCTGGAAGCTGGGGGTCTCGGTGAGCTTGAAGCGGATGAACAGGCCCACGACGATCAGCACGGCGCTGAGCAGGAAGGGGATGCGCCAGCCCCAGGAGAAGAGCTGGTCGTCGGGGAGCATGGAGACGACGGCGAAGATGCCGGTGGAGAACACGAGCCCCACGGCGTTGCCGATCTGCGGGAAGCTTCCGTAGGCGCCGCGCTTGTCCTCCGGGGCGTATTCGACGGCCACCAGCGAGGCCCCGCCCCACTCGCCGCCGACCGCGAAGCCCTGGGCGAGCCGCATCAGCACCAGCAGCGCCGCCGCCCACAGGCCGATCTGCTCGGCCGTCGGCAGCAGGCCGATGAGGAAGGTGGACACGCCCATCATCATCAGGGTGGTGATGAGGGCGACCTTGCGGCCGAACTTGTCACCGAAGTGTCCGAAGACGACGGCGCCGAGCGGCCGGGCGACGAATCCGACACCGAACACGGCGAACGCCGAGAGGGTGCCGATGATGGGGTCGTCGGGGTTGGGGAAGAACAGGGGTCCGAAGACCAGGGCCGAGGCCGTGCCGAAGATGAAGTAGTCGTACCACTCGACGGCGGTGCCGACGAGGCTGGCGACGGCCGCTCGCCGGGCGAGCCTGGCGCGTTCCGCCGGTGTGTGTGGGGCTGGTGCGTCGGTGTTGGGCATGGTCGATTCCTCTGAACGTCCGGGGCTACCGGAACACGCCGGTCAGATCAGCTGGACGGGGCGAGCCGGGGCATCGTCGATCCGGGCCGAAGCCCAGCCGACGGCGGTCTTGGTGCCGTGGCCGTTCTCGACCCATACTTCGAGTTCGAGGCGGCCGTCCTCCGTCTCACCGAGGACCGCGCCGGTGGTGGTGAGCGCGTCGCCGACGTAGGCGGGCGAGACGAAGCGCAGGTCCAGCTCTCCGCTGGTGAACCAGCTCGCTCCGAACACGTCGACGAGGTTGGCGATGATGTGCCCGGTCTGCTGCTGGGCCTGCACGATGGTGCGGTCCAGGCCGGTCTCCGCGGCCTTCGCGAGGCTGGTGTGCACGTTGGCGAAGCCCTTGCCGGCCCACGAGAACACCGACATCTGGTCCTGGGTGAAGGCGGTGGTGCGCGCGGGGATGCCCGCGCGCTCGGGGGCGCCGTGGACGGCGACGGTGATCGCCGGCACGCCGGCGTCGACGGTCGCCAGCACCGAGCGCTTGCGGGCGGACTCCGCGGAGCGGCCCTTGCCGACGATGTCGCCGGCGACGGTACGCATGATCTCCTTGCCCACGTGCTCGACGAGCACGCGGCCGTCGGCGCCGCGCGCCGTGGCCTCAAGGGTGACGTAGCCCTGGCCCCGCGCCTCGTACTTCTCGGTGTAGGCGCCCTCGACGGTCACCGTCTCGCCCACCGCGGCCGGCGAGCGGAAGCGCAGCGTCTCGTGGGTGTGCAGGCCCTGGGCGGTGTTGCCGTCGTAGCCCTGGTAGAAGAGGAACAGCAGGTCGTTGGCGAGCACCAGGGGGTGCCCGACCGGCCCGCCGAACGGGGACTCCCGGAAGTACCAGTCGCCGAAGTCGTGCTGGGCGTAGGCGTAGTCCAAAACCTTTTGCCGGTCGACGTCGAGGGTGACCGGCCCGAAGCGCTCGGGGATCTCGACCAGCTCGTAACGGGCTTCCTTGAGGGATGCCATGGGTGGTCCTCCGTCGAAGTGAAGCAGGACGTGGTCAACAAAATCTGTCTAGACAACTAGACGGGAGGTTACGTCCGGCATCTGGAGAGTGTCAAGGGTCACAGGGGAGTGTGTCCTGGCTTTCGTCGGGCGGCCGTCGCCGCAACGACGTCGGGAAGGACCGCCACCCCGCTCCCGGGCCATGGACCATGGGAAGCGGGAGGCCGTTCCGGCGCCACCGCCTCGACGTGAGACGGGCACCCGCCCGGTGGCCCGGCCTCTCTCGCAACCACTCGACCGGGAGGTCCCGACATGGCCAGTAAGTTCACCGAACTCGCGATCGACTGCGCCGATCCCGAAGGTCTCGCCCGGTTCTGGTGCGCGGTCCTCGACTACGAGGTGCGGGAGGAGGAAGACGGGTTCGTCGCCATCGGCTCCCCCTTGGTGCCCGAAGGCAAGGACCGCCCCGGCCCGGTGCCGCCGGTGGTGACGTTCGCGCGCGTGCCCGAGGGCAAGACCGCCAAGAACAGGCTCCACATCGACGTCAACCCGACCGACAGGGAGCAGGACGAGGAGGTCCGTCGCCTGCTCGGCCTGGGTGCCCGCCGCGCCGACGTCGGGCAGGGCGAGGAGAGCTGGGTCGTACTCGTCGACCCGGAGGGCAACGAGTTCTGCGTCCTCGCCGGACGCCGGCCCTGACGGGCGACGGTCCGCGGGGGCCGCCGGCGCCCCCGCTCCGGGACCGAATGAGAGGAGTGCTAACTTATGGTTTGTACTGTTGAATAGAAAGCACTCTTCTCGGGAAGCGGCCCCGCTTTCCCTTCCACGGAACGGAGCACGATCGTGATCGTCGTGACCGGAGCCACCGGCGCGCTGGGGCGCCATGTCGTCGATGGGCTGCTGGAGCGCGCCCCCGCTGATCAGATCGCCGCCGTCGTCCGCAACCCGGACAAGGCGGCGGACATCGCCGCGCGCGGTGTCGAGGTGCGCGTCGCCGACTACGGGGACCCCGCCTCCCTCCAGGGTGCATTCGGTCCGGGCGACCGGGTGCTGCTGATCTCCGGGAACGAGGTCGGCGCGCGGATCCCGCAGCACCGGGCCGTCATCGACGCCGCCAAGGACGCGGGCGCCGCACTGCTGGCCTACACCGGCGTCCTCGGCGGTCCCGATGCCGACTTCTCGCTCGCCGACGACCACAAGGGGACCGAGCGGGCCGTCCTCGACTCGGGGCTCCCGTACGTCTTCCTGCGCAACGGCTGGTACAACGAGAACTACACCGAGCAGCTCAGTCGGACCCTCGAACAGGGCGCCATCCTGGCCAGTGCCGGCGAGGGCCGGGTGGCCTCCGCGTCCCGCGCCGACTACGCCGCCGCCGCTGTCACGGTGCTGACCGGCGACGGACACGAGAACCGCGTCTACGAGCTGAGCGGCGACGAGGCATGGAGCTTCGCCGAGCTCGCCGCCGAGATCTCCCGCCAGACCGGCAAGGAGGTCCGCTACACGAGTGTGACCCCCGAGGAACACGCGCGGATCCTGGACGACGCGGGCCTGCCCGCCCCCGCCGTCCAGACGGTGGTCGGCATCGACGGCGCCATCGCCCGCGGCCTGCTGGCCCGCCGCAACGGCGACCTCGCCGAGCTCATCGGCCGCCCCACCACGCCCATCGCCACGAGCATCGCCGCCGCCCTCCCGTCCTGATCGGGGCCGCACCGCACTCGCCGGGGCCGCACCGCCCTCCCGCTGCGATCGGCGGAGCCCTTCCGCCCGTTCCGACGGGGAGGGCCCCGCCGCCTCTTCGCCGGGGGCGTGGCCTGCTCGGCCGGGACGGGGTAGCGCCGGTGCCGTCCCGCCGTGACGCACAACCTGGACTACCCGGTTCGCCCCGGGGCGGATGTGGCGAACGCCGGATATCGGGCGCCGTCCGGCGGCGGGCGCCCGTGCCGCGCGCCTGAGCGGCCGTACCGCGCCGCGTTCCGCGGGGCCCGCCGCCACCGCGTGCGGCCGAAGCGGCCGCCGCGGCCGCACCGGCCGACGACGGTCCCTGGTCACCACGAGTGAGCGGCGGTACCTTATGCGCCGGACGTCCCCCCTCGCCCCCCGGGGACCGCGCCGCCGCCGACCCCTCCCCCCGGTCCGGCCGCTCCCACCGGGGAGCCGCGCGGCCGCCCCGGGCCGCGAGATCGGAGGTCGGAACATGGGTTCCCTGCCCGGCACGGCCCGCGTGTACGTATGCCTCGTGGTCTCCCTCGCGGCGGTGGCCGTGACCCTGGGCCCCAGCGGCCCCATCGACCCCGCGACCCTGGCCTGCCTGCTGGTCCTGTTCGTCGTCGCCGAGTCGATCGTCACGATGGTCGGCACCGGCCGCACCGGGATCTCACCGAGCCTGATCGCGTCGCTGGCGGCGGTGGTGCTGGTGGGCCCCGTGGGCGCCGCCATCGTGGGCATGGGGTCCTTCCTGGTCCTGCGGCGCCAGAGCATCATCAAGCGGCTGTTCAATGGCGGGCAGTTCGCGCTGGCCGGCTACGCCGCCGGGAACGCCTTCGTGCTGCTGGGCGGCGACCTCGGCGTGCCCGAACGCGACTGCTTTCCCGCGATCCTGCTGCCGTTCGCGGCGGCGATCCTGGCCTTCACGCTGGTCAACATGGTGCTGATCACCGTCCTGATGACCCTGCTGGGCGTCGTCCCGGTCATGCGGCCCAGCCGCATCCGGTGGCGGCCCCTCGCTGTCCTGGAACTGTCGTCGCTGGGGTTCGGCATGCTGGGGCTGTCCATCGTCGCCATCTGGGAGGTCGTCGGGGCCCTGGCGGTGGTCCTCGTCCTGGTCCCGCTGACGATCGCCCGCTGGGCCTTCCGCCAGAGCGTGGCCGAGCAGCGCGCCCACGACGCCACCCTGGCAACGCTGTGCCAGGCCGTCGAGACCAAGGACCGCTACACGCGCGGGCACTGCCTGCGCGTCTCCACGGCCAGCGGGATGATCGCCCAGGAGCTGGGGATGGACGCCGAACGCGTGCAGACCATCCGCTACGCCGGCATGCTGCACGATGTCGGCAAGCTCGGCGTGCCCACCCGTGTCCTGCGCAAGCCGGGCAAGCTCACGGACGAGGAGTTCGCCGCGATCCGGCTGCACCCGATGCGCGGCCATGAGATCGTGCGCGAGATCGACTTCCTGGGCGATGCCGCGTCAGGCGTGCTCTACCACCACGAGCGCGTGGACGGCCGCGGCTACCCCAAGGGGCTCGCCGGAGCGGAGATCCCCGAGATCGCGCGCATCGTCTCCGTCGCCGACGTCTTCGACTGCCTGACCACCACCCGCTCCTACCGCAAGGCGTGGCCCATCGAGGACGCGCTGGCGGAGCTGCGCCGCTGCGCCGGCACGCAGTTCGACCCGGTGATGGTCGACGCCCTCGTCCGGGCGATCCGCGAGCACGGCTGGACGCCTCCCGACGGCATCGGCACGTCCGCCCCGTCCGTCGGCGAGCGGTCCGTGGGCGCCCGGTCGCAGGAGGACAGGCCGCGGGAGAGGCCGCGGGAGGAGAGGCCGGAGCACGCGGGGCCGGGGGAGGCCCGGCCGCGGTCCGGACGCGCGCGGCCCGCCGCCGGGGGGCCGGCCCACAGCCCGGTGCGGCCGGTCGCCCAGTAGGGCCGGGTGTCGAAGCGGACCCGCAGCAGGCCCGGGGAGACCTGCTCGATGGCGCTGACCCGGGCGGCGCGGCCGCGCTCTCGACGGCGTCGCCGACGAACCCGGGGTGGACGGCCATGGCGTGTCGCGTCCTTTGCCGTGGGGGTGGCGGTGCCGCGGCGCCCGGCGGAGGGGGCGGCCCGGCGGGACCGGGAAGCGGAGGAAGAGCAAGGCCAGGCAAACCTTACATGGCCCCCCTCGTGGGGCGGTGGTGCTCGGCTGCGCGGTGTGGCGGTGCACGGGTGTGTGTCCGGGTTCGCCCCATTCGTCGATTGCGGGTGCGCGTTTTTTGTAAGAAATGGGTCGGTTGGCGGGGATTCGAGGGTGAGTGGCCGACGCCACAATGAAAGTTCACCGACCGAGAATCAATGCCGCATTGGTGATCATGTTCGCAGGAGTGGCAATACCTGCATATTGCCCATTGAGGTCAATTCGGACATGGGATGTGCCCATCGTGGGCCATGTGAGCTGCTGACATGTGATATTCGTTAATGCTGGAACTTCTTTTCCCGGGTCCCTCCCGGCGCGGAGATAAGGTGCGGTACTCACCGCGAATTCAGTTCGCATTCATCTTTCTCGGCGTGGCGGAACGCGGGCGATGAGTCCGGGTGCGCTGCCATGGATACGCTTTACGCTGTTCGCTCTCCCTCTTTGCCGACACTCGACACCAGGGAGTCCCATGCATATTTCAGACGGCGTACACTCGTCCGCCGCCGCCGGCAATAGCCCGAGGAACCGCGTGCTGCGCGGGATCGGAAACCTCCGCCACGATGTCCCCGCGTCACTCGTCGTCTTTCTCATCGCCGTTCCGCTCTCGCTGGGCATCGCCGTCGCCTCAGGCGCACCCCTGGTGGCCGGCCTGATCGCAGCGGCGATCGGCGGCATCGTCGCCAGTGCGTTCGGCGGGTCGATGGTCCAGGTCAGCGGCCCCGCAGCGGGGCTGACCATCATCGTCGCCGAACTCATCGCGGCCCACGGGTGGGCCGTCACCTGCCTCATCACCGCGCTCGCCGGCGTGGTGCAGATCGTGCTGGGGTCGCTGCGCATCGCCCGCGCCGCGCTGGCGGTCTCGCCCGCGATCGTGCACGGCATGCTCGCCGGCGTCGGCGTGACCATCACCCTCGCCCAGATCCACGTGGTGCTCGGCGGCGCGGCCGAAAGCTCCCCGCTGGTCAACCTGCGCGAGCTGCCCGGCCAGATCCTCACCAACCACACCGAGTCGGTGGCCGTCGGCGTCCTGACCATCCTGGTCCTGCTCGTGTGGAGCCGGCTGCCCGAGTGGCGCCGCTTCCCCGTGCGCCGCATCCCCGGACCCCTCATGGCGATCGCCCTGGCCACGGGCGTCTCGATCGTGATGTCCATGGACGTCCAGCGCGTCAGCCTGCCCGCCCTCTCCGAAGGGCTCGGCATCGCGCCCATCCTCCCGCAGGGCGACTACGCCGCCATCGGCGTGGGCGTGGCGACCATCGCGCTCGTCGCCAGCGTGGAGTCCCTGCTCTGCGCGGTCGCGGTCGACCGCCAGCACGCGGGCCGCCGCGTCCGGCTCGACCGCGAACTCATCGGCCAGGGCGCGGCCAACCTCGCGTCCGGAACACTGGGCGGGCTGCCCGTCGCCGGCGTCATCGTCCGCAGCACCGCCAACGTGCAGGCGGGCGGGCGCACCCCGATGTCGGCGATCCTGCACGGCGTGTGGGTGGTGCTGTTCGTCGCCACCCTGTCGTCGCTGATCGAGTACATCCCCATGGCGGCGCTCGCCGGGCTGCTCGTCTTCACCGGCATGAAGATGGTCGACCTCGCGCACATCCGCAACCTGCGCGCGCACCGCGAACGGCACGTCTACCTGGTCACCCTGCTCTCGGTGGTCCTGTTCGGCCTGGTCGAGGGCGTGGTCATCGGCCTTGCGGTGACCATGATCGTCGCCCTCAAGCGCCTCACCCGGGCGACCGTCATCATCACCTCGGCCGGCGACCGCCACCACGCGATCATCCGCGGATCCCTGACCTTCCTGGCCGTGCCCCGGGTCACCTCCGCGCTGAACACCATCCCGCCGGGCAGCGACGTCGACCTCGACCTGAGCGTCGACTTCATGGACAACGCCGCCTTCGACGCCATCCACTCCTGGCGGCAGTCCCACGAGCGCACCGGCGGCGCCGTCGACATCGACGAACTCCACGAGGACTGGTACGAGAGCGCGGTCACCGGCAAGCCGCCCCGCGAGAAGACGCCCCTCCTGTCCGTGCGCCCGTGGCTGCGTCCGCGCGTGCGCGGGGAGGAGGCGCACACCCTCGCCTCGGGGCTGCTCATCTCCGGGGCCCGCGACTACCACGACGCCGTCGCGCCCCGGCTGGGAACGGTCATGGCCGAGCTCAGCGCCGGGCAGAAGCCGCACACCCTGCTCATCGCCTGCGCCGACTCCCGGATCGTGCCCAACCTCATCACCGGCAGCGGTCCCGGCGACCTGTTCACCATCCGCAACGTCGGCAACATCGTGCCCGCTCACGACGCTCCCGATGTCGAGGCCGGCATGCAGGCCGCCATCGACTACGCCGTGGACGTCCTCGGAGTCCGCTCCATCGCCGTCTGCGGGCACTCCCAGTGCGGCGCGGCGGCGGCCATGCTCGACGGCGAAGCGCCCTCGTCCGCGCTGCGCTCCTGGTTCGCCCTCAGCGGGGTCGGGCGGCCCGATCCCGCGCCCGGCCCCGACGCGCACGGCCGCGCCGAGGCGTGGCACGAGATGAGCCGTGCCAACGTCCTCCAGCAGATCGCCAACCTGCGCACCTATCCCGGCGTGCGCGACCGGGTCGCGGCGGGTGAGCTGGAGCTGATCGCGCTTCACTACGACATCCCGACCGCCCGGCTGCACATCTTCGACGAGGCCGCGGGGGAGTTCCGCGCGGCGGGCGCCGACGAAGTGCCGGTCCCGCGCCCGCGTTCGCGTCCGGGCCGGTGGTCGCTGCGCACGGGGGACACGCCGAGCGGCACGCCCTCCGGCTGAGCCGTGTGCCCGACGCCCCCGGGACGGCGGATTCCCGGGGGCGTTCGGCTTCGGTCGCGGGCCCGCATCCCCGACCCGGCGGGGGATTCCGGCGCTCGCCCAGGCGGGGGTACGTGTCCTGGGTCTCCCCACCTGTTGACACGGGTCACACTGTGGGTCCAATCTGGTTAACCGTTAACGGTTAACCGAAAGGAAACAATGCCGGAGATCCCGACGACCATCAAACAGGTGGCACTGGGTGACCAGGTGGCGGACGAACTCCGGCGCATGATCATCACCGGCCGCTACGCCCCGGGGGACTCCCTGGTCGAAGGCCATCTGGCCGAGCGGTTCGACCTCAGCCGCGGCCCCATCCGCGACGCGCTCAAGACCCTGGCCGCGGAAGGGCTCATCGACACCAACCGCCGCAGCGCCACCGTCGTCGGCCTCAGCGCGGCCGACATCGACGAGCTGTTCTCGCTGCGCGAGGCGATGGAGACCCTGGCCCTGCGGATCGCGCTCGACACCGACCGCCCCCGGCTGGCGGCCGAGCTGGAGCAGACCCTCAAGGCCATGCGCACCGCCGCCCGGACCCGCGACGCCGAGTCCTACACAGCGGCCGACCTGCGCTTCCACTCGGTCTTCTACAGCACCGCCGGCCACCGCCGGCTCGCCGACGTCTGGGCCCAGTACCGGCCCACCATCGAGATGCTGCTGCTCGCGTCCAACGAGCGCTACGACGACCTCGGCCCGTCGGTCGCCGCCCACGAGCTGCTCGCGCGGCTCGTCGCCACCGGCGAACCCGACGCGGTCGCCGCCGAACTCCACGCGCACCTCGACAACGCCCGGCTCCGGCTGCGCGAGCCCTTCGCCCGCAGGACGGCCGACCCCGGCTGACCGGCCCGGTGCCCGCCACGCACCGGCGCCGCCGGCGCCCGCCGGGATCGCGACACCCGGCACCGCCGGACCACAGGACAGCGACACGACACCGCGTCGCGCTCGACCACCCGAGGAGACACCCATGCGACCCATCACCTTCCGAGCGGCGGGCGCCGTGCTCGCGCTCGCGGCCGTGGCCGCGAGCGCCGGGTGCGCCGACCGCGGCGGAAGCACCGAGGACCCGGAGGACTACCCCGGCGGCGACATCACGCTCGTCGTCCCCTACCAGGCAGGGGGCGCCTCCGACCTGGCCGCGCGCACCCTCGCCGACCAGATGGAGCGCGACCTGGGGCAGACCATCGTGGTCGAGAACCGCACCGGCGGCGCCGGCTCCGTCGGCCTGGAGTACCTCGCCGACCAGCCGAGCGACGGCTACACCATCGGCTACCTCCCGGTGGAGACCGTGATGCTCGGCTACCAGGGCTACGACGTCGACCCCGACGACTACGACCTCATCGGCCAGATGGTGTCGGTCCCGGCCACGGTCGCGGTCCCCGCGGACAGCCCCTACGAGACCCTCGACGACCTCGTCCAGGCCGCGGGCGAGGCCCCGGAGGAGATCACCGTCTCCAACTCCGGCGCCGGCTCCATCTGGGAGGTCGCCACCGACGCCCTGGGCAGGGGCGCCGGCGTCGAGTTCCAGACGGTGCCGTTCGACGGCGGGGCGCCCGCCGTCACCGCCGCCGTCGGCGGCCAGGTCGACGCGGTCGTGGCCGGCATCTCCGAGACCGCCCCGGCCCACGACGACGGCCGGCTCCGGGTCCTGGCCGTGCTCGACGCCGAGCCCTCGCCGACCCTCCCGGACGTCGAGACGGCCCTCGACCAGGACGTCAACGTCATCATCGGCGGCTGGGGCGGGATCGGCGCCCCCGCGGGACTCGACGACCGGGTCCGCGCCAAGCTGGAGGACGCGTTCCACGCGGCGGCCTCCTCCGACGAGTTCGTCCGCGTCACCGAGGACTCCGGCAACATCCCCGTCGACGTCTCCGCCGGCGACTTCAAGGAGTTCGTCGACTCCGAGCACAGGCGCTTCGGCGAACTCCTGGACCGGGGGGACTGACGGCGATGGCCACCCCACACGCAACGGGGGCCGGCGCGGCGCCGGCCCCCGCCGGGCGGGGCCCCTCGCGCCTGCGCGAACTCGTCCCCGCCGCGGCCGGCGCCGCGCTCGCCGCGGCCGCCCTGCTGCTCGCCGGGCAGATCGACCAGGGACCGGAATCGGCCGGGATCGGCCCCCGCTGGTGGCCCGAAGTCCTGGCGTTCACCCTTCTGGGCCTCAGCGTCCTGCACGCCGCCCTCGCGTGGCGCCGGCCCGCCGCCGCCGGCGACGCTCCCGACCCGGCGACCCGCGAGGGCGCCCTGCGCCTGGTGGCGATGCTGGCGACCGTCGTCGGCTACGGGGTCCTGTGGTACTTCATCCACTTCCTGGTCTCCACGGCCGTGCTGGTCGCCGCCCTGGCCTACCTCGGCGGCGGGCGCGGCTGGAAGGCGCTCATCGCCTTCCCCGCGGTCACCACCGCGGTCCTCTACGTGCTGTTCGGCGTCCTGCTGCGAGTGCCGCTGTGACCCCGCCGGCACCGCCCTCCTCCGACCACCAAGGCAGGACCCGATGAGCCCCATAGCCGAAGGGTTCGGCGCGCTGCTGGACCCCACCGTCATGCTGTGCATCGCCGCGGGCGCCGTCCTGGGCATGCTCGTCGGCGCCTTCCCCGGGATCACCGCCACCATGGCCGTCGCCCTGGCCAGCGGGTTCACCCTCGCCCTGGACCCGGTCCCGGGCCTGGCGGTTCTGCTGACCATCTACGTGGCGGCGAACTTCGGCGACCGCGTGCCGGCCATCCTCGTCAACACCCCCGGCACCCCGGCCTCCATCGCCACCACCTTCGACGGCTACGCGATGGCGAAGAAGGGCCAGGCCGGCCTCGCCCTGACCGCCTCGGCGTTCGCCTCGGCCTGGGGCACGCTCGTCGGCATCGCGCTGCTGCTCGCCGCGGCCGTCCCGCTGTCGCGGCTGGCCCTGCGGTTCGGGCCCGCGGAGATGTTCGCCCTGGTCGTCTTCGGCCTGACGATGATGATCGGCGTCTCGGGCGGCCGGATCGTCAAGGGGCTGATGGCCGGGGTGTTCGGCCTGCTGCTGGGCGCGGTGGGGCGCGACCCCATCACCGGGGACACCCGGTTCACCTTCGGCTTCCCCGAGCTGTCCGACGGCATCCCGTTCATCGCCGCCATCATCGGCCTGTTCGGCATCGCCGAGGTCCTCGACCAGATCCTCACCCACCGCCGCGGCGCGGGCCCCGCGCCCATCACCCAGTTCGGCCGGTGGCTGCCGCGCCGCTCCGACTGGCGCACCATGCTCAGGCCGCTCGCAGTGGGCGGCGGCGTGGGCGGCGTCGTCGGGATCGTGCCCGCCACCGGCGGCGACATCGCCGGCATCCTCGCCTGGGACCAGGCGCGCCGGGTCTCCAAGGCCCCCGAGGAGTTCGGCAAGGGGTCGCTGGAGGGCATCACCGCCGCCGACACCTCCTCCAACGCCACCCTCGGAGGTTCGGTCACCACCACCCTGGCACTGGGCATCCCCGGCGACTCCGTCATGGCCGTCATGATCGGCTCCATGGTCGTCTGGGGCATCCAGCCGGGGCCGTCCCTCTTCTCCGACCAGCCCGCCCTGGTGTACAGCATCGCGGGGATCATGCTCGTGGCCACCGCCGCGGCCCTGGCCCTGAGCCTGCTGCGCATGCGCGGCGTGGTCCGGCTCCTCGACCTGCCGCGCCAGTACCTGTGGACCGTGATCCTGGTGTTCTGCATGGTCGGCACCTACGCGGTCAACAACAGCGTCTTCGACGTCGCCGTGATGCTCGTCTTCGGGATCGCCGGCCTGTTCCTGCGCCGCTTCGGAATCCCGGCCGGGCCGGTCGTGCTCGGCCTGATCCTCGGCGAGCTCGCCGAGGGCAACCTGCGCCGCGCCCTCCAGATCGGCGGCCCGGAGACCATTCTGACCAGCCCGATCGCCATGGCGATCCTCGCCGTCAGCGTGCTCGCGCTCGCCGTTCCCCCGCTGCGCCGGGCCTGGCGGAGCCGCCCCGGGTCCACGGCCCCCGGCTCCGATCCCAAAGCCGGCACCGGATCCGGCAGCGACACCACGCCCGTCGGCTGACACGTCCGCCTGCGATCTGCCCGCCCGACCGCCCGCGACCCGCCCGCACCGCCGTCCCTTCCGACCCCACGAGGAGAACCCCACCCATGCCCGCCCACGCGCAGGTCATCACCGCGGCCCCCACCCCGTTCACCGCCGACGAGGAACTCGACCGCGACGGCCTGGCCGCCCTGCTCACCGCCGTCCGCGACCGCGGGGCCGACGGCGTGTTCGCCGCCGGCACCACCGGCGAGTTCACCGCCCTCGACGACGACGAGCGCCTGGAGGTCCTGCGCGCCGCGCTCGACGTCTTCGGCCCCGAGGGCACCTACGCCCACGTCGGCGCCGCGAGCGCCCGCCAGGCGGAGCGACTCACCGCGGCGGCGGTCGCGGCCGGGGCGCGGCGCGTCGCGGCGATCACCCCGCACTTCCTGCCCGCGCCCGCCGACGCGGTCGTCCGCTACTACGAGCGCCTGGTCGCCGCGGCGGACGGCGCCGAGGTCTACGCCTACCTCTTCCAGGCCCGCAGCACCACCGCCGTCGCCCCCGAGGCACTGCGCGCGCTGGCCGACGCCGGGGTCCGCGGCGCGAAGATCAGCGGGGAGAGCGACGCGTCGGTGGCCGCCTACCTCGGGCACGCGCCTGAGGGCTTCACCATCATCTCCGGCAACGACGTCTCCTTCGGCGAGCTCATCCGCTCCGGCGGGACCGGCGTCGTCTCCGGGGTGTCCTCGGTGTTCCCGCGCCCCTTCATCGCGCTGCGCGACGCCCTGCGCGCCGGAGACTCCGAAGCGGCCGCCGCCGCCCAGCCGCTGGTGGAACGCGCCGTGGCCGCCGTCAAGGGCGGCAGCATCGCCCACCTCAAGGCGGGGCTGCGCGTCCAGGGCCTGCCCGCCGGCCCCGTGCGCATCAGCGGCGACGCCGTCACCGACGCCGACCTCCGCGTCCTCCAGGAGACCGCCGACGCCCTGGGCTGAGGGGCCCCGTCCCCTCGGACCCGCCCAACGCCGCCCCCGCCGCACGCCGCACGCCGTATGAACCGGCCCGGCGCGCGGCGGCACCGCCCCCGGAACAAAGGAAGCGCCGTGGCACTGAAGAAGATCATCAACCGAGCGGACGACTTCGTCGACGAAGTGACCGAATCCCTGCTGCTCGCCCACCCGGACCGGCTGCGCGCCGCCACCGCCGACCGCCGCGCGCTCGTGCGCGCCGACGCCCCGGTCGCCCGGCGGGTGGGGATCGTGACCGGCGGGGGATCGGGCCACCTGCCGCTGTTCCTCGGCTACGTCGGGCAGGGGCTGGCCACGGGCGTGGCCGTGGGCAACGTGTTCTCCTCACCCTCGGCCGAGCAGATCGCCGCCGCCACCCGCGCGGCCGACGGCGGCGCCGGGGTGCTCTACCTGTACGGCAACTACGGCGGCGACGTCTACAACTTCGACCTGGCCGCCGACATCGTCGGCCCCGAGGGCATCGCCACCGCGACGGTGCTGGGTACCGACGACGTGCTCTCGGCGCCCGCGGGCAGGGAGTCCGGCCGGCGCGGGGTCGCCGGGCTCTTCTTCGCCTACAAGACCGCCGGTGCGGCGGCCGAGCGCGGGGACGACCTGGAGCGGGTCCGCGCGATCGCGCAGCGGACGGTCGACGCCACCCGGACGATGGGGGTCGGCCTGTCCCCGACCATCCTCCCGGCGGCGGGGGAGCCGACGTTCACCCTGGGCGACGGCGAGATGGAGATCGGCATCGGCATCCACGGCGAGCCCGGAAGCCACCGGGGGCCGCTGGAGAGCGCCGACGCGATCACCGACCGCTTCCTCGACGGGATCCTCGCCGAGCTGCGCCCGGTGGCGGGCGACCGGGTGGCGGTCCTCGTCAACGGGCTGGGCGCCACCCCGCTCGAAGAGCTCTACCTGGTCTACCGGCGCGTCCACCAGGTGCTGGGGGAGCGGGGCGTGGCCATCCACCGCAGGTACATCGGCGAGTTCGCCACCAGCCTGGAGATGGCGGGCGCCTCGCTGTCGGTGGTGCGGCTCGACGACGAGCTGGCGGAGCTGCTGGACGCGCCCGCCGACTCCCCGTTCTTCACCCAGGGGGAGGTCGCCCCGGTGGCCCCGCGCTCGCAGCAGGCCACGGCCCCGGCGCCGGATCCGCAGGCGGCATCGGCCGCCGGAGCCGAGGCCGGTACCGCGGCGGGAGGCGCGAACGGAGGCACCAACGGAGGCGCGAACGTGCGCCGCACCGGCGCGCACAGCGCTCTGCGCGAGCTGCTGATCGACGTGCTGCCCGCGATGGCCGCCCACACCGAGGAACTGCGCGGGCTCGACGCCAAGCTGGGCGACGGCGACCTCGGCATCACCGTCTCCGCCGGAGCCGAAGCGGTCCGCGCGGCACTGGCCGCCCTGCCCGCCGACGCCCACCCCGCCGACGTCCTGCGTGCGGCCGGGGCGGCGTTCGCCTCCGCCAACCCCTCCACCTTCGCCGCGCTCGTCGGCGCCGGCGTCCTGGCGGCCGCCGGCGACCTCGACGGCCTCGGCGACACCGAGCAGGCGGGGACCGGGCACGCGGCGCGCATCACCGCCGCCGTGACCCGTCGAATCCGGGAGAGGGGCGGCGCGGAGCCGGGCGACAAGACCCTCGTGGACGTCCTGCTCCCGGTGGAGGCGGCGCTGGCGGCGGAGGCGGAGGCGGACGGCGGACCGGCCGCCGCGGCCGGGGCCGCGGTGGCGGCGGCCGAGCGTGCCGTCGAGGAGACCCGCGGCCTGGCGTCGGCGCGCGGACGCGCCGCCTGGGTCGGCGAGCGAGGCAGGGGCGAGTACGACCCGGGGTCGGTCGCCGTGCTGCGCTTCCTCCAGGAGGTGCGCGCCCGGCTGGGGTGAGCCTCCGGCCGCGTGCGCGGGCCTCGGGAGGGGGCTCGCGCACGCGGCGTACCGGGCCCGCGCGTGTCACCGTGCTACGATCCGGCCAGGCATGACGCAGCCTGCCGCTTGCGCCCGATGGGTTCGGTGAATGCGTCCGTGGTCCGCTTCTGATCCACCGCCCGTTCCCGTCCGACGGCGAGGGCATCGGCAACGCAAGCACTGATGACGACTTCGCCGGAAGGTGCTGGATCAGATCATGCGTTCATTCCGCGATGCCAAGGCGATGGCGAAGGCCCTGCGGGCCGAACTCGCCGCCCGGGGCACGACCGTTCCGCACAGTGCGGCTCTGGAGATCGTCGCCCGGCAGTTCGGTTTCGATGACTGGAACGTCCTCGCCGCCCGGATCGGGGCGGCACGGCCCGAGCCCGGGCCCCGGACCGCGGTCCCGGTGCTGCGGATCTTCTCCGTCGACAAGGCCAGGGAGTTCTACCTCGACTTCCTCGGATTCACCGTGGACTGGGAGCACCGGTTCGACCCCGGATCGCCCGTCTACCTCCAAGTGTCCCGGGCCGGTCTCACCCTGCACCTGAGCGAGCACCACGGCGACGGCAGCCCCGGCGCCGTTGTGTTCGTCCCGGTCGTGGGGATCGAGGACCTCCACCGCGAGCTGTCGGACAAGCGCTATGCCTACGCGCGGCCGGGCATCGAGGACGATCCCTGGCACGCCCGCTCGCTGACCGTCACCGACCCCTTCGGCAACACGCTGCGCTTCAGCGAGCCGTCCACCCGCGCGGAGCCGGAGGCCGCGGTGGCCGACGAGGTCGTCCTGCCCGCGCGCATCGGCCGGGTCTGGGAGCTGATCACACGGGCGGAGCACATCAGGGCGTGGTTCGCCTTCGACGGCGCCGCGGTCGATCTGCGTCCCGGCGGCGAGATCGAGCACGTCTGGCACGAGCACGGCCGCTACCGGGGCGTGATCGAGGAGGTCGTGCCGGGGGCCCGGCTCGTCTACCGGTACTCGTCGGTTCCCGATGCCCGGCCCGAGCCGGGGCGACAGACCACGGTGGTGTTCACCCTGGAGGAGCTCTCCGACGGTTCCACCCGGGTGCGGGTGACCGAGGAGGGCTTCGACGCGCTGGAGATGGGCGACGCCGACCGGCGGGCCCATGCGGACGGCGCACGGCAGGGCTGGCAGGGCGGTCTCGACGGCCTCGCCCGCCTCGCCGCTCCCGCGGCCTCCGCCGGAGAGGGCCCCGCGTAGCCACCGGTGCCCGGCGCGGCCGTGGCGGCGGTCATCCGCCGGCGGCCGCGCCCGCCCCGCGCTCGCGGACGACCAGGATGAGGCCGGCGCCGGCCAGGGGGCCGGCTGCGAGCGTGGCGAACGCGGCCAGGAAGGAGCCCGTGGCGGCGAACACCGGTCCGATGACGGCCGGTACCAGTACCGCTCCGAGCTGCCAGAACGCGTTGATCGCGCCTGCCGCGGATCCCGCGGCGGCGGTCCCGGACAGCAGCGGCGCCATCGCCGCGATGAGTGGGCTGTAGGCGTAGGCGCCGATCCCCAGCAGCGGGGCGAACCACAGGAACTGCGCGTAGGTGTCGAGGGTGCCGAAGACGAGCAGGGCGGCGCCGAAGAAGGCCAGCAGGACCGCGATCGGCGTCCGCGGGCCGAGCCCGAACAGGTCGCACACCCAGCCGACCGCCAGCTTCGCCGCGATCGCGATGCCCGCGAAGATGATCAGCACGTTTCCCGCCCGGACGGGGTCGATCCCGCTGCCGGCGGTCATCAGCGTGTTCGACCAGGTGACGAAGCCGTAGGTGCCCCACAGTCCGCCGAAGCCGGCGCAACCGAGCAGCAGGAGATCGCGGTTGCGCAGGACCGAGCGGATGTCGGGCAGTTCGCCCCGCGTGCGTTCCGCGGCCTGTGCGCCGTTGCGGACGAGCAGCAGGCAGGCGAGGGCGATCGCCATCGTGGCAGCCCCGAAGAGGTGATAGGACACCCGCCAGTCCGCGGCGGCGAGCAGCACGGGCACGACCGCGTTGGCCACGACGGTACCGAGCGAGGTGGCGTTCATGAAGACCCCGGTCGCCAGGCCCCGCCGGTCCGGGGCGAACCAGGTGGCGATCAGCTTGAGGCCGGCGGCGAAGTCGACCCCCGCGAAGAACCCGACGAGAGCCTGGAGGAAGAGGCCGAGCGGGATCGAGTCGGCGGATCCGAACAGCACCATCGCGAGCCCGGCGCCCAGCCCGGAAACGCCCAGCACCAGTCGGCTGCCGAGCCGGTCGACGAGCACGCCGCAGCCGGCGTTCGACAGCACATAGCCCAGGTAGTACCCGGTGGCGAACAACCCGAGGGCGGCCAAGGGCACGTCCAGGGACTCACTCACCGAGGCGGACGCCGGACCCCATGCCGAGCGGTCGATCGAGGTCATGGTGAACGCGGTCCACGCCATGAACAGGACCACCCACCGGTAGGCCGAGGCGGTCGTCGTGCCGGTCCGGGGCGGACTGACGCTCGTCAATGAGGACTCCAGGGGCGAGGCGCGGCACGGCCGCGTTCGGATGAAGGCGTTCCGGGGGAACGGCTCCATGCCTACATCCGGAGTGTAGTGGCGTGATCGCGAACGGTAATAGTCTCCGGTGGCGGCGACCGGTCGTCGCTGTCGGGGGCGTGTGGGAGGTTGTTCCGCACCGGCGGACGAGAGGACGAGAGGAGCGGCGCCGAATGGACACGGCCGCGGAACGGGCACATGGCGGGAAACGGGCAGCGGAGGTGCGCAGATGATCCCGGAGCTCGTGCGCCCCTGGGCCAAACACAACAAGCACGGTACGCACGCGCTGGTCTGCCACCTGATCGACACGATGGAGGTGGCCCACGCCCTGTATCCGATCTTCCTCGGACCGAAGGTGCGCCGGGAACTCGAAGAGACCTTCGCCCCGCTGGAGGGCGACGCCCGCGGCTGGGTGGCCCTGCTGTGCGGCCTGCACGACCTCGGCAAGTACACGCCCGCGTTCCAGTCGTTGGTGCTGGAGGTGGCCAAGGCGCGCTTTCCGGCGGAACACCACGCGATCCTCGCGAAATGCGCGCCCGCCCGGAAGCTCGCCGGCCTCGACACCAAGCACGGACTGTCCACCGCGCTGCATATGGCGGCGATGCTGGAGGACGTCGGCGCAGGGCGGGACACCGCGATCACGATCGGCCATGTGCTGGGCGGACACCACGGCTGGTTCCCGGAGCCCGGCATGCTGAGGGACATTCGAGGGAAGAGCGACCTGGGCGATCGGACCTGGCGCGAGGCTCGATCGTCCATGGTCTGCCGCATCGCGCAGGTCGCCGAGCTGGAGTTCGACGACTTCCGCTGGTCCGAAGTCGGGATGTCGGCGCTCGGCGCGATCGCGTTGGCCGGGCTCACGACCATCTCCGACTGGGTGGCGTCCGACTCCTCCTTCTTCCCTTACGAGTCCGCTCCCGATGACCTGCCCGCCTACCGGGAACGGGCTCGGACCCACGCGGCTCGGGCGCTCGCCGAGACCGGTTGGTCGCCCTGGCGGCCACGTGAGGGAACCGGCTTCACCGACCTGTTCGAGAAGGAGCCCCGGCCGGTCCAGACTGCCGTGGAGAAGTGCCTGGAGAACTGCGTGGAGCCGGGCGTCCTGGTGGTCGAGGCCCCTACCGGCGAAGGCAAGACCAAGGCCGGCCTGTACGCCGCGGCGCGCCTGGCGAGCCGGCTCGGATTGGGCGGCCTGTACCTCGCCACGCCCACCAAGGAGCTGAGCAGGCAGGCCAGGGATGACGTACGGGAACTCCTCACAGCGACGGGATCCGACCTGGACGTCAACCTCGTCTACTCCGGCGCGGCCAAGGAGAGGAGCGAGGAGCGCCGGGCCGATGAGCGGAAGGAGGAGAAGGGAAGGTCCATCAGCCCTGCGGGCGTCGGCCACGAGCAGCAGGACGGAGAGGAGAGCGAGGAAGGAGCGCAGGACCCGCGGGAGTGGTTCACCCGGAAGAAGGGCCTGGCGTTTCCGGTGGGGGTGGGCACGGTCGACCAGGCCCTCAAGTCCGTGATCCGCAGCGGACACAACTTCCTCGGGATGACCGCGCTCGGCAACAAGGTCGTGCTCATCGACGAGGTGCACTCCTACGACGCCTACACCGGCCTGCTCGTCCAGCAACTCATGTGGTTCTGCGGTCTGATGGGTGTCCCGGTGGTACTGATGTCGGCCACCCTCACCGGGAAGAGTCGCTGCGAGCTCATCGAGCAGTGGCGGGCGGGGGCTGAGGGGCGGTACGCGAACGTCGAGAGCGTCGGTTCGCCGCGGGCCGGTTCGTGGCAGGTCACCTGGAGTGGCGGGACCGGAGCCCGGCTCCCGGTCGAACCGTCGAAGGAGACCGCCGGGCGAGGCAGGGTCCGCGTGGAGCGCGGTGGCGACTCCCCTCAGGCCATCGCGCAACGGGCGGTCGCCGAAGTGGGGGAGGAGGGGACGGCACTGGTCGTCCTGAACACGGTGCGGCGGGCCGGCGACGTCCGTGACCGGATCGCGGCTCTGCTCGACGGCAGGCGGAAACGTCCCGAACTCGTCTTCTTCACGGGCGACCACAAGAACGCCGAACGGCTGGCCATACGCGACCGGCTCGCTGCCTGCCTGGGCAAGGACACTCCGCGCGACCGGCACGCCATCGTCGTGGGGACGCAGGTCCTTGAGCACGGGCTTGATATGGACGCGGATCTCCTGATCTCGGACCTGTGCCCGATCGACCTCCTCTTTCAGCGCGTCGGCCGTCTGCACCGCCACAACAGGCCGTACCGGCCCGAGCGGCTCCGGAACCCGGTGCTGGTGGTCGCCGACGTCGACCCGGCCGAACGGGAGGCCAGACCGCCCAGTCGGCGCGACAGCCTGGTCTTCACGGCCGGGGTGTGGACGGTCTACTCCACCTGGCTCCTGGGGCGCAGCCGTGTGGTGCTGGGCGAGGTCCTGGATCGAGGGGAATGGGATCCGCTGAAGGAGATCGGCGGCCTGATCCACCGGGTCTACGCGGATGGGGTACAGCTCATCGAAAAGGGCTGGGAGAACGCCTGGGCACGGGCGAGGGAGTCGCATCGGCGGCAGACGGACAAGCGCGATTTCCACGCCCGTTCGGTGATGGTCTCGGCGACGAAGTCGGCATCGACCGTCCTGCGCCTGACCGAACGCTCGGGCCCCGCCGGCCGCACCCGCCTCTCCCACCGGGGGAGCGGCGACGGCTCCGGCGGGCCTAGAGGTTGAGTTGAGGGTGAGCCCCAGGCATCAGGGGCTCACCACTCGAGGGCACACTAACTACCTCAATAACACGATCACGATGATCACAACCGTCATGGAGTTTGCGAGGCCGACGAGACAGGCGGTGAGCTGGTCGGAGACGGACAGTCGGCCCTCGATGTGGAGCGTGGAGGTCACTTGGGGGGTTCTCCTAACTCAGTGATGAGACCCTGACAGTAGCATAATCCAAGTGTGCATGTTCAATAAGTGGTACCTCCTGTGCTCCGGTACAGTCCAACGACATCCCGGCTGTCCTGGGGTGGTCCCTGTGCATGTTCAAGTGGGACATCGGCCCCGCAAGGCGGGGGAGGAGTCAGCGGCGGCAGCGTGTTCGCGTTGTCGCCGCTTCCACCCGCCGCTTCTCGCTAAGGTGGGCGTGGCCTGCCTACCCCCGGAGTTCTGGTGCCCTCCTGCAATCTATTGAGCGAGCAGTGGCTCCCCGTCGTCACCGTCGACGGTGAGTCCGAACTGCTCAGCCTCGGTGATGTATTCAGACATGCACGTGGCCTGCGTTGTCTCCAAGGTGAAGCACCCATTGTCACGGCCGCCCTCTATCGACTGCTGCTGGCCTTCCTGCACCGTGTCCACGAGGGCCCCGCAACAGAGGGCGAGTGGGCGGAGCTGTGGCGCAACGGCGTCGATACCGGGCGGCTGGACGCCTACGAGGCCGCCCACCGGGATGAGTTCTGGCTCCTCGGCGGAGAACGGCCGTTCTTCCAATGCCCCGAACTGGCCGATGTTCCGCCGAAACCGGCCACCCACCTGCTGCTCTACCGGGCCAAGGGCAACAACACCACACTCTTCGACCACGCGACCGACGAGGAGCGGCCCGACCTGCCCGCCGACGCCGCCGCCCGCTGGCTGGTCACCGTCCAGGCGTTCGACACTGGCGGCACCAAGACGCCCTACCGGCCCGGGGGCACCAAGAGCTCCAAAGCCGGTCTCGGCAACTACTTCGGGACCGTTCTCCTGGAGGGCGCGACCCTGTGGGAGACGCTCCTCCTCAACGCCGTCGTGTACGACCCCCCGGGCGGTCGGCCGCTGGCCACGACCACGCCTGGGGACCGGGCGATCTGGGAACGCGAACACCCACCGGGCCCCGCGCCCGTTGCGAGCGCCTTCCCTCAAGGGTGGGTCGACCTCCTCACCTGGCCGTCCCGGCGGATCCTGTTGCACAGCAAGGAGAAGGACGGGCGGGTGTACGTGGACGGCGCGGTGGTCGCGCCGGGCACCCAGCTCGGCGCGGAACTCATCGAGATCGAGGCGATGGCGGCATTCCGACGTAGGGGGGGCAAGAAACTCATCTATGACCCGGTCCGCCTGGAGATGCTGCGCGGTGTCTGGCGGCATGCCACGGATCTGCTCCTCCCCGCCCGGGCGGTAGGGGAGCGCCGGCGCCCGCAGACGATCGACGAAGTGGCCAGGCTGGTCGATCTGAGGTTCCTGGACGAACGGAAAGCCGTCACCCTCCGGGTATTCGGCCAGAAGCTCATGTCCAACCCGGGCGCGGTCGAGTACTGGTCGGAGGAGGCGTTGCCGATCAAGCTCGCCCTGCTCCGGGCGCAGGACACCGGGTGGAACCTGGAGCAGCTCCTCGGGCGGGCCGTGAAGCTGGCCGACGCCGTCGGTGACGAACTCCAGCGCACGGTCGTCAACTACCACGAGGGACTGCGGAGCAGGTTCGACCGGCGCAAGCACCAGAGCTTTCTCGCCGAGCGCTACTGGCCCCGGCTCGACGCCGAGTTCGCGCTGCTCCTCAGTGACCTGGGCGACCTGGTGACCCGGTACGAACCGGACTCACCGGAAGGGCGGGAGGAGAGCCGCGGGCTGTTCGAACGCTGGCGGCGGCACGTGGACACCACGGCCAAGGAAGCGGTCGGCGCCTGGATCGACGAGTTCCCCGGTGGCTCACCGCGCCAGATCCTGGAGGTCGCGCGCGCCGAGATGATCTTCCTCGGCGCGCTGAACGACCTCACCGACGTCTATCGGCACGAGATCCGCCAATACACCGGGAGCTGAGCGTGATCCTGGAAGACCCGAACCCGCGATCCCCGCATCGGGCGTTCGTGGACCGGCTGTACCGGCTCGGCGGTGAGCTTGATTCGAAGAAGCCGCAGGTCGTCGCGCGGTCCCGGAGGGTCCTTGCCCGACTGCGGAGAGGGCTCACCGACGACCGGTATCTGGGCGAAGGGTTCGACCTCGTCCTCCCCCATCAGATCCCCGAACGGCACGAACCCCGGTGCCTGCTGGTCGCCGGGCTGTTCGCGCTCAACCCGCACACCACGGCGCGCGCCGCGGAGCGGTGGCGGCTGTGCGCCGCCCTCGCCGAGGCCGGGTCCTCGGGCGCGGCCGACGCACGCGTGCGGCAACTGATCGCCGCCACGCAGACGGGCGGCCTCGACTACCGCCTGCGCCAAGCGGTCCAGCTCATCGGCGGCGCACGACCGCGGATGCCGCTCGACTACGAACAGCTCCTGTGGGACCTCATCCACCTCGACGGTGACGAGTCCCGGGCCGCCAAGGTCCGCGTCCGCTGGGCGCGCGACTTCAAGCACCGCGTGTACCGCCAGACCTCCCAGAAGGAAGCGGCAGCAGCAGAATGATCATCGAGCTCCACCTCCTCCAGTCGTTCCCCACGAGCAACCTCAACCGCGACGACATGGGGCAGCCGAAGTCGGTCACCTTCGGCGGCGCCATTCGCGGCCGGGTGTCCAGCCAGAGCCTCAAGAGGTCCGCGCGGACACTGTTCCCCGAGGTCGGGCTCGCCGAAGGGGAGACCGCGAAACGCACCAAGCGCCTCCTCCAGCAGGCCGCGAACCGGCTGGTCCCGGACGGGCGGGGAGAGGCGGGCAACGAGGACCGGACCGTCGTCCGCGAGGCGCTGCGGCAGATGGGGTTCGGGGTCAACGGCGCCACCGACCTCACCGAGTACCTGCTGTTCGTGAAGGCCACGGCGGTCGACTCCCTCGCCGAGCACTGCAAGGAGAACCGCGAGCGGCTGCTCAAGGACGCGGCCAAACGGGAGAAGGACCCCAAGGGCAGCGAGAAGAAGAAGCCGGACAGCGAGACGCTGAAGGTCGCCAAGACGATTCTCGACGCCCGCAGGTCCGTCGACATCGCCCTGTTCGGACGGATGATCGCCGACAACAAGGACTTCAACGTCGACGCCGCGTCCCAGGTCGCCCATGCCATCTCCACGCACGCGGTGGCGGTGGAGTTCGACTTCTACACCGCCGTGGACGACCTGAAGCCCGACGCCGAGGCCGGCGCGGACATGATCGGCACGGTCGACTTCAACGCCGCCTGCTACTACCGCTACGCCAACCTCGACCTCGGCCAGCTGCGGCGCAACCTGTTCGGAACGGTTCCCGAGCTGAAGGCGGAGGACGAGGACCTGCTGAAGCGGGCGACCAGCGCCTGGCTGAACGCCTTCGTCCGGGCGGTCCCCAGCGGGAAGCAGAACTCCATGGCCGCCCTCACCCAGCCCGACGCCCTGCTCGCCGTCGTGCGGGACAGCGGCGCGTGGAACCTGGCCAACGCCTTCCTGAACCCGGTCGAGGGGACCGGGGTCATGGAGACCTCCACCCGGCGGATGTGGGAGCACTTCTCCGAGCTCCGCCACTTCTACGGCGACGACGGGATCCGCACGGTCGCGATGGCCTCCCTCTCCGGCGACCTCGACGCGCTGGGGGTCCCGCGGCAGGAGCGTGCCGACACACTCCCCGCCTTCGTCGGAAAGGTCCTGGGAGAGCACGGTGGCTGAGCCGGCCGTGCTGGCGCTGCGGTTCGAAGCGCCGATGCAGTCCTGGGGCGTGCGCTCCCGCTTCACCTACCGGGACACCTCCTTGGAGCCGACCAAGTCCGGTGTGGTGGGGCTGCTCGGAGCCGCGCTCGGCGTCGAGCGCACCGACGCGGCCGGGATCTCCCGGCTCGCCGGGCTGCGGATGGCCGTGCGGGTGGAGCGCGAGGGGATCCTCGAACGCGACTACCAGGTCACCACCGACGTGCCCACCACCAAGGGCACCGGCCACCGCAACGTGGTCAGCCACCGCTACTACCTGGCCGACGCGCTGTTCCTCGTGCTCCTCGAAGGCGATCGCACCTACGCGGAACGCCTGCGCGACGCGGTCCTGCACCCCACCTGGCCGCTGTTCTTCGGCCGCAAGGCCCACGTCCCGGCCTGCCCCCTGATCCTGCCCGAGGAGTGGGGGCTCGGCACCGGCATCCGCCCCGAGGCGACCCTGGAGGAGGTCCTGCAATCCCACCCCTGGCAGGAGGACCGCCCGGAGCAGAGGTCCGACACCGCGACCGTCCCCGATCTGCGCGCCGTCATCGAGGTCCCCGCCGCCCGAAGCGACGCCGAGCCCAGGTACGACGTCCCGGTCACCTTCGCCTCGGGCAGGCGCGAGTTCCGGCAACGGTATGTGCGCGTATCCCACATCCCCATCCCCCCGGTCGAAAGTGCGAGCCCCTGACGTGTACCTGAGCCGACTCCCCGTGAACACCGCCTCACGCGCGTTCCGGCGGGACTTCGCCGACGTGCAGCAGATGCACCGGACGCTCATGTCCGTGCTGCCCGAGGTCGTCACCGGCGAGCCCGCACGGCGCGAACACCGCCTGCTCTGGCGGATCGACCCCACCGACACCGGCTATGCCCTGCTCGTGCAGACACTGACCCCGCCGGTCTGGGACCGCCTTCCCGAGGGATACCTGGCGGGTGAGGCGCAGACCCGCTCGATGGACGGCGCGCTGAAGGCGATCGCCCCCGGCCGCGCCCTCGCCATGCGCCTCATCGCCAACCCCACCCGCATCGTGCGGGATCCCAGCGCCCCGAAAGAGGAGCGCGGGAAACGGGTACCGCTGCGCGACCCGGAGCAGCAGCTGGGCTGGCTGGCCCGCAAGGGGGAGCAGCACGGGTTCGTCGTACCGGCCGGCGCCGACGGCGCGATGGCGGTCAACGTCACGCCGTGCCCGCCGGTGGTCGGGTACAAGGGCGATGGACGGCGCCGGGACAAGATCACGATCTCCGCCGTGCGCTACGACGGCCGTCTCGTGGTCACCGACGCCGACGCCTTCACCGAGGCGGTGCGCAGCGGCATCGGCCGGGCCAAAGCCTACGGCTGCGGGCTGGTGAGCCTGGCTCCGATTCCGTCTCGCTGAGTCGGCGCGAGGAGCGGAACACGCCCTCTCGCATCCCGGCGGCCAGCGGTCGGGCGGGGCGTCGGCCGCCGGGGCCTGGCCGTACGGGGGAGCGGACGGGAGCGGACGGAGGTGGGCGGGCCTCAGGCGGATGGCCGTCCGTGGTCCTGGCCCCAG
Organism: Nocardiopsis mangrovi; assembly: GCF_042653925.1. Classification (NCBI taxonomy): domain Bacteria; kingdom Bacillati; phylum Actinomycetota; class Actinomycetes; order Streptosporangiales; family Nocardiopsidaceae; genus Nocardiopsis; species Nocardiopsis mangrovi. Next base: position 43,578 of record NZ_JBHSFQ010000029.1, read on the forward strand.
TCCCACATCGCCTGGAGGACCGGGCCCAGCGCGGTACCGGCTTCGGTCAGCGCGTAGCCCACACGCGGCGGGAACGCCTTCACCCGCTCGCGCCGGACGATCCCGTGCTCGACCAGATGGGAGAGGCGGTCGGCGAGGACCTTGTCGGACAGGACGGGCAGGCGGCCGGCCAGCTCGCTGAAGGAGCACGGGCCCCGCAGCAGCTCGCGCACGACCAGGGTCGTCCACCGGCCACGCAGTGCCGTGAGGGTGACCTCCACGGGGCACAGGGCCGAGGGGGCGTCGTTCTCGGTATGCGGGGAATCGGGGAGTCCTGGCCGGTGACCGGTCGTTTGGTGAGCCACGGAGCGCCTTTCTAGAGTCGGGCCGTCACCACCCAGGGATAGCCCATGAGAGGACGAATCGCCATGCATCCGACGGCACGGACCCCGCACGAGGTCCCCGGCGCGTTCGCCGCACGGTTCAACAGCTGGGACGTCGACGCGGTGGCGGAGATGTACGAGCCGGGCGCCGTACTGGTGCCCGAGCCCGGGGCGCCCGCGCAGGGGGACGGACTCCGGCAGGCGCTTCTGGCGCACATGTCGCTGCGCGTACCGATCGACGTGCGCCCGCGCCATGTGTACCAGACGGAGGACGTCGCACTCCTCATCGTCGATTGGACGATCAGCGGCCACCGCCCGGACGGTGACCATGTCGCGATCTCGGGGACCGCGACCGACATCGCCCGCCGGGCCGCCGACGGCACCTGGCGCTACGCCGTCGACAACCCGATGGGGACGGCGTAACGCCGGCCGGTGCCTCGACGCGGCCGGAGATCACGCCGGTTTCCGGCCGACACCGCCCGGTGGAGCGGCCGGGCCCCGGCCCGGCATGGTCCGCCACGAGCGCGCCGGCACCGATCCGGTTGTGCGGTCCCGAGCGTGCTGTCGGTGGTCGGTGGTCGGTGGTCGGTCGGCGTGTAGGTGCGCGGCCGTGTCGAGGCTGCGCGGACGTGCCTCTGGGAGCGCAATTCCGGCGCTGCGCGGAACGCGGTCATGGCGTCCCGGCCCGCAGGCGCTCCGGTGGCGACATGTCCCCGCCGAACTCACAACAAGCCCTGGAGACGGGGGTTCGCATCTACGGCTAGCCTAGGATCGGACCTCGCCACCAAGGAGCTCCCGAACGGTATTCGGTCGCCGTAAACCCCCAGGTCATTTAGTCTCCGCCCCGCACCTGCGGGGATGGCCCTCTTCGGCACGGGCCCGGCGTCGGAGGCGGCGGCTCCGCCCCGCACCTGCGGGGATGGCCCGCTCAAGGGCATCATCTGACCGGCTCGGTTCGGCTCCGCCCCGCACCTGCGGGGATGGCCCGCCCTGGTAGCGGCCGGTGGTCCGGCGTCGGTGCTCCGCCCCGCACGAGCGGGGATGGCCCGAACACCCCGCCCGGCCGCAGCACCCGCGCCGTCTCCGCCCCGCACGCGCGGGGATGGCCCGTGGGAAATCGCCGCCTACTTCGACCGCTGACCCTCCGCCCCGCACCTGCGGGGATGGCCCGGCCGACACCTGGTCCCTCTCGCGCCGCTCGCGCTCTGCCCCGCACGCGCGGGGATGGCCCGCTCAAGGGCGCGGCCCTTTCCGAAGAGGACATCGTCGCCCCGCACCCGCGGGGGCGGCTCTCTGCGCGGTTGTCCGGCGTGTTTGGTGGCGCGGTCCGGTTCGCCCGGGTGACGTGGCGACTGGGCGAACCCTTCGGTGGCCGGTGCTCGCTGTGCCACCGTGCTCGTGATCTCGCGGCGTGACCCGCCCGTGGGCGTGGGCGTCGTATTGGACCGTCGTCAGTGCCCCGGCGGGCGATGTCGGTCGTGGGGCGAAAGGGCCCGGTGGTGGGTTGTTCTCGGTTCCGGGGGTGTGGCCCGGGAGGGAATTCGGGAGGGAATTTCCGTGGATCGGGTTCCGGGGCGGTTCCGGGCGTGTCCGTGGAGTTCGGGCAGCAGGCCGGTGGACTTAGGTGTTGGAGTGCGCCGGGTCGGGTGGCCGGTGTTTCCGCTTGACCTGCGGCGATGTGATCTCCCGAAGTCGGGTGCACCGCTTTCGCGGGTTCCCCGTCGACGGTCCGGGCGGGGGCGGCCAGGGGGTGGGGTGGCCGTGCCGGGCCCGTCACCTGCGGCGCGCCGGTCGTTGGGTGTGCGGTATGCGGCGCGGCATCCGGTATAACCGATAGGCCCCCGCTAAGCTGGGCGGCTTCCCCCTCCAGGACCTTCGACGACATGCCGTGGAGCGCCACGATGACAACCGACGGAGCCCGGCTGGCTCCCCTCGTCCTCGACGACCCGGCCGAGATCGGTGCCTTCCGGCTCATCGGCCGCCTGGGAGCGGGCGGCATGGGCGTCGTCTACTTCGCCCGGGACGCGTCCGGCTACCCCGCGGCGGTCAAGACCGTCCGCGCCGAGTACGCCGCCGACCCCGGCTACCGGGCGCGCTTCGCCCGCGAGGTCGACCTCGCCCAGCGGGTCCACGGGCGCTGTATCGCCCCCCTGCTCGCGGCGGGGCCCGACGACGAGCGCCCCTGGCTCGCGGTCTCCTACGTGCCGGGGCCGACCCTGGGCTCCTACCTGGCCGAGTACGGGCCGCTGCGCGGCGGCGACCTCACGGCGTTCGCCGCCGGCCTGGCCGAGGCGCTCGCGGCGATCCACCGCGAGGGCATCGTGCACCGCGACCTCAAGCCCGAGAACGTCATCCTCTCGCCCGAGGGCCCCAAGGTGCTGGACTTCGGCATCGCCCAGGCGCTGGACGAGGTGTCCATGACGCGCATGGACGTGGTCGTGGGCACGCCGGGCTGGATCAGCCCCGAGCGCTACGACGGCCACCGCGCCGGGCCGGCGTCGGACATATTCTGCTGGGGCGGACTGGTGGCGATGGCCGCCAGCGGCCGTCCCCCCTTCGGCACCGGCCCGGTCGAGGTGCTGCGCTACCGCACGGTCAACGAGGACGCCGATAGCGCCGCCGACCACCTGCCCGCCGCCCTGCACGCCATCATCGAGCGCGCCCTCCACCGCGACCCCGCCCAGCGCCCCGGCGCCGAGGAGGCGTTCTCCGCCATCACCGGCGAGGCCGTCGACGCCGGCGCCCCCGCCGCCCAGGAGCACATGACGCGCGTCGCGACCCGCGTCATCGACGCCGGCTGGAGCGTGCCGGTCGCCGACACCGGATCGGTCCTGCCCGCCGAACCGGTGCGCGCCACCTCGGCCCGGCGCCCCATCACCTTCGCCGGGATGAGCGTCCACGAACCCCCGCACCTCGCCCAGTTGTTCCGCGAGCACGGCGCCCGAGCCGAGCAGTGGCTGCGCTCGGACGGCGCAGGCAAGCTCCGCGACTGGCTCGACGACATCGGCGACACCGTCTACGACCGCGACTACCTGCGCATGCTCGGCTCCGCCGAGCAGGCCGCGGTGGCGCTCACCGCGTTCGCCGCCGGCTACCTCCGCGACCAGGTCCCGCTGTACCGGGGGCGCGAGGTCGACGCCGACGGCCTGCGGCGCCTCGCCGCGGGCGGCCCCGACGACCACCAGCTCCTGAGCGAGATCATCCTCAACGAGATCCCGCTCATCACGGCCGCGCACCGCTGCGGCCACCCCGGCTGCGCGCAGCGCTGCGCCCGGCTGGAGAACATCGGGCTGCGGACCCGCCCCGTCGTGGACGCCGCGCTGTCCGCGGCGGCCGGGCTGGGCCTGCGCCCGCCCCCCGCGGAGCGCGACCGTGCCGTCGCCGCCGCCATCGAGACCGTCGACGAGCCCGCCCGGGGCCCCGCGGTCCAGGCCGTGCTGCGGGTCTGGGGTGCCGTCGCCGTACCGTGGTGGCGCCAGGTCGCGCTGCGCGCGATGCGCGCCGATCCGGGCACCGACCAAGGGCGCAGCGACCTGGTGCTGGCCCGGCTGGCCGCGCCCTACGCGCGTGCCGCGGCACCGCAGTGGCGCCGCCACCTGCTCTCCCCGGGGACCTGGCTCGGAGCGGGCGCGGCGCGGGTGTTCTTCCTGTCCTTCCTGCTCTGGACCACGGCCGCGACGGCGTGGGCGGGCATCCTGCGCGCGGGCGACTACCCGCAGCCGGCCCACCCCTCCTACCCCGACGCCTCGGAGTACGGGACCCTGCTCGCGCACCAGGCCGTCATCTGGCCGATCCTGTTGCTGATGGCGCTCGGGCTCGCCGCGCTCCCCCCGCGGCGCAGGGCGGGCGCGGCCCTGGTCGGCTCGGTGGTCGCGATCGGCTACGGCACGTTCGCGCCGTCCCTGCCCGGCCTTTCGACACTGATCCCCGGCTTCATCGTGGGCCCCATGGTCGACGCCGTGAGCGGCATGGGCGAGACCGGATGGGCGCCGTTGCTGATCGCCGGCCTGGCGGTGCCCGTGCTGTTCGTCTGGCTACTCGTGGCGCTGCCCCGGGACCCCGGTCGGCGCATCGCCCGTCCGCTGCTGGCCGGCCGCGGTGCCCCGGCCCAGGCCGCCGCGGGCATCGCCGGTATCGGCGTGGCCGTCTGGCTGCCCCTGTGGGCGATCATGGTGGCCGCTGCGTCACTGGACGACTTCGGAGCCGAGGCGACCGGTACCGCCGCGGAGGTGTCCGGGGTCTTCTCGCTGCTCAGCGTGGCCGTCCTGCCTGCGGCGCTGGCGTACGGGGCGGTCGCCTACCTGCTGTGGCGGCCGATGGGCGGGCACCTCATCTACATCGGGGTGATCGGCGAGGTGCTGCTGCTCCCCGGGATCGAGTCCGCCTTCCCGTCGGTCGGCGTCTCGGGGTTCGGCGGGATCTCCAGCTGGCTGGTGCTGGACCACCCGGTGGCGGCGACCTGGATCGGGCTGCTGCTGGTGCCCGGCTCCTACGGCTTCGCCGTCTGGCTGTGCGAGCGGCTGGCGTACCGCCGCATCCGGTCGGCCCCCGCGGCCGTCCCCGCCGCCTACCCGGGCTACGGCCACCCGACCCCGATGCCGCCGCACGCGACCCCCACGCCCTATCCCGGCCACGCGGCGGGGATGCCCGGTGCCACGCCCCACCCCGGTGCGACGCCCCACCCCGGTTACGCCGCCGGAGTGCCGGGCGCTACGCCCTACCCCGGTCCGCCGGCGCCCGTCGCGGGTGCCTGGACCCCGCCGCCGCCCGGGTACCCGGCCCCGGGGGCCGGCACCCCGGCTCCGGGCTACCCCCCGACCCGGATCCAGCCGGACCCGACCCGCGTGCAGGCCGATCCGACCAGGCTCCAGGCAACGCCCACCCGCGTCGAACCCGATGCCACGCGCATCGGGGTGGACCCCACCCGCGTCGAGCCGGACGCCACGCGCGTCGGGGCGGACCCCACCCGGGTGCAGCCCGCGGACACCGACGCCACCCGGGTGCGGCCGCCAGCGGCCGACGACTCCGCCACCCGCGCCGTGCCGCCGCACCCCGGTGCCGACGCGCCCACACAGATCACGCCCGCGCAGCGCACCCCGCCGCGGGGTACACCCGGCCCCGACGCCCCCGACCAGGCGTGACCGCCCGTCCCCGCGGGCCGGTCAGAAGGGGCGGGGCCGGCCCGCGTGCCTGCCGCGGCGGTGCGGGCTGGTCGGGGTGATGGCCGGCAGGCGGTAGCCGCCGTCCAGCACCGACGCGTGGGGCTGGTAGAGGCGGATCATCGGCCGGAAGGCGCCCGCCGGCGTGGGGAGCCAGTTGTCGGCCTCCAGGCCGGAGGGGCGGTCGTGCCGCAGGTACACGGTGATCGACCCGTCCCGGGCGGTGCGCAGACCGGGGGTGCGGTCCCCGATCGAGTGGCGCTGGATCGGGTTGTCGACCAGGTGCCCCTCCGGCTCGGTGTACAGCGAGAGCGACCAGAACGCCTCGACCGGGGGCGGGACCTCGAACCGCAGCGTGTAGGAGTTGCGGCCGTCCAGCGGGCGGCCCGCGGAGTCGGTGAGGGTGTGGGCGTAGACCGCCTCATAGCCGTGGTTGCCCCACAGGTCGGTGTGCGCGGCCACCGCGCGCACCAGGCGGGCGCGGTCGCGGTCGGCGATACGCCACTTCGGGCTGTCGACGGTGCCCGGCCCCAGGTGCTCGCAGTTGTAGTCGAACAGGTGCAGGCCGGCCCTCCACGCCCCCGGATCCGCCCCGGGGGCGGGGCGGGTGGCCTCCTCCACCCGGCGCTGGCCGTCGCGCAGGCCCGCGCGCAGCACGGCGGCGCGCTCGGGGTCGGGGGACACGAACGGCGACACGCTGTCGCACAGGCCCAGGGGGACGAACCGGCGCTGGTACGCCTGGTCGGATTTGGGCGGCGGGAACGCCGCCATCCACGTGCGCAGCCGCTCGAAGAACTCCAGGCCGGAGGCCACCCCGGGCGTCCCCGGCGGGATGCCCCGCGGCCGGCGCCTGCCGTCGATGGGGGTCAGGGTGAGGCGCCGCTGGAGGGAGGCGACGCGGGCCAGGTCCTCCTCCCCGTTGCAGGCGAACCTGCCCACGATGCTCGCGATCGCCGTCGGCGCCTCGATGACCCCGACCCCCGGGGGAGGCTCCCCCCGCCACCCGGGCGGGACCACGAGGTAGTCCGCCTCCCGGGTGCCGGTGGTCCGCCGGCCCACGTAGGCGAAGGCATTGGTCCAAGCGTCGACGAACTGCAGCACGTAGTAGGCGCCCCCCGTCGGGGGCACGTGCAGCATCAGCGGGCCGGCCGAGAGGTCGAGCTGGGCGACGGAGTGGACGACGTCGTTGTTGACGGCGACGAAGGCGTCCTCGGGGCCGCTGAGGGTGCGCGCGTGGGCGAAGGTGTTGAACCGCGCGGGCGGCAGGGTGCCCACGCCGTCGCGGACCAGCCTCATGACCTGCGTGAGGTCGAAGACCAGCGGAAAACCGTAGACGTAGGCGTCGGCCGCCAGGTCCTGTAGCGCGTTCCGCGGCATCGTGTGGCTCCCGGTGTCGGGCCCGCTCCTGCTGCGACGGCGGGCTGCCCCCTCCCCACATTCGCAGCCGGGCCGCCCGCGGGCACCAGCCGGGAGGGCGTCTTGACGACACCTTTTCGCGTCTGTGACCTGCGGTTACGCGGACCATCCCAAGCGAACCGCCCGGTAACCGCGAATTCGTCACTACAATGAGTCATAGATCCGTGGCACATTGCAGGGATTTCGGCGTCGTCGTGCCTTCGGCCGGGCGCTTCAGGAGAAGCCCGTGAATCCGATCCTGTTCGATCCCTGGTCCCCCGAATTCATCGCCGACCCGTTCGCCGGCTACACCGAATTGCGCGACCGCCATCCGGTGCACTACTACTCCGCCACCGACCAGTGGCTGGTCTCCCGGCACGAGGATGTCGGCCGCTGCCTGCGCGACCCCCGGGTGGTGCGCTCCTACCTGCATGCGGCCACCGACGAGGACATGGGCCGCGCCCCGGCGCCGCGGTGGCAGGAGCCGTTCTGGCGGCTGAACTTCGGGAGCCTGGACGCCGAGCCGCCGGACCACACCCGACTGCGCCGCCTGCTGGGACCGCCGTTCACGGTGCGCGCGGTGGACGCGCTGGGCCCCCGGTGCGACACCCTGGCCCGGTCCCTGGTCGACGACCTCGTGCGGCGCGGCGGCGGTGACCTGCTCTCCGTCGTGGCCGAGCCGCTGGCGCTGGCTCTCATCTGCGACATCGTCGGCGTGCCTGAAGACGACCGGCACCTGATGGCCCCGTGGGCGTCCGGCATCAGCGGACTGTTCGTCCCCAACCACAGCGCGCGCGACGCGGCGGACGCGGTCCGGGCGTCCGCGGAGTTCGACTCCTATCTGCGCCGGCTGGCGCGGCACACGCCCCCGGACCACCCGGGCGTGATGGGGAGCATGGTGGCGGCCCTCCGCGGCGGCGGCATCAGCGAGCAGGAACTGGTGTGCAGTGCGGCGATGCTCCTCACCGGTGGACTGGACTCCGGCAGGCGCATGGTCACCATGGCGGTGCTGACGCTGCTGCACCACCCCGATCAGTGGCGGCTGCTGGGGCGGACCCCCGAGCTGATGCCCACCGCGCTGGAGGAGCTGATCCGCTACGACTCCCCGATCCACATGTTCGAGCGGTGGGCGCTGGAGGACATCGACCTCGACGGCGTCCGGATCCCGCGCGGCGCCGAGATCGCGCTGCTCTTCGGATCGGCCGACCGCGATCCGCGCCGGTTCGCCGATCCCGACCGGCTGGACCTCACGCGCTCGCCCAATCCGCATCTGGGACTGGGCGCCGGGGTGCACTTCTGCCTCGGCGTCCACCTGGTGCGGCGGGAGGTGCGGGCGGTGCTGGAGGCGCTCGCCGAACGCGCGCCGAACCTGCGGCTGACCGCGGAGCCGGGGTGGGGGCCCGGCTACAACCTGCGCAGCCCCGTCGAGTTGCGGGTCGAGGTGTGACGGCCGGTCAGCCGAAGTAGTCCTGCGGCGCGGAACCCCGCCGGACGGTGTCGAGCGTGAAGCAGTGGAAGCCGCCGCCGAACAGCCGCCGGTGGCGGTGCCGCAGCGGGACCACGGTGAATCCGTGCCGTTCCAGGGTCGTGACCAGCTCCGGGAACTGCGCGTTGGCGATGACGGTGTTCTCGTCCACGGACAGCACGTTCAGGTCGATGTACTTGCTCGTCAGGACGAGGTCGTCCTCCTCGTAGCGCGGGAAGATGTTCTCGGTGGGTTCGGGGGCGTAGATCCGGTCCCAGCGCCGCAACGGCTCCGGCAGCGCCTCGGCCACAGCGGGGTTGCGCAGCAGCAGGGTGCCCGGCCGCAGGGGGAGCACCAGGCTGTCGATGTGGTTGTCGGCGAACCGGTCGAGGACGTGGAAGCGGAACCGGTCGCCGCAGTGGCGGCGCAGCCAGCGGACGGCCAGGCGATGGTTCTCGGTCGACACGTTGACGATGACGTCCCGGCCGAAGCGGACGCATTGCGCGGCGTCGAACATCATCTCGAAGCCGACGTCGTAGGGTGACGCCGCGGGATCGCCGATCTCCTGGAGGGCGGGGGTGCCCTGGCCGGAGACGTAGGAGGTGTCGAAGGAGCGGTCGGTCATGATCGGGCGGGGCATCGCGGTCCAGCGCGCACCGCGCCGGAGGTAGTCGTAGAAGACCGGCTTGAGCAGGTCGTTCTCGAAGTACCGGGCGCGCACCTGGGGCGGGGTCTCGATGATCTCGTCGCCGAGGATGAGGACCTGGTCGCGCACGTTGAGCGCCGGGACCCCCGTGGCCTCCCACGACGGTGTGCGGAACGCGTCGACCCCGCTCAGGGGCATCGGCCGGTGCACGGTGACGGACATCTGGCGCAGCGCGGTCGCGAAATCGTGCAGGTCCTCGCCGAGCTCCTCGACGTAGCGCGCCTTGACGCCGCGGGAGCGCGGGGAGGCCGCCCCCGCGCCCGGCCCGTAGCTGGGGTAGTAGAAGGCGGAGTACGCCTCGTCGTGGAAGAACAGCTTGAAGGAGACGTCGAGGTCGTGGCCTTCGTAGCTGGCACCGGAACCGACGATGACCTCCTCCAGGGGCGACCACTCGTCGTAGCTGTTGACGGTCATGCGCCTGCTCCCGCTGGGTCGTGGGCGGCCGGGTCGCCTGCCGGCCCCGGCCACATGTGGCGGAGGTCGTAGCGGCCCGGGGAGAGCACGTCCGCCGGGTCCAACGCGGTCTTCAGCCGGTGCAGCACCGCGGGGCGGTCGTCGTCGGTGGGCGGGGCGTGCGCCATCGCGTGCGTGCTGAGCCGGTAGGAGGGGTAGCCCGCCGCCGCCATCCGCCGCTGGGTCTCCTCGTACGCGCTCAGGGCGCGGGCGTCCTCCCCGGGCACCTGGCGGTCGTAGGCGATGGCGGCGGTGGCGACGAGGGTCCGGTCGCAGGCCGAGTTGAGCCCGATGTTTGGTTCGAACCCGTGCTCGGCGGCGATCTTCTCCAGCTCGTGGACGGCGGCGGTGACGTGGGCGCCGTCGAGGGGCATCGTGGGGCAGGCCCAGATGAGTCCGCAGCGGTCGCGGTCCAGGTCGGCGCCGCCGGCCGGCGGCGGTGTACGACCGCGCCAGTAGGCCATGGCCAGGTGCCGCTCGGTGGGCGCGCCGGCCGCGGCGGGGTCGGTCTCGCGGAAGCGCAGGTCCGCCACGCGGCCTCCCAGCGCGTCGGCCACCAGCCCCCGCAGCGCGTCGGCGTGGCGGTCGCCGGCCGCGTGCAGGACGCCTTCGCCGTTCCAGGCGCCCACGTCCCAGGTCCGCCGGAGCCCCTGGCGGACGGCGTCCGGCAGCGGTGTGCGGCCGCCCGCCAGGTCCCACGGGTACTGCTGCCGCGCCGCGATCTCCCGGATGTCGTTGGCGATGACGAAACCGCTGTTCAGCACGGTGTGCAGGCGCAGTCCGCGCACCGCGTCGACGACGGCGGCCAGCGCCGGCCCCGGGGCCGCCCGGAAGGTGAAGGCGGTCGCACGCGCGGGCAGCGGGGTCAGCCACAGTGTCATCCGGGTGACGACGCCGAGGTTGGACTGGGTGAACAGCCCGTCCAGCCAGGGGCCCACGCCCCAGCGGTGGAGCGGGCCGGTGGTGGCCTTCGGGTGCCCGGAGAAGCCGGTGCACAGGCGCTCCCCTGTGGCGAGCACGACCTCCATGCCGCAGACGTGCGAGAAGCGGTCGCCGTTGCGGCCTTCGCCGAGTCCCCGTTCGAGCACGTTGCCCATGAGGCTGGAGTCGGGCGTGCTTCCGGTGGTGCTGAACGTCAGCCGCGAGCCGTGCTCCCGCAGGAAGTCGTGGAGCTGGCGCTGGGTCACGCCGGGTTCCACGGTCGCGTAGGCGAGCCGTTCGTCGAAGTCGGTGATGCGGTCCATCCGGGACAGCGGCATCAGCACGCAGCCGTCGCGCACCGGGACCGCCGAGCCGTAGCCCCAGTTGCGCCCGGTGCTGACCGGGTACACCGGGACCCGGTGGCGGGCCGCGATCCGGAGGCAGGCGCGGACCTCGTCGCGGCTGCCCGGCCGGATGACCCCGACGGGGCGCCGGCCTGTGTGGTAGGTGGCCGCGCCGGCGCGGTCGAGCGTGTCGCGGTCGGTATGGACGTGCGCGTCGCCGAGGACCGCGCGCCACTCGCGCACGGCCCTGGCGTACGCGGTGCCGGAGCCGGCGGATCCGCCCGCCACGGCCGGTTCGGGCGTGGTCACGGGTACCGGGTGTGGTTGAGCACGGTCAGCTCGGCCCCCACGAGGTAGTCGGTGATGGTGCCCGGTTCCGTCAGCCGGTCGTAGAAGAGCTTGCCCGTGGACCGCCGCCGGGCGAAGTCCAGCAGCACCATGCCGACGGCGGGGGCCAGCTTCTCGCGCCACACCAGCAGGTACAGGTCGTCGGCGATCCGGTAATGGGCGCAGGGGTCGACATCGGCGGCTCCCGCGCCGCCGCCGGACACCACGTGCCAGCAGAAGAGGTGCTCGTTGAGGTAGACGTGCTCCAGGGTGCTGCTGCCGTACGCGCACAGCACCCGGCGCCCCACGAGGTCGGTGGAGCGAGGGTGCGGGTCGGCCGGCGGAGGCCGGCCGATGCCCATCCCCCGCACGTCGACGTCGACGGCGCTGAGGTCGTCGCGGTCGAGGATGCGCTCGTACAGGCCGGCGCGGGCGTCGGCGGCCCCGGGCAGCGCGCTGCGGAGCACCGACGCGCGGGCTCCGGGGACATCGAGGACCAGGGAGACCGACCGGCTCCGGTCGCCGGGCCGGGACCAGTCGACGTAGAAGACGCCGGGGCGGACCTCGACGGCGCGGTACGCGCTCCGCTGTGGGGCGCCTTCGCCGTCCTGCCAGGTCAGCTCGGTACCGGTGGTGAAATCCACCCGGAGGCCGGGGCTGCTCGCACCGGGCGCGAAGAGCACCTGCCCGGTTCCCGCCAGGCGGTCGCTGAGGGGGAGGCGGTTGCCGTCGAATCCCGCGTCGCAGAACTCGTAGGAGAGGTAGAGGGAGCGCAGGTCGGGCGCTGAGGAGGAGTCGGGGGGCATGATGCGTCTTTCGTCGGTCGTCCGGACCGGTGGTCCGGTGGGTGTCAGGCCCCTGCGGCCTGCTCTGCTGAACGCCGCTCCGGGCTCAGGCGGAAGCGGACGTCGTCGTCGGTCCAGGCGGCCGTGAGGCGGACGTGCTCGCCGGCGGCCAGCGGTGCGGGCCGGGGGAGGCCGAAGAACGCCTGCGGCCAGTGGCCGCCCGTGCGGCCGGGCGCATTGGTCAGCGATACGTCGTCGGTGAGGTCGAGTTCGAACCAGAACGCGACCCCGTGACAGGTTCCCGGCGCCGCCACTGGCAGGACCGAGACGCGTTCCCCGGGGAGCAGGTCGTCGCGGCGGAAATCGAAGCCGGCCACGACGTGCTCCCCGGTGAGCCGCCGGTGCGGGTGCCGGGCGAGCCATACCGGGAAGTAGCCCGGGGTGCGGAAGGCGTTGAAGAGGGAGACGTCGTACCCGCACGCCCGTTCGACGTGGTTCAGCCCGGACACGGCGGGGCTGTCCACCAGGGTGGCCACCAGACGGGCGGAGCAGGGGACCATGGCCCCGCCGGGGCGCAGCAGCTCGCGGCGGGCGTGCCGGACGGTGGGCAGGGTCGCCTCGCCCAAGAGGCCGTAGTCCACGGTCTCGGTGACGATGACGTCCGCGCGCCGGGGCAGGTCCACCCCCACGCGGAGGTCGGTCGAGTGCTTGGCGACCACGCGCACCGCGGTGCCGTGGCCGTTGGCGGCGACGATCCGCCGCGCCGCGTCGGCGATCGGCGGTACGGCCTCGCAGGAGACCACCGTTGTCGCGCCGTGGTCGGCGGCGACCATCCCCAGCAGGCCGGTGCCGGCACCGATGTCCAGCACGGTGTGGCCGGGGCGGACCACGCGGCGCAGGGCGTCGCGGAACCGGTCGTTGCGTTCGGTGTCGTTCACCATGGCGAAATGCCAGCGCGGTACCTGGGAGAGGGTGTCGTGGGGAGAGGGGGTCCCGGGAGCGGCCGGGATTCCGGGGGGTTCCTGCGCCGTGTTCCTGGGGATGGGGAGACCGTCCGACAACGGCACCTCCGCACGTCGACGAGGTTACTGCTGAAATCCCGATCTTATTCGCGAGGCCATGGGCGATTCACCGACATTGTACCCGGATGCATTTTTCATAATCTCGGGCAGGTCGCTTGATTCGGGTTTTCCGGCCGCACGGAAAAGGGTGAATAATTGGTCGTTTCGGCGGTGATAATCCGCGATGTGTGCATTTTTGACGCTATCTGAACCTGGGTGTTCCCCGGTGCCGCCCGCCCTGCGCGGGTGCGAGCATCGGGCCCGGGCGCTATCAGGGCTCGGGGACGTCGATCCAGAAGTCCTCCCGCGTGACGGCCTCGGGTGCGGGGCCGCCGCGCAGGCCGGTGTCGAGTGCGTCGATGGAGGCGAGCTGGCCGGCGGTGAGCTCGAAGCCGAACACGTCGAAGTTCTCCGCGATCCGCGACGGCGTGACCGACTTCGGAATCGCCTGCCGCTCCTGCTGGATGTGCCAGCGGAGCATGACCTGCGCGGGGGTCCTGCCGCAGGCCCGGGCGATCCCGCCGATGACCGGGTCCTCCAGCGTGGAGCCCGTGCGCCCGGCGCGGTAGAAGGTGATGCCGCCGATCGGCGACCACGCCTGGTCGCGGATCCCGTGCTCGGCGTCGAAGGCGAGCAGCTCGGACTGGCGGAAGTAGGGGTGCACCTCGATCTGGTTCACCGCGGGCACGACCCCGGTCTCGGCCAGGAGCCGCCTGAGGTGGCCGGGCATGAAGTTGCTGACCCCGATCGCCCGCACCCTGCCGTCGGCCAGCAGCCGCTCCAGCGCCTGGTAGGCCGCGATGGTGCGGTCGAAGTCGCCCGGCACGGCCTGGTGCAGGATCAGCAGGTCGATCCGGTCGAGCCCGAGCTTGCCCGCGCTCTTGTCGAAGGCGTGCAGCGTCTCGTCGTACCCGTAGTCGCTGATCCAGACCTTGGTCTCGACGAAGACCTCCGAGCGGTCGAGGCCGGAGCGGCGGATCGCCGCACCGACCTCGCGCTCGTTGCCGTAGGCGGACGCGGTGTCGACGTGCCGGTAGCCGACCGACAGCGCCGTCTCGACGGCGGCCGCGGTCTGCTCCGGCGGGGTCTGGTAGACGCCGAATCCGAGAACCGGCATCTCGACGCCGTTGTTCAGCACAAGGCTGGGGCTGGTCACAGCGCCTACGCTAGCCCGGACCACCGCTGCGGCGGCGGGACCGGGGCCCGTGTCGCCGGATCCCCGAAGCCGGCCGTGCGCCGCCCGCCCCCGGCTACCCCCTGTGGTCCCCGGCGACGCGCAGGACGGGGGAGCGGGTGAGGGCACGGTGGTCGAGCGGTTCGGGGGAGGTGACGCGGATGGTGCGGGTCTCGCCCGGCAGCAGGGTCTCCAGGCACCGGTCCGACTCCGCCGCCGGGTGCAGCCGGTCGGCGAACACGGCCAGGTCGCGCAGCAGCGTGCGGGCGGTGACGGTCACCTCGTGCCCGCCACCCGTGTCGCGCACCGCCGCGTCGTAGGCGGGCGCGGGATGGCGCAGGTGGCGGTCCTCCGTGAAGAACCACAGGGCGCGCCGCTCCCCGGCGTCGGCGACCAGGAACTCCGTGGCGGGGTCGGCGCCGATGAAGGCCGCGGGGACCGCCGCAGCGGCGGTGGCGCGCGCGGCCGCCGCCAGCGGCAGCACCGCCTCGGCGGCCCGCGCGCCGTCGGCCGACATCCGGCGCAGCCGGACCTCGGCCGTCCACGGCTCCGCCGCGTCGTTGACCGCGATCACCGACAGCCCGCCGTCGCGGGGCTGGATGGTCAGCAGCCGGTCGGCGTAGGCCGCGCGCAGCGCGTACCACAGGGGCTTGCGGTGCTCCGCGGAGTCGACCGCGGACCACGAGGTCACCGGCCAGCAGTCGTTGAGCTGCCACACGATGGTCCCCATGCAGCGCGGCCGGTGGCTGCGCCAGTGCTCGATCCCGGTGCGGATGGCCCGTGCCTGGACGACCTGGGCCAGGTAGTGCCAGTCGTCGACGCCCGTGACGGTCCCGAAGTGCGCGGTCAGGCCGCGCTCCAACTTGCCGTTGCCGTCCTGCGCCTTCTGGTGGTGCAGCACGCCGGGGGAGTCGGGGGCCAGCGGGGAGTCGTGCACCGCCGCCGTCAGCGTGGCCCACGCCGGCGGCGCCTGCCAGCCGAACTCCGAGACGAACCGCGGCACGTGCTCCCGGTAGGTGGTGAAATCGCGCCGGTTCCACTGCTCCCACAGGTGTACGCAGCCGTGGTCGTCGTCGAGCGAGTCGTGCGCGGGCCCGGTGGAGAACGGGGTGCCCGGCACATAGGGGCGCGTGGGGTCGAGTTCGGCCACGACGGCGGGCAGCAGCTCCTCGTAGTAGTGCGCGCCCCAGGGCCGCCCGGCCAGGGCCTCCTCCCACCCCCAGTGGTGGCGCCCCATGTAGTTCTCGTTGTTGCCGCACCACACGGCGAGGCTGGGGTGGGCCGCCAGCCGCGTCACGTTGTGCCGCGCCTCGGCCTCGACCTCGGCGCGGGTGCCGCCGTCCTCGGGGTAGGCGCCGCACGCGAACAGGAAGTCCTGCCAGACCAGCACGCCGTTGCGGTCGCACGCGGCGTAGAAGTCGTCGCTCTCGTAGATCCCGCCGCCCCACACCCGCAGCAGGTCGATGCCGGCGTCGCGCGCCTGGACCACCCGCCGCTCGTAGCGGCCGGCGTCCACGCGCGTGGGGAAGCAGTCGTCGGGGATCCAGTTCGCGCCGCGAACGAACATCGGGGTGCCGTTCACCACCACCGTGAACTCGGCGCCGATGGCATCGGCGCCCCGGCGCAGCTCGATGTCGCGGAACCCGATCTCCCGGCTCCAGGTGTCGAGCACGGTGCCGTCGGCCGCCTCCAGCCACACCTCCAGCCGCGACAGCGGCTGCCCGCCCAGGCTGTGCGGCCACCACAGCCGGGGGTCGGGAACGCGCAGCCCGACCGCGGCCTCGGCGCCCGTCCTGTCGCCCGCGGGCACGGGGGCCGCCGCCTCCACGCCGTCGACCCGCGCGCGCAGCACGAGCGGGTCCGGGTCCCCTCCCGCGGATCCGGCCCGCGCCACCGCCGCCCGGACCTCCACCGTGCCCGCGCCGCCGGCGACGCCGACCAGCGGCCGTACCCCCGACAGCCGTGCGGTGTCCCACACGTGCAGGCCGCACCGCTTCCACAGCCCCGCGGTGACCAGCGCCGGCCCCCAGTCCCAGCCGAAGTTGCACGCCGTCTTGCGGATGAAGGTGTAGGGCTGGTCGTTGCCGCCGGAGGGCAGGTCGCCCAGTTCGGCGCGGCGGGCCTCGGCGTGCCGGATCGCCGACCGGAAGGTGACCGAGAGCGTGTTGCGGCCCGCGCGCAGCCGGGCGCCGACGTCGAACCGGTGGGGCCGGTGCATGTTGGACGTCGACCCCAGCGCTTCGCCGTTCAGTTCGATCTCGGCCACCGTGTCCAAGCCCGCGAAGACGAGTTCGGCGACCGATCCGGCGGCGAAGGCGGCCTCAGGGGCGTCGAAGGAGGTCGCGTAGTGCCAGTCGGCGTGCCCCATCCAGGCGACGTCGTCCTCGTTGCGGTCCAGGTAGGGGTCGGGGATCAGCCCGGCGCGCAGGAGGTCGGTGTGCACGCAGCCGGGCACCTCCGCCGCCACGCCCTCGGCCAGCGCCGCCGCGATGTCCGGGGGGACCGCGGCCTCACCGGTGGGTCGGACGGTCCAGCCGGAGTGCAGGTCGAACCACACAGGGGGGTGTCCTTTCGTCGTGGGGCGCCGGCGCCCGGCCGACCGGCCATCGGGCCGGGTCCGGGGGCGGGTCCATCGCGTTCGGGTGATCGGGCCGCCCGTGGAGGGGCCAGCACTTCCGGGCGGCCGGCGGGATCGGGCAGGGGTGCCCGGCCGGTCCGCAGGCGCCGCGGACAAGAGGGGAGTCGTCGTGGAGGGAGCGCGGAGGAGTGGGGGCGGACCGGGCCGGGGCCGACTGGGGCCGATGACGGTTCTGAAGCGCTTAAGTCATCATCGGCAGCCCGCCGTGTTTCGTCAACACCGGTTCCACCCGCGCGGTCACGCTGCGTTCCCCTCCCCGGCGGCCCGGCCGCGGGCAACGACCCGCGGCCGGCCGGCGCCGCCCGCTCGGCTATCCTGTGGGCCTCCCGACACGGACAGGGGGCGGGGTGCGGCGGCTGACCATTGCCGACATCGCCGAGGCGGCGGGGGTCTCGACCGGATCGGTCTCCTACGCGCTCAACGGCAAGCCCGGCGTCGCCCCCGAGACCCGCGCGCGCATCCTGCGCATCGCGGGCGACCTCGGCTGGCGGCCCAGCGCAGCGGCGCGCGCCCTGACCGGCGGGCGCAGCGGCGCCATCGGCCTGGTCGTCGACCGCCCCGCGCACGTGCTCGGCATCGAGCCCTTCTTCATGCAGCTCGTCTCCGGCATCCAGGCCGAGCTGGGGCCGCGCTCGCGCACCTCGCTGCTGCTCCAGGTCATCGACGACCGCCGAGCCGAGCTCGACACCTATCGCGACTGGTGGGCGGAGCGGCGCGTCGACGGCGTGCTCCTGGTCGACCTGCGCGCCGGCGACCCGCGGGTGGACCTGGTCGCCGACATCGGCCTGCCCGCGGTGGCGCTGGGCCCGCCGGCGCCCGGCGCGGGCCTGCCGTGCGTGTGGAGCGACGACGCCGCCGGGGTCCGCGCGGCGGTGGGCCACCTCGCGGCCCTCGGTCACCGGCGCATCGCCCGGGTCGCCGGCCCGCCCGCGCTCCTGCACACCCGCGACCGCGACACCGCGTTCGCCGAGGCCGCCCTGGACGCCGGCCTCGACCGGCCGCCGGTCGTGCACACGGACTACACCGGCGAGGACGGGGCACGCGCCACCCGGCGCCTGCTCACGCGCCCCGGCCGCCCCACCGCCCTGGTCTTCGACAACGACGTCATGGCGCTGGCCGCCCTGGGGGCCGCCCACGAACTGGGCATCGGCGTTCCCGATCAGCTCTCCGTCATCGCCTGGGACGACTCCCCGCTGTGCGGGCTGGCCCGCCCCGCCCTGACCGCCGTCGCCCGCGACATCCCCGAGCACGGCCGCCGCGCGGCCGCGTCCCTGCTCCGCCTGATCGCCGGCGAACCGGCCGCCCACGTTCCCACACCGCTGCCGGTCCTGACCCGGCGGGCCAGCACCGCCCCGCCGCCCCCGGAACCCGGCGGCGGCGAGCCGGGAACCGGTTGATCCGGGGCACCGAGTGTGGTCGCATGGCCGGCGTGACGATGGCACCCGTCCCCGCCGACCCGGCCGACGCGCCCGCTCTGGCGGCGCTGCGCGACCAGGCGGCGCGCTGGCAGCTCGACCGGGGGATCGAGCAGTGGCGGCCCGGTGAGGTCCCCGCCGCGGCCTTCGCCGACCAGGCGCGGGCGGGGGAGCTGTTCGTGCTCCGCGACCCGGCCGGCCTCGTCGGCGCCGTCCGGGTGGTCTGGGCCGACCCCGGCATCTGGGGCGACCCCGCCGCCGTGGGGCCCGCCGGGTACGTACACGGGCTGATGGTCGCCCGCTCCCACACCGGCCGGGGCATCGGCGCCGGGCTGCTCGACTGGGCCGAGCGGCGCGTGCGCGCGGCGGGCCGGGACACCGTGCGCCTGGACTGCGTGGCGGGCAACCGGCCGCTGCGCCGCTACTACCGGGACCGCGGCTACCGCGAGGTCGGCCGCGCCACCTTTCCCGGAGGCGAGCTGCTGCCGTGCACCCTGTTCGAGAAGGCCCTGGGGCCGCCGTAGGGCGCCTCCAGGGCCGGCCGGGGCCCGGAGCGGGCGCGCCGCGGCCCGCCCGTTCCGGTCCGGCGTACTCCCGAATGCGGGGACGGCGTGCTCTCAGGACGCAGGCGGGGCCACCAGCCCCTCCGGGGTGCGCCCCGCCAGGAAGTCGGCCACCGCGCCGGCCGCCAGCGCCGCCGCCCGCTCGGCCGTCTGGCGCGTGGCCCCGGCGAGGTGCGGGGTGAGGACCACGTTGGGCGACGACCGCAGAGGCGAGTCCGCGGCCAGGGGCTCCTCGGGGAAGACGTCGAAGCCGGCGGCGGCGAGGTGGCCCGACGCCAGCGCCCCGGTGACAGCGCCGTAGTCCAGGAGGCCGCCGCGCGCGGTGTTCACCAGCACCGCGCCCCGGGGCAGAGCGGCGATCTCCGCCGCCCCGATGAGGCCGCGGGTGTCCGCGGTCAGGCGGGCGTGCAGGCTCAGCGCGCCGACGCGCGGCAGCAGCTCCGCCAAGGGGACCTGCTCGACGAAGGGGTCCATCGCAGCGGGATCGGCGTAGGGGTCGGCCACCAGCACGCGCGCGTCGAAGGCGTGCAGCACCCGCGCGACCCGCCGTCCGATCGCGCCGTAGCCCACCAGCCCGACCGCCGCGCCGCCCAGCTCCCGGCCGCACTCCTCGAACGCGTACAGGTCGCTGCGCCATTCGCCCGCCAGCACGCCGGCGTGCGTGCGCGGGATCGCCCGCATGGCCGCCAGCAGCAGCGCGATGGTGTGCTCGGCCGCGGCTACCGCGTTGCGGCCCGGGGTCGCGACGACCGCGATCCCCCGCTCGGCGGCGGCCGCGGTGTTGATGTTCACCGGCCCGCCGCGGCAGCACACGATCAGCTTGAGGGCGTCGGCCGCCTCCAGCACCCGTTCGGTGAACGGCCCCATCTGGGTCACGGCGACCTCGACGCCGGGCAGCGCCGCGATCAGCGCGTCCTCGGCGTCGGACGCCTCGTCGACCTCGGCGACCCTCCCGAACGGGGTGAGCGGCCACGGCAGGGTGACCTCCGACAGCTCCAGGGGCGCGTCGACCCGCGCGCGCAGGGCGTCGGCCAGGAGCGGGTTGAGGACGAAGTGGTCGCCCGCGGTGAGGACCTTCACCTGTTTTCTTGCCAGGAAGCCCGGGGCTTCAGCCCCAGGAGGAATGGCTTTCCCGGAGCGGAGCCGCGCAGCGGCGGAGTTCTCTTCGTCGTATTGTGAAGACAAGGTCACTTCCGGTGATCGGTCGTACTAGGGTGCTCTGCGTGAAGATCGTCGCGCAGGTGAAGCTGATGCCTGCGTCCGCTCATGACGCGGACGCGCTGGCGGCGACCCTGCGTGCCTGCAACCGGGCCGCGACGTGGGTATCTGAGACCGCGCACGCCCGGGGCCTGTTCCGGCGCAACGAGTTGCAGCAGGCCGTTTACCACGACACCAAGGCCGTCTTCGGTCTCGCCGCGCAACCGGCGGTGCGCACCATCAAGAAGGTGGTGGACGCCTACACAACGCTGAAGGCGAACATCAAGGCCGGGAACCTCGGCCCCGAGGGTGCGAAGCGCCGGACGAAAGCGGACGCCACACCGATCTTCTTCCGTGAGGATGCGGCCCAGCCCTACGACGACCGTATCCTGACCTGGAACCTCGACCAGCGGACGGTGTCCGTCTGGACCGTGGCCGGGCGCTTGAAGGGCGTCCCGTTCGTGTGCTCGCCGGAGGCGTTGAAGCTGCTGGCCTCCCGCAAGGGCGAGTCGGACCTGATGATGCGCGACGGGATGTTCTTCCTTGCCGCCACCATCGACCTGCCCGAACCCGCCCCGTACGGGCCGGACGGGTTCCTCGGTGTGGACCTGGGCATTGTCAACATCGCGACCACCTCCGACGGGCAGGTCATGTCCGGCCGCCGCATCGACCGCTACCGCCGGCGCCACAGGGACCTGCGGCAGAAGTTGCAGAAGAAGCGCACCAAGTCCGCCAGGCGCGCCCTCAAGCGCATCCGCCGCAGGGAATCCCGCTACACCGCCCAGCGCAACCACATTATCGCCAAGAAGCTCGTCGCCACCGCTGAACGCACCTCCCGGGGTATCGGACTGGAAGACCTGTCCGGCATCCGGCAGAGGGTCACGGCCAAGAAGAACCAGCGGTCCCGGCTGCATGCGTGGGCCTTCGCCCAGCTCGGCGCCTTCATCGAGTACAAAGCACGACGGGCGGGTGTGCCCGTGGTCGTCGTGGACCCGCGCTACACCTCCCGCCAGTGCTCGGTATGCCGGCACACCCACCGGGCCAACCGGGCGACACAAGCACGGTTCGCGTGCCGTTCCTGCGGCGTGGTGCTGCACGCGGACATCAACGGCTCCCGCAACATCGCCTACCGGGCCGATGCCGTGTGGCAGCGGGGCGCGGTCAACCGCCCCAGAACCACCGCGAGGTAGTTCCGGACGCAGGGGACCACGCGGCAGCCGGTCGCGCTCCACTTGCAATCACGACCTTTCATGGACCAGGTGACAAGCTCGGTCCTTCAGGGCCGAGAAGTTGACAGGACGTGGTCTCCCGTCGTGGTGGATGGTGATCCGTGCTCGGCGCGCCAGCGCTCGCGCGCGGCGGCCACCCGGCCGAGGTAGTGCGCGTAGCCCGCGTCGTAGAACGCGGCCGCCCCGGGGTCGGGGTCGTGGACGCGGGTGGTCGCGGTCCAGCGGTCGAGGTCGGCGGCGTGCCCGAGGGCGGCCATCGCGCCCAGCACCGCGCCGCGGGCGCCGACCTCGGCGCCCTGCGCGGCGTGCAGCGGCCGGCCCAGGACCGACGCGAAGATCGCCGCCCAGCCGTCGGTGCGCGCCCCGCCGCCGCAGACCACGACCCGCCCGTTCCAGCCCGCCGCCTCCAGGCAGTGCCGGGCGGCGTAGGCGACCGCCTCGCACACCGCGCGCACCAGGTCGGCCGGCGAGGTGGCGAGGTCGATGCCGTCGAAGGAGCCGCGCGCCGCCGGCTCGACGAACGGGGCGCGCTCCCCGGCGGGCGACCAGAACGGCAGGGCGGTGACCCCGCGGGCGCCGGGCGGACTCTGCGCGAGCAGGCCGGACAGGTCCGCCGGCCGCGCCCCGACCAGGGCGAGCACGCGGTCCAGCGCGGCCGTGCCCACCATGGCCGGCATCGCCCGCAGCCAGCGCCCCGGTGTCCACGTGCCCAGGAGCAGCCCGGCGGGGACGTCGTCGGGGGCGGGCTCGGCGGTGACGACCTGGCAGGCCAGGGTGGTGCCGATCGTGATCAGCGCGTCGCCGGGCCGGACGACGCCGGCGCCCATCGCGGCCGCCGGCAGGTCGTAGGGCCCGCAGGAGACGGGTGTCCCCTCGGGCAGCGCGGTCAGGCCGCCGTCGGCCAGCGGGGCCAGCGGCCCGTGGGCGGGGGCGACCGGCGCCAGCAGGTGGTCCCACCCGCCCAGGCCGCACGCCTCCAGCACGCCCGGGTCGTAGGCGCGGGTCCGCGGATCCAGGAACGGCATGGAGGCGTCGGAGACGTCGGTGGCGCGCATCCCCGTCAGACGCCGCATCACGACGTCCTTGCAGTAGCCCGCGGTGGCCGCCCGGCGCAGCGTCTCGGGCTCGGCCTCGGCGACCGCGGCCAGCAGGGGCGCCGCCGCGCCGGGGAACACCATGCCGCCGCAACGGGCGAACACCTCCGCTGCGGTGCCGTCGGCCATCCACCGCCGCACGATCGGGGCGGCGCGGGCGTCCATCCAGGAGATGGCCGGGCGCACCGCCGCGCCCGCCCCATCGGTCAGCCACAGGCCGTCGCCCTGTGCGGTGATCCCCACGGCCCGCGGCGCGGTGCCGCCGGCGACCTCCGCCGCGACGCGCCCCACCCCCCGCACGATCTCCTCGACGTCGTGCTCGTAGTGGCCGGGCGCGGGGGTGTGCAGCCGCGTGGGCGAGGTCGCGACCGCGGCCTCGGTGCCGTCCTCGTCGAAGGCGACGGCCTTGGTGATGGTCGTTCCGATGTCGATGCCGACGAACATGCGGTGTCCTATCCGGCCGGTGGAACCAGGGGAGGGGTGGTCGGCGGGTGGGCGGGGCCCGCCCGCATCGGGTGGGTGGGAAGGCGGGGCATCAGGGGGTCACAACGGAGCGACCGCCACCTCGGCGCCGTGGTCGCGCAGCGCCCGCAGCCCGCTCTCGGGCGTGTGCCCGTCGACCACGATGAGGTCGAAATCGGTGAGGGGTGCGAGCCGGTGCAGCGCGGTGCGTTCGAGCTTGGCGTGGTCGACGAGCAGGACCGAGCGCCGGGCCGAGCGCATCATCGCGCGCTTGACGAGCACGATCTCCTGCTCCTGGTGGAAGGCGTGGGTGGGGGAGACGGCGGAGGTCGACGCGAAGAGCAGGTCGACCTGGAGCGCCTCGATGGCCTCGATGCAGGGCACGCCGAGGAAGGAGTCGTGGGCGTGGTGGTACTCCCCGCCCAGGGCGAGCAGCCGGATCCCCTCCTCCGAGCTGACCAGCTTGATGGCCTCCAGGAAGTTGGTGGCGACCGTGAGCGGGCCCAGGCCGGGCAGCAGCCGGGCCAGCGCCAGCGTGGTGGTGGAGTCGTCCAGCATCACGGCCATGCCCGGCTCCACGAGGGTGCGCGCGTAGGCGGCCAGCGCCTGCTTCTCCGCCTGCGCGGTGCGCATCCGGTAGGCGACGTTGCTCTCGAACACGCTGGAGGGCTGCGCGCTGGCCCCGCCCCGGAACTTGCGCACCACCCCCTGGCGTTCCAGCTCGTCGAGGTCGCGGTGCACGGTCATCACGCTCACCCCGAACACCTCGGCCAGCTCCGCCGCCGGCACCGACCCGTGGTGCAGGATGTACTCGGCGACCTCCGCCCGCCTGCGGGCCGGCCGGTTGCGCTCGCCCGGCTCGGTTCCGCTCTCCTCCGCCGTCATCGTTCCTCCCTCGTCACCCGCACCGCGGTCCGCCCTGTCCGCCCACCGCGGCATCAGGTCCGAGTCTCCCGCTCCCGGGCGCCGGCTTCGACCGCGGCGGCCGGCGGGACGTTGTAGGCCTCCAGCGCGATCGCGGAGCGGTCGACCCGCAGCCGCACCAGGCAGGTGGAGTCGAGCTTGGGCAGCACCCGGCGGTAGTCGCGCAGCGGCGCGCCCATGACGTGGCAGACCAGCAGCCGCAGCAGCGTGTTGTGCGCGATCGCGAGCACCCGCCCGCCCTCGTGGGCGAGCGCGGCCTCGCGCACCCACGCCGCGGCGCGCGCGGCCGCCTCCCGGGGGTCCTCCCCGTCGGGGAAGGCGTGGGCGACCGGGTCGTCCCGGAAGCGGGCGACGACCCCGGAGTCCAGCTCGTCCAGCGTGCGCCCCTCGGCGACGCCGAACGCGACCTCGCGGATCCGGTCGTCCACGCGCGCGGTCAGGCCGGTGGCCTCGGCGACCGGGGCGGCCGTCTGGCGGGCGCGCAGCAGCGGGGAGCAGAACAGCGCGTCGGGGAGGAAGCCGCGCGCCCACGCCGCGAGCCCGGCGGCCTGGAGGCGCCCGACCTCGTCGATGGGGACGTCGCTGGAGCCGGCGTAGCGGTTGTCGGCGTGCCAGGGGGTGCGGCCGTGGCGGGCCAGGACGACGGTCGTGCTCATGTTCGGCTCCGGTGGTCGTGGCCCCGGCCTGCGCCGGGGCACGCGGCGTGCGCCCGCGGGGTCGGTGGGTGCCGCCGCATCAGGCGGTCCCCTCGGTCGCGGCGGGGGCGAGGTGCGGCGGCAGGTAGTCGCGGCGGGCCAGCTCGGCCAGCATGCGGTGGTAGCCCTCGTCGGCGGCCGCGCGGTGGTCCGGGCGCGGGTCGACGACCACGTGCGTGCGCACCATGGCGCGGGCGGAGCGGCGCACCGACCCGCGCGCCGCGGCCAGCACCGCCATCCCGAACGCCGGCTCCGACTGCTCGGGCAGGCGCACCGGCATCCCCAGGACGTCGGCGCGGATCTGGGTCCACAGGCGGCTGCGGGCGCCGCCGCCGGTCAGCGAGACCGCCGCCACGCGCGCACCCAGGCCGCGCAGGTGGGCCAGGCTCAGCCGCTCCACATAGGCCACCCCGTAGAGCACCGCGAGGTGGCGCTCCGCGTCGTCGGCGAACGCGCCCGCCTCGAAGCCCTCGGCGTCGGGGCGCAGGAACGGGAACCGCTCGCCGCGGCCCCGCAGCGGATACAGCGGGGCCGGGACCCCCGTGCGGGCGGCGGCCAGCGCGTCGAGGTCCCGCGGGTCGCGGCCGGGAAAGCGGTCGGCGATCGCGCCCGCTCCGACGCTGGAGGCGCCGCCGGGCAGCCAGCCGCCATCGGGGTGGCGGTGGCTGTAGACCGCCCCGGAGGGGTCGTGCAGCAGGTCCTCGGTGACGCCCTTCAGGACCAGCGTGGTGCCCAGGACCGAGTTCCACTGGCCGGGCTCCAGCGCCCCCGCGGCGATCTGGGCCGCGCAGCCGTCCGTCATCCCGGCCACCACGGGCACGCCGGCCGGAAGCCCGGTGTGCCCGGCGCCCTCGGCACTGATGCGGCCCAGGAGCGTGCCCGGCGCCACGACGTCGGGCAGGACGCCCTCGGGGACGCCGAGCGCGTCCATGACGGCGCCGGGCCAGCCGCCGTCGGCGGGGGAGTAGCCGGTCTTCAGCGCGTGGCTGGAGTCGGTCGCGACGCGGTGCCCCACCAGTCGCGACACCAGGTGGTCGGGCTGGTGGGCCAGCCGGACGGCGCCGCGGCGGACCCCGGGCAGACCCGCGCGCAGCGCCCACACGAGCTTGGGCAGCGCCCACGACGGCTGCATCGTGTAGCCCAGCCGGGCCCAGGTGTCCGCGCCGGCCGCCTGGACGTCGGCCGCCTCGGCGCGGGCGCGGGCGTCGTCGTACATGAAGGCGGGGGTCAGCGGCCGGCCGGCGCCGTCGGTGAGCAGGAACGACCCGGAGGTGCCGCACAGGGCGACCGCGGCGATCCGGCCGGGGCCCAGGCCGGCGACCGCGCTCCGGGCGGCGGCGCCCAGCGCCGCCCACCACTGGGCCGGGTCCTGCTCGTGGCGGCCCTGGGGGGTGCGGGTGCCGTGCAGGGGGGCGGTGCCGCTCCCGGCCACGCCGCCCTGTGCGGTGACGGCGAGGACGCGGACGCTCTGCGTCCCGATGTCGACGCCGATCCACACGCGCCCCTCGCCGGTCTGGTCCTTCAGCACACCGTTCCGCCCCTCCTCGACTCCGATGACGATACGACGCCCTATTTCTTAACAGAGAAAATGTGAAGTGATCAAGGGGTTAACACTCAAGGGCGGCCGCCGAGGCGGCGTGCGCCCGTGTACGCGATCCCCGGCGGTGGTGGAGGGGCGACGATGCCTCGCCTTATGGCCTGCGGAGACGGGAGATCTCCGTGACCGGGATCCCGCCGCCGCGATCTCCGGGGGTGCGCGCGGCGGCATCGCGGGCCCGGATTCGGCCGGTTTGGGGATCTTGTAGGCAACAAAAGTCGATGCTAACTTCACATCCGCCCGAACAGACCCGCGTCAACGGGTGCGTTGTCGCTGGCAGCGCGCCCGCACCGCCGAGACCGCCGAGGGAACCCATGAGCACGCAGCACCGGTCCACCCGGTCGGCCGCCAGCGCCCCCGGGCGCGCCCCGGCCCGGCCGCGCCAAGGCCGCCGATGAGCGCGGCCACGCCGCTCCCCGCGGCGCGCCCCCTGCCGAAACGCCGGCGCGCGCGCCGCGAGCACCTGCTCTTCCTGGCCTTCATCGCCCCGAACTTCATCGCCATCGGCGTCTTCGCCTACTGGCCGGTGCTCTACAACCTGTTCCTGAGCTTCACCGACTGGAACATGATCGCCCCCCGGCCCGGCTTCGCCGGGATCGGCAACTACGCCGCGACCTTCACCGACCCCGAGTTCCACCGCGTCCTGGGCATCACCGTCGTCTTCACCGCCGCGATCACCGCCGGCAGCATCGCCGCGGGCCTCGCGCTCGCGCTGCTGTTCGACCAGCCGCTCAAGGGCCGCGGCCTGGTGCGCACGGTCGCCTTCGCCCCGCACATCCTCTCCGGGGCCGCCGTCGCCACCGTCTGGCTCTTCGTCTTCGACCCCGGCTACGGCCTGCTGCGGGCGGTCCTGCAACCCCTGGGCGTCCCCTCGCCCGACTGGATGACGTCCTCGGACTGGGCGCTGCCCGGCCTGATCATCGTCTACCTGTGGAAGAACGTCGGCTTCGCCGCCCTCATCTACCTCGCCGGCCTCCAAGCGCTGCCCAAGGACATCTACCACGCCGCCGCCATCGACGGCGCCGGCCCCTGGACGCTGCTGCGCCGCATCACCCTGCCGCTGCTGACCCCCATCACCTTCTTCGTGCTCATCACGACGGTCATCGGCACCTTCCAGGCGTTCGACGTCATCGCCGTCATGACCAGCGGCGGACCGGCCGGCTCCACCACCATCCTCAGCTGGCTGATCTACGACCAGGGCTTCCGCGCCTTCGACGCCGGACGCGCCGCGACGACCTCGATCGTCATGTTCCTCGTCCTGCTCCTGATGACAGGGCTGCAGACCCGCTACCTGGAGAAAAGGGTGCACTACCGATGAGCGGCACCATCGCCGAACCGCGCAGCGCCCCGGCCCCCGGAACGTCCGCCCCGCGCCGCACCGCCCGCGCCGGCGGCCCGCGCGCCGTCCGCTCCGCGGCCACCTTCGTCAAGTACGTCCTGCTCATCGGCGTCGCGGCGGTCTTCGTCGGACCGCTGTACTGGCTCTTCACCACCGCCGTGAAGACCCCCGACGAGATCTACAGCTTCCCGCCCGTCTGGTGGCCGCGGGACCCCTCCTGGGACAACTTCGCCCTGGCCTGGAACGCGGCCCCCTTCGACCGGTTCTTCCTCAACTCCGCCGTCACCACCGTGGCCGGGACCGCCCTCAAGATCCTCAACGCGGTCCTCACCGCCTACGCGTTCTCCTTCCTGGCCTTCCCCCGCAAGCAGTGGCTGTTCCTCGTGCTCCTGGGCGCCATGATGGTCCCCGGCCACGTCGTCCTCTTGCCGAATTTCCTCACCGTCGCCGGCCTGGGCTGGGTCAACACCTACGCCGGCCTGATCCTGCCCGGCATCGGATCGGTGTTCGCCACCTTCCTGCTGCGCCAGCACATGATGACCATCCCGCGCGAACTCATCGAGGCCGCCAAGGTCGACGGAGCCGGGCACCTGCGCATCCTCTTCGGCATCGTGCTCCCGGTGTCGCGGCCGATCCTGCTCACCGTCGTGATCATCACGGTCGTGGAGGAGTGGAACAACTTCATCTGGCCGCTCATCGTCACCAACTCCGACCACATGCGCACCCTGCCCATCGGCCTGATGATGCTCAAGAACCAGGAGGGGCTGGCCAACTGGGGAACGATCATGGCCGGCGCGGTGATGGTCCTCGCGCCGATGCTGCTCATCTTCCTCATCGCCCAGCGCCACATCGTGGGCGGGCTCACCCAGGGCGCGGTGAAGGGGTGAGGCCCGCACCGCGCCGCCGCGCCGCCGACCACGAAAGGCCCACCACCATGGCGACCCCCCGCGGCCTGGACCGCAGGCGCTTCCTGGGACTGTCCTCGGCCGCCGCGCTGGGACTGGCCCTGTCCTCCTGCGGGTTCCGCCCCGCCGACGCCGTCTACGCCCAGCCCGCCGGAGCGCCGTCCCCCGAGTTCGCCGGCCGGACCCGCGTCGTCCTGTGGCACACCTGGGGCGACGTCCCCGGGGAGGCGCTCGGCACCCTGGTCGCGCGCTTCAACGACGAGCAGGACGACATCTACGTCGAAGCCCAGTTCCAGGGCAGCTACGACGACAACGCCCAGAAGGTCGCCGCCGCCCTCGTCGCCCGCCAGGTACCCGACATCGCGGTGTTCTCCGAGGTCACCTGGCCGCGGTTCTACCTCAACGACGCCCTCGAACCCCTCAACGGCTACTTCACCGGCGGGTTCTCCGGCGACGTCTACAACGACCAGCTCTTCGCCGAAGGCGTCCTGCGCGACGAGAGCTGGTGGCTGCCCTTCGCCCGCAGCACCCCGATGTTCTACTACAACCGCGACCTCTTCGAGGCCGCCGGCCTGCCCGACCGCGCCCCCGAGACCTGGGACGAGATGCGCGAATGGGCACCCGAGCTGCACGCCCTCAGCGCCGGCGGCCGGCCGCTGCGCAGCCACGCCTACAACCAGATCGACGGCGACTGGATGTTCCAGGGCGCGGTGTGGCAGTGGGGCGGCGCCCTCTCCGACGGCCTCGACCCCGCCATCGACAGTGAGGCCGTGGTCGAGGCGGGCGAATGGCAGCGCCGCCTGGTCGCCGACGGCCACGCCTACATGGCCGCCAGCGCCAAGACCGACTTCACCAACGGCGTCGTCGCCACCATCCAGGAGTCCACCGGCGCGCTCGGCGGCATCACCGAGGGCGCCGGCTTCTCGGTCGGGGCCGGGTTCGTCCCCGCCCAGCTGGAATCGGGCGTCGCGACCGGGGGCGGCGGGATGTCGATCATGCGCAACGCCGCCGCCGAGCGCAAGGAGGCCGCGTTCGAGTTCCTGAAGTTCGCCGCCCGCCCGGAGAACTCCGCGTACTGGACGGTCACCACCGGCTACCTGCCCACCGTCAAGGCCGCCACCGAGGACGGCGAATTGCGGCAGAGGATGGCCGACGACCCCAACTTCGCGGTGTCCATCGACCAGCTGCCCACCGCCCGCGCCACTGACGACATCCGCCGGTTCGGCCGCGGCGTCAACGTCGCCGTCTACGGCGGCCTCCAGCGCATCTGGGCCGACAACGAGCCCGCGTCCGACGTCTTCGCCGGCGTCCAGCGCCGGGCCGAGGCGATCGCCGACCAGGTACGCGACCAGTACGAGGCCAAGGTCGCCTGACCCGGCCGCGAAGAGGCCACGGCCGCCCGGCCCCGCCGCCGGGGGCGCCCACACGCCCCCGGCGGCCACCGGCCAGCCACACCGACGACACCGACGAGGAGCACCCGCCATGCCCCCCACCATCACCGGCCACCGCGGCGCGATGGGCCTGGAGCCGGAGAACACCCTGCGCTCATTCCGCCGCGCCGTCGCCGAGGGCTGCGACGAGATCGAGCTCGACCTGCGCCTCTCCCGCGACGGCCACCTCGTGCTGCTCCACGACTCCGACCTGGCCCGCACCGGGGGAACCGGCGCCCGCATCGCCGACCTCACCCTGGCGGAGATCCGCGCGCTCGACCCCGACCCCGAGACGCGCGTGCCCACCTTCGCCGAGGCCGTCGACGCGATCCCCGTCCGCGTCCAGGCCGAGATCAAGGACCCGGCGGTGGCCCCGGCGCTGGCCGGGCTGCTCGACGCCGCCCCCGCCCTCGCCGCCCGGACCCTGGTGACCTCCTTCGACGCCGCCGTCCTGCGCGAGGTCCGCCGCCTGCGCCCCGATACCCCCGTCGGGCTGATCACCCACCGGGCACCGGCCACCGGAGCAGAGCTGGTCGACGCCGCCCGCGACGCGGGGGCCGGCACCGTGCTGTGCGGCATCGAAGGACTGACCCGCGACCACGTCGACGCCTGCCACGCCGCGGGCCTCCAGGCGACCGCCTGGCCGGTCCCGGACGCCCGGACGTTCGCCGAGGTCGTGGCCATGGGCATCGACGGCGTCACCACCGACAACCCCCACCTCGTCCGCGCCGCCCCGAGCACCGCCTGAGCCCGCGCGCCGCCGCGCCCCCCGCAGGGGCGGGCACGGCGGCGCGCGTCCGGTCCGTACGTGGCGTGGAGATCCGTGCCGCCGGCCGCGCGGGCGGAGACTGCGCCCGGTGCGGAGTGGACGCCTCGGCCAGAGCGCCGCCACGACCCGCCCCACGGCAGGGCACCGGCACGCGTGGACAAGGGGCGCCCGTCCCCCCCATTGCGAACACGGGCGCCGCCCGGCCGCTCCGGCGGTGCCTCGGCCGCGGGCGCGCCGGGGAACGGGGCCGGTCAGCCGCGAAGGAAGGCCGCCTCCACATCGGGGGCGAGGCCGACCACGGGGCGGTCGGGGCGCTGCGGCGGCACGCCGCCCAGCCCTTCGAGCCACGCCCACGTGTCGGCCACCGTCTCCGCCACCGGGCGGCAGCGCAGCCCCGTCGCGAGCGCCTTGGCGACGTCGCCCCGGTGCAGGGTGTCGTACAGCTCCCCGGGCGGCAGCCAGATCGGCAGGGCCGTCCACGGCTCGATACCCGCGGCGAGGATCGCCTCCGGATCGCTCCAGCGCAGCTCGGCCGGGCCGCCGGTGGCGCGCACGCAGGCGGCCAGCAGCCCGCCCATCGTGGTGTGCCCCGGCGGGCTGACCAGGTTGTAGGCGCCGCCGCGCCCCGCCTCGACGGCGTCGGCCGCCCAGGCGGCGAGGTCGCGGGCGTCGATGTACTGCAACGCCAGCCCGCGCGGCCCCGGCGCCAGCACGGGGCCGCCGCGCGCGATCCGCCGCAGCCACCACGGCAGCCGCCCGATGTTCTCGCCCGGGCCGAGGATGAGGCCCGCGCGCACCAGCAGCGCCCGGTCTGCGAACGATTCCGCCGCCGCCAGCTCGCCGCCCCGCTTGGCCCGCGCGTAGTCCGCGTCGCCGTCACCCGGCGCACCGTCCACCAGCGGTCCGTCCTCGGCGAGCCCGGCCGGCGCCGGGGCGGCGTACACCGACCTGCTGGAGACGTACACGTAGTGTCCGGCCCGGCCGGCCAGCAGCCGCGCCGTCTCGCGCACGGCCCGGGGCGCCCCCGCCCAGGTGTCCACCACCGCGTCCCACGTCCCCCGGGCCAGCGCGGCCCGCCCGCCCGGTGCGGTGCGGTCGCCGATCAGGTCGGTCACCCCGGGCGGCGCCGGATGGCGGCCACGGTGGAAGACGGCGACCTCCCAGCCCCGGCCCAGCGCCTCGTCCGCGATGGCGCGCCCGACGAACTCGGTGCCGCCCAGTATCAGCAGTCTCATGGCCCCACCCTGCCCGCCTCGCCCCCCGCCCGGTACCGCGTCCTGCTGCGGGCGAAATCGCCCACAGCAGAACCGCGGACCCATGGACCGCCGCCGGGTACGGCGGAGGGCGCCGGAAGGGCGCGCCGCGGCGGACCACCCGGTCCACGACCGCAGGACGGGTCGCGATGTCGGCCCCCATCAGAACGGGGTGGGGATGATCTCATCGCCCTCGTGGCCGAAGCGGTGCTCGGTGTACCGGCCCGACCAGTGGCCGGCTTGTCGGCGGCGGTGGCGAACTCGCGGCCTCTTGCATGAGGCGGGTCGTACTCGTGCAGTCGGCCGGGCCCCGCGTGCATGGGAGATCGAGAACGCATCGGCTATCCTCCCTGGCCACGTCGCCGTCGGCCACGGGCCATGACCTCGCGTTCGCCGGCGCGGACGTGGCCGCGCACGGCGAGTTCCACAGCGAAGGCGTCCTCCCCGCGGACGCGGTTCACCATCACCCGGTGCGCCCTGCGCGAGGAGCCCTGCCGTTCGGGGCACGGCCACGAGCCGGTGGTAGGCGCGTTGGCTCATCGGTTGTCGGTCGTGGCCGGCGAGGCGGGTGTTGCCGGCGCCCCGTACGATGAGGTGGTGGAACTCGTGGAACGGCCGCGCGCAGGCATCGGCGTGCGGCGCCTCGACCGCTGTCTGTGAGCGGCCGGGGTTCTCCTCCAGTAGGCCGAGTTCGGCGACCGGGCCCCTGCGGGCGAGCAGGCGCGTACCGGGTTCTTCCGACATCTCCTTGAGCTGGAAGAGCTTCACCACCTCGCGCGGCGAGGGGCGGCGCACGAAGGTGCCGACCCGCGCCGGATCTCCACCAGACCCTCGACCTGGAGCTGTTCGAGTGCTTCGCGGATGGGGGTGCGGCTCGTGCCGTCGGCCTCGGCCGGCGCCACCTCCGACAGGGGCGCTCCCGGTGGGTGGGCGCAGCCGATGATCGCGTTGCGAGGTTCCTCCACGACGCGGGCCCAGGTCCCCTTGGGCGCCGCCATCACCACGTCACCGCCGAACGGCGAGTGCTCGTGCACGCCGCAGAAGGTGAGCCGGCCCGTGCATACGTCCATATGCGAACAGGAGTCCCTTGGCGAGCGATTGAACAGGTGATGCACGCGATTGACGTCTTTCCTCGACGCTGGATCAATAGAGATAACGGTTCTCTGCCATGCAAGATATTGTTTTCTGCGCCACCGTGGGTCGTGGCCCGCGTCGCGACCTCGGGGTCGCCCGATGAGCGGCGATACCACCGCCAAGGGGCGCCTGGGAACGGTCTTCTGGGCCTCCCTGGCCGTCTCCTCGCTGTTCGTGGCCTGGGGCGTGCTCGCCCCCGGCCACCAGATGGCGACGATGAACGCGGCCCTCGACCGGATCACGCTCGGGTTCGGCTGGGCCTACCTGCTGCTTCCGCTCCTGCTGCTGATCCTGCTCACGGGCCTGGCGTTCAGCCGCTACGGCCGCATCCGGCTCGGATCGGACGACGACCGGCCCGAGTTCGCCACGCACACCTGGATCGCCATGATCCTGTGCGCGGTCATGGGCATCGGCCTGGTCTCCTACGGCATCGCCGAGCCGATCTCGCACTTCGCCGCCCCTCCCCACGGCCTGGCCGAGGAGGGGACGCCGCAGGCGGCGATCCGCGCGCTCCAGTACTCCTTCTACGACTGGGGGCTGCACGCCTGGGCGATCTTCGCGGTCTTCGGGCTGGGGCTGGGCTACTCGATGTACCGCAAGAAGCGCCCCGGCCTGGTCAGCGCCCTGTTCCGGCCGCTGCTGGGCCGGCACGCCGACGGCCCCGCCGGCAAGGTCATCGACATCTTCACGGTCTTCGCCACACTGTTCGGCACCACGACCTCGCTGGGGCTGGGGGCACTCCAGATCGACAGCGGCCTGAACCGGCTGCTGGGCACGCCCACGGGCACCGCCACCCAGGTGGTCATCGTGATCGCGGTGACGGCCGTGTTCAGCCTGTCGGCGGCCTCCGGCGTCCAGCGCGGCATCCGCTACATCAGCGAGATCAACCTGTCGGTGGCCCTGCTGCTGTTCGCGTTCGTGCTCTTCCTGGGCCCGACCGCGTTCCTCGTCTCGCTCTTCCTGGAGTCCCTGGGCCAGTACGGCGACGAGTTCCTGCTGATGAGCCTGCGCGGTCCGGCCTTCGGCGACACCGAATGGCTCCAGGGCTGGACCTACTTCATGATGGCCTGGTGGGTGTCCTGGGGCGCGTTCGTCGGCGTGTTCCTGGCCCGGATCTCCCGCGGGCGCACCATCCGCCAGTTCATCCTGGTCGTCCTCGGCATGCCCAGCCTGGCCTTCTTCGCCTGGTTCTCCGTCTTCGGCGGTTCGGCCATCGAACTCGACCTCAACCACGGCACGGACATCGCCGGCGCCACCGCCGCCGACCTCAACAGCGCGTTCTTCACCACCCTGGCCGAGTTCCCGCTTCCCGCGGTCACGGCGGCGCTGGTGGTGCTCCTGGCGGTCCTCTTCTTCGTCTCGGGCGCCGACGCCAACACCTACGTCCTGGGCATGCTCACCACGCGCGGCTCCATCC
Organism: Nocardiopsis mangrovi; assembly: GCF_042653925.1. NCBI lineage: Bacteria > Bacillati > Actinomycetota > Actinomycetes > Streptosporangiales > Nocardiopsidaceae > Nocardiopsis > Nocardiopsis mangrovi. The sequence goes on from NZ_JBHSFQ010000029.1 coordinate 77,791, forward strand.
AGCCCCGGGTGCCGATCCTGCTCCTCTGGGGTGCGATGACGGGCGCCCTGGCGATCATCCTGCTGCTGTCCGGAGGGCTCGACGCCCTCCAGCAGACCGTCATCGTCGCGTCCGCGCCGTTCCTCGTCGTCATCGTCGGCGTCGTCGTGTGCCTGTGGCGCGACCTGAGAACCGAACCGGCGGACCCCTCCCCGCCCTCGGAGCCCCGCCCTCGCGGCACACCGGAAGATCGCCTCACCCCGCTCTCCTAGAGGAGCGTCGGTGGAGCCGGCGGTCGGCGGACGCTGCGCGGGGCCCGCCGACGGAGCCGGCGCCGGACGGGGTTTCCCCCGGCGCCGGCTCCGGGCCCTCACGGGGCGTCCGTCAGGCGCGTCTCCCAGGCCCAGGCCGCGACCTCCACCCGGTTGCGCACCCCCAGCTTGGCCTGGACCGCGGAGACGTGGCCCTTGACCGTGCTCAGCGAGATGAAGAGCTCGGCGGCGATCTCCTGGTTGGTCCGGCCCCGCGCGATGGCCCGGACGACCTCGGTCTCGCGCTCCGACAGCGGGCGCGCCGGCTCGCGGGCGGGCGGCGCAGCGGCGGCCGCGATGTGGCGCAGCAGCCGCAGGGTGACCGACGGCGCGACCAGCGCGTCCCCGGCGTGGGCGGCCCGGACGGCCTCCACGAGCAGGCCCGGACCGGCGTCCTTCAGGATGAAGCCGACCGCACCGCCGCGCAGCGCCCCGTAGACGTATTCGTCGAGATCGAAGGAGGTCACCATGACCACCCGGAGCGGATCGGCGAGCCCGGGGCGGGCCAGGGCGCGGGTGACCTCGATGCCGTCGAGCCGGGGCATCCGGATGTCCACGAGGCACACGTCCGGGCGCAGCCGCCGGGCCAGGGCGACCGCCTCGGCTCCGTCCGCGGCCTCGGCCACGACACAGATGTCCGGCTGGTCCTCCAGGATGATCCGCAGACTGGCGCGGATCATCGCCTGGTCGTCGGCGAGCAGGACCCGGATCGTCACGGGCGCCCGTTTTCGGACAGGGGAAGGGTGGCGCGCACCGACCAGCCGCCCCCCGGCCGCGGGCCGGCGTGCAGCGTACCGCCGAGGGACTCGACGCGCTCGCGCATCCCCACGAGCCCGTACCCGCCGCGGTGGGGATGGCGGGCGGCGGCGGACGGCGCGTCGTCGGCCACCTCGACGGCCACGGCGTCCGTGCCTTGGCCGACGTCGACCGTCACCGCGCGGGCGTGCGGAGCGTGGCGGACGATGTTGGTCAGCGACTCCCGGACGATCCGGTGAACCGTACTGGTCACTTCGGGCGCCCAGCCCGGTTCGCCCTCGGGCAGCCGCAGCTCCACCGCGGGTCCGTGGCGCTCGAAGCGCGCGACGAGCTCCCCGAGGCTCTCCGGGCCGGGGGTGGCGGGAGCGGCGTCGTCGCCATCGCGCAGGAGGCCGACGACGCGCCGCGTCGCCGCCAGCGCGTCGGTGCCGGCCGCCTCGATGCCGGCGAAGGCCCCGGCCGCCGATCCCGGGTCCGTGCGCGCGGCGATGGGAGCGGCCTGTGCCATGAGGACGATGCCCGCGATGTGGTGGGCGACGACGTCGTGCAGTTCCCGGGCCAGGTCCAGGCGCTCCGCGCGGCGCACCTCCTCGGTCATGGCCCGGCGGCGGGCGGCGAGCAGCCGCGGCCCCAGCCCCGCCGCGACGGCGGCGAGCCATCCGGCGACGCCCAGCAACGGCACGGCCGTCCCCGCGGAGGAGGCGAGGGCGGCGGCCAGGGAGCCGGCGGGCACCGCGAGCCCGCCGGCCGCGACGGCGCAGGCCGGCCGGGGCGGGAGTGTGCGGACCGCGGATCCGACCAGAACGGATAGGGCGAGCGACATGGCGGGGCTGGGCTCGGCGGGTTGGTCGGCGATCCGGGAGACCGCGGCGGCGGCCGCGGCGACGGACAGGCCCGCGGCCGCCGTCCACGCGCGGTCGTACCGGCGCGCCAGGGCGATCGCGCACACCACCGCGCCGGCGGCGGCGTCGAACCGCCAGTAGCCGCCGCCCCAGCTGGCCGCGATCTGGGATGCCTGGAACGCGAGCGCCGCCGCGAAAACGGCACCGAGGCCGATGTCGGCCGCGGTCCGGACCCGGCCGGCCCGCCGGAGCCGAACCACCATGGAGATCAGGCTAGGCGATCTCCGCTCGCGCGGAACCGGCCGAAAGTACGGTCGCGGACGGGCGGAACCCGTCCTTCGGCCGGTGCCGCCGTCCGGCCGGATCCCCAGGATGGGGTGCCATGCGACGCGACGACATCCCGCCGGTGCCCGGAAGCGGTGAACCGGCCCACAACGGCGGCCCCCGGACTCCTGACGACCGAGACCCGCCCATGCGGCCCGGCCCGGCCGTGGACCCGGCCGCCGCCTCCGGACCCGGACAGCGGGGCGGATCCCGGCGCGGCACCCGTGCGCTCTCCTCCGGCCGGGCGCGAATCGCCGCGCTCGACGTCCTGCGCGGGTTCGCGCTGTGCGCGATCCTGCTCGCCAACATCCAGCTGATAGCCGACGCCGAGGCCGCGTTCGTGGAACCGCCCCTGGGCGACGCGCAGCCCTGGATCGGGCTCCCGATCTTCTGCCTGCTCTTCGGTATCGGGTTCGCGCTGCTGCTGGACTCCGCCGCGGACCGCGTCCGCCGCCCGCGGCTGGCCCTGCTGCGCCGGCTCCTGGCGCTGCTCGCGATCGGCCTCGTCCACGCGCTGCTGTGGCGGGGCGAGATCCTGGTCCCCTACGCCGTCGTCGGCCTGCTGGTGCTCCTGCCGTCGACCTGGCTGCCGCGGTGGGCCGTGGCCGGCTCGGCGGCTGTGCTCGTCCCGGCCGCGCTGATCGCCGGCGGGGGCGGCCCCCTGATGATCGCCGGGCTGTTCCTGCTGGGCTCGGCGCTGGTCCGGTTCGGGGCGGTCGCGCGGATCGAGCGGTCCACCCGGGGCCCGCTCCTGCTGGGCCTGGTCTTCGCGACGGGCGCGGCCCTCGCCCTGTGGGCGCCGGCCGGGGAGGTGGCCGGGCCGGTCGCGGTACAGCCGACCGTCACATCAAGCCTGGCCGATCTCCTGCTCACCGGTGTGTACGTGTGCGCCCTGCTGGTCCTGCTCAGAACACCGCTCCGGGCCGCGCTGCTGGCCGTCTTCGCGCCACTGGGCCGGATGGCGCTGACCAATTACCTGGGCTCCACACTCCTGGTCCTGGCGGCCGGTCACATCCTCGGCCTGCCGATCGGCCGGTCCCTGACCGCGGCGCTCCTGACCGCCGGGGTCATCCTCGCCGGTCAGTGGCTGTTCTCCACCCTCTGGCTGCGCCGCTACCGCCAGGGGCCCGCCGAATGGGTCTGGCGCTGGGCGACGTGGGCCCGCCGCCCGCCGCTGCGCGCCCTGTGACGACCGATGGCCGTGCGCCCCGGCCCCGCCGGTGCGGGGGCCGCGGCCGGTCCCGCCTGATCGCGGTGCGCCGGTGCCGCCCGTTCGTCGAACACACGTGTCCTACGCCGTACAGGTGGTCGTGGGGCGCACTCTTCCCGCGCCGGGCGCGGGAAGGCCCGGCGCCTGATCCGGCGCCGGGCCTCGGCTCATAGGTTCCGCCTGTCGGCCGGGATCAGCCGGCGACGACACCGCTCAGTTCGTTGGGGGCCTCCGGCAGGGTCGCCGTCTCGGTGACCTCGCGCGTGGCGAGATCGATCACGGAGAGCTCCCGGGTGCCGGGGTCGGTGACATAGGCGGTCGCGCCGCGGACGAAGATGGCCGGACGCGGCTCCTGCCACTCCAGCGGCTCCTCCCACTCCCCGGTGACGTCGACGGTGTCGACGACCTCGGCCTCCTCGGGGTCGATCACGTGGATCCGTCCGTCGGTGCCCAGCACCAGGGCCTCGCCCTCGGGGCCGCGGGCCAGCGAGCGGAAGGTGTAACTGGTGCCCAGGTCGACCAGTTCGAGGTCGCCGGTCTCGGTGTCGATGAGCGAGACCTGCTCGGGCCGCTCCAGCTCGGCGTCGGCGTCCTGCTTGTAGTCGCCGAGCACGATCGGAGAGGTGTCGGAGCCGGCCTGGTTGCCGATCCGGCCGTACTCGGTGGGGCTGTCGGCCTTCGCGAACTCGCCGTCCCGGTACACCAGGACGCCGTCCTCGCAGCCGATCACCACGGCCTCGCCCTGTGCGGTGGCCTCCCCGTGCACGCCGGGGCAGTCCTCGTTGCGGGCGATCTCCTCACGGTCGGGGCCGAGTGCCACGACCGTGTCGCGGGTCTCCTCATCGCCCTCCGTGACGACCAGTTCGCCGTTCTCCAACTCGATCGCCACCCCGTGGTGCGGCTCCGGGGACGTGAAGGTCTCGGTCTCCGGCAGGCCGCCGCCCAGCTCCTGCGGGTCGAAGGAGGTGACCTCGCCCGTGCCGTCGGCGAAGAGCACGGTCCGGCCGGCGTGGCGGACCACGTGGCCGGGCTCGGCGCCGTCGAACTCGCCACCGGTCAGCTCGGGGGCGGCCGCGTCCAGGACGCGGAACCCGGTGGAGGTGGAGACGAGCACGTGGCGGTCGTCGCCGGCGGGGTTGAGGCGGTTGAAGCCGTCGAGCGGGATGTCCTCGGCGACCTCCAGGGTGGTGCCGTCCACGACGTAGACGCCGCCGTCGTAGGTGGCGACGAGCGGATCCTCGACGGTCGCCGGCGCCGGCGCGGCGCCGCTGTCCGGCCCCTCGCCGGACTCTTGGGCGCCGCAGGCGCTCAGGACGAGGCCGGCGGCGATCAGCGCCGACAGCGTGGCCGCCGTCGTGGTGGGGGTGCGGTGGGGACTGGTGTTCATCCGTTCCTCATTCTCGTTTCTCATGCGGGGGTGTGGCGGGGCGCGCCGCCCGGGGGGTGTGGCGACGCGCCCCGGGTCTGCCGGGGCGGGCGCTCAGCCCGCCCCGAGGCCGCCGGCGATGGCACCGGTGTTGGAGCGGACCATCTCCAGATAGGTGGGGGCTCCGCCGTCCTCGCCGGTCAGGGACTCCGCGTGCAGTTCGACGACCTCGACGTGCACGCCCGCCTCGTCGGCGAGGACCTGCGCCAGCCGGTCGGGCTGCGCGGAGTCGGCGAAGATCGCCGACACCCCCGCGTCGCGGACCGCGCCGGCCAGCGACTCCAGGTCGGCCGCGCTGGGGGAGGCGAGAGTGGTCCCGCTGGGGATGACGGCGCCGACGACCTCGAAGCCGTAGCGCTGGGCGAAGTAGCCGAAGACGTGGTGGTCGGTGACCAGGCTGCGCCGGTCCTCGGGGATCTCGGCGACGCGCTCCGCCGCCCATGCGTCCAGCTCCGCCAGCTCGTCCCGGTAGTCGGCGGCGTTGTCGCGGACAGTCCGCGCGTCGACGCCGTCGACCTCGGCGATCACGCGTTCGGCGATGGCGTCCACAGCGGAGGCGGTGCGCAGGGGGTCGGTCCAGAAGTGCGGGTCGGGCTCGCCGGCCATGTCGGCGGCGTCCTCGGGCGTGTAGGCGATGGGGTCGACCTCGTCGCCGACCGCCAGAGTGGGCACCCCGGCGTCGTCGGCCGCCCGCACATTGCGCAGGACGCCCTCTTCGAGGCCGAGCCCGTTGTACACCACGAGCGCGGAGCGCTCGATGAGCGCCGCCTCCTGGGCGGAGACGCCGAACGAGTGCGGGTCGGCGTCGGGCTTCATCAGAACGGTCACCTCGGCCTCGTCGCCGACGACCTCCCGGGTGATGTCGCCGAGGATGTTCGTGGTGACGACCACCCCTTCACGGTCCGGTCCGGTGGCCGCGCACGAGGTCGCGGCCATGAGCAGTCCGGCGGCGGCAGCGGCCGCCGTGCACCGGGTCCGCGGGAGGCGGCGCGCGCGGTATCGGCGTGTGGTCATCGCCGTCACCGGCCCGTCTCGACCATGAGGGCGGGCGAGAAGTCCAGGGGGAATTCGCGGGCCACGCGCAGGTCGTCGTTGTAGTCGATCTCGTGGACACGGTCCGCGGAGGCGTCGTTGACGTAGGCGCGGGCGGTGTCGATCCGGATGGCGGGCGGAGCGGCGCCGGAGCCGGTGTCGCCGGCCGGCGCCTCCAGCGGGCCGTCCAGCAGTTCGCGGTGGGCGGTCTCCTCGCCGGACTCGGTGTCGTAGGCGCGCAGGACGCCGTCGGGGGTGAGCGCCAGAAGGGGCGCGCCCTCGCCGACCGCGTTGGCGGCGACCACCGGGCCCGTGTCCACCCGGGTCCAGGACCCGGCCGTGACGTCGAGCACCCACACTCCGTCGTCCCCGGCCGGGGCGGCGAGGGTGGCGCTTCCGGGGCGCTGGGTGAAGGTGCGGGCGCGTTCGCCGGCGGGGACGTCGCCGGGGTAGGGGATCTTCTCGCCGGTGAACGCGCCGTCCTCCTCGGCGACCACCAGGGCGCCGTCGGCGCAGCCGAACACGGCTCCGCGGCGGGTGACGCCGTGGCCCGCCGGATCGGGGCACGACTCGTCGATGCCGCCGGTCCGTGCCCCGGCGCGGTCGTATACGCCCACGGTGCCGCCGTGCCCTTCGGCGGGGACGAGCACGTGCCCTCCGAAGGGCACGGCCGCGGCGGCCGTCGCACCGCTAGCCACCTCGATCGACCCGGCCTCCTCCACGGCGCCGTCCTCCAAGCGTTCGCGGTCGAGGAGGCGGACGGCACCGCCGGAGGGCAGCGAGGTGACGGCGGTGTCGCTGACGGCGTCGCCCGCCAGGGGCCCGGCCACGGTGCCCACATCGCGAATCTCGGCGCGGTAGTAGTGCGCGTGGTCCCCGTGGTCCACGGTCCAGGCGCCGCTGTCGAAGACGTGCACCGTCTCGCGGTCCGCGGCGGTGACGTAGGCGAACCGTCCGTCGCCGCTGATGCCCGCGGCGCCGTCGGCCCGGCCGATCTCGGTGACCTCCTCGGTGATCAGGTCCAGGACGTGCACGGCGCCGGTGGAACCGTCCGCCAGGACCAGCCGCGATTGCGGTTCGGCGGTCTCCTCGGCGCCCTCCACGTAGCCGTGGGGGACGTCGTCCGCCTCTCCGGCGGGCGCGTCGCCGGGTCCGGCGGCACACCCGGCGAGCAGCAGGGCCGCGATGGCCGCGGCGGGCGCCGCGGATGTCTGATCGTGCCTCACACCGAGACCTCGTCTTCCTTCGTGGTGGTGGCGGTGCCGATGGCACCGGTGGGGGAGTGGGGGGCGGTGAGGGGGGTGCGCCCGCGCGCGGCGGCTGCGAGCGCGGAGGCGGCGAAGAGGGCCACGGCGACCGCGGCGATCGTGGCTCCGGCCGCGGTGCCGGCGTGCCACGACACCACCAGGCCCAGCGCCGTCGCGGCGCAGCCCAGCAGCGCGGCGCCGAGCATGATCAGCGGGATGCGCCGGACCCACAGCGCCGCGGCGGCGGGCGGGGCGATGAGCAGGCCGAAGACCAGGAGGGTGCCCACCACGTGGAAGGACGCGACGATCGCCAGCGTGACGAGCCCGAGAAGGCAGGCGTGCGCCAGGCGGGGACGCAGGCCCAGGGTGGCGGCCTTGCGCGGGTCGAAGGCCAGGGCGACGAACGACCGGTGGCCCAGAGCGGATACCGCGACGGCGACCGCGAGCGCGACGGCGAGGTACACCAGGTCGCGGTCGCGGACCGCGAGGACGTCGCCGAAGAGGAAGCCGGTCAGGTCGACCGCGAACGACCGGGAGTGGGAGACGATGATCACGCCCGCGGAGAGCATCCCGACGAACAGCAGGCCGATGCCGGTGTCCTGCGACAACCGCGCGGAGCGGCCCAGCGCGGTCACGCCCAGGGCCATGACGGCGGCGCTGACCGCGGCCCCCGCGACCAGGCTGCCGCCCAGTATCGACGCGAGTGCGACACCGGGCAGCATCCCGTGCGACATCGCGTCGCCCAGGAAGGCCATGCCGCGCAGGACCACCCAGGTCCCGGCCAGTGCGCAGATCAGCGAGACGAGGACGCCACCCCACAGGGCCCGGCGCACGAAAGAGACGGCGAACGGGTCGAACAACCATTCCATGGCCCACACAGTACAATGATAATCATTATCGTTTTCATTGGGGGTGCCGTGAAGAGTCATGAAATGTCGGCCGTGGTGATCAACGGGCTCTGGGCGGGCTACGGGAGGCGCCGGGTCCTGCACGGCGTCACGGCCCGTATCCCCGCGGCCCGGGTGACCGCGGTCGTCGGCCCCAACGGCTCGGGGAAGTCCACCCTGCTCGGGGCGGTCGCCGGCGTCGTCCCCGCGGCGGCGGGCACCATCGGCCGGCGCACCGCCGAACGCCCCGCCCTCGTCGTGCAGCGCAGCGCCGTCGCCGACGCGCTGCCCATCACCGTCCGCGAGACCGTGTCCATGGGCCGCTGGGCGCAGCGGGGGGCCTGGCGCCGGCTCACCCGGCGCGACCGCACCGTCATCGACTCCTGCATGGACCGGCTGGACATCCGCCACCTCGCCGAGCGACCCCTGGGGGCGCTCTCCGGCGGCCAGCGTCAGCGCGCCCTCGTCGCGCAGGGGCTCGCCCAGGAATCGGACCTGCTGCTCCTCGACGAGCCCGCCACCGGCCTCGACGTCGAAGCGCAGCAGCGGATCTCCGGTGCGCTCGACCACGCCACGCGGCAGGGGGCCACCGTCGTGCACGCCACCCACGACCTCGCCGCCGCCCTGCGTGCCGATCACTGCATGCTGATCACCGGAGGCAGGGTCGTCGCGGAAGGGCCGCCGGCGGACGTCCTGACCCCCGGCGCACTGGCGCGGGTGTGGGGTGTCCCGCAGGTGGAGGGCGAGGGAGCTCCGGGCGGCGCGGCGCGCTGAGCGCCCGCCCGGCGGACCGGCTCGATCGCGGGTGGCCGGAGCCGGTCCCCGCCGGGCGGCGGTTTACTCGAACGCCTGTGTCCTACGTTGTACAGGTGCCCGTTGTTGTTCTATCAAACTCGCGGCCCGCCTCAGTCAGCTGCCGAACCCTCCACCACGGCCGCGACCTCCTCGGCCGTCCACGCCCGCACGGCCCCGGGCCGGCCGGCGAGGTAGGCGCCGGTCCGCCGGGCCGACCAGCCGTGGGCGGCGCGGAGCCCCCTTCCGATCGTGCCGAGGTAGCCGGCCGAGGGGGCGGCGGCAGGTACGTCCGTGCTCCGCTCGGACGCGGTGAAGGTGAGGACGGGGTGGCCGTCGAGGCCGCCGCAATAGAGGAGGGTCTCATAGCGTCCCGGCCCCAGGACGAGGCGGCCCGTGCGCACGACCTCGGCGAGGTCGTGGTCGGCCCTGGGTGCCTGGTACATCTCCTGGGCGGCGATGTCGGCGAACTGCCCGGCGGTCACCAGGTAGGCGCGCGCGGGCGCGGCGCCCGGCAGCCCGGGGTCGTACAGCGCGAGCCCGCCGCCCCACATCGGGGAGGCGAACGCGAAGTGGACCCCGCCCTCCAGCCACAGGGCACGCCGGTCGCGCGGGGGCGTGCGGTCGCGGCATCCGGGGTTGGCCCGCGCGCCCCCGGGCGGGACGCCGCCCGAGACGTAGCACGCGAAGCGGTCCGCGGACATGTTCGCCCCGTAGCTCGCGTACCAGACGAGATCGGGGGCGGCGGGTTCGGGCACGGCGGCCTCCGGCTATCGGGTCGGTCGGTGCGGCCGTCAGCCCGCGGCGGGCTGCGGATCGCCGGTCAGCGACCGCTCGAAGCAGACGCTCAGCGCGGAGCCGGCGTAGTGGCCGTAGGGCTCGATCCGCCGGTACCCGCAGCGCTCGTACAGCCGCACCGACTCGGCCTGCTCGGTTCCCGTCTCCAGGCGCACCACGGACGCGCCGCGCTCCCGCGCGGTCCGCTCCAGCGCGCGCAGCAGGACCTGGCCGACGCGGCGCCCGCGCCAGGCGGGGACGACGTACATGCGCTTGACCTCGAATGCGCCGTCGTCCAGTGCGCGCAGCCCACCGCAGCCGATGGCCTCCCGGCTGCGCGCGTCGACGGCGAGGAGGAACACGGCGGTGTCGCCGCCGGAGGGTTTGGGGCCCGGCTCGGTGTCCGCGCCATAGCGGTCGCGGACCTCGCGCTGCTGGTCCCCGCGCAGCCGTGCGCCGTCGGGGTGGTCCCAGTCGACTTCGGTGATCTCGATGCGCACAGGCCGAGCGTATGCCACCGCACGCCGCGGGGGACGGGGAGGGGGCGCGCCCGGCGGTCATCGCGGCGCCTCCCCTGCGCGGGGTGGCGGTTCCGCGGCAGGGGGCGCGTCCGAGCAGCGGGGAGGGGCGGGCTTCGCGCACGCGTGCCGGCGTCTCCCGTGTCCTCCGTGTTCGTTCGGTACCGGCGGTCGGCGGCGCGCCCGCGCCGCGGGCCGGACTATCGTTGGCCGGGTGGTGGACTCCGTTGTCCGGCGGCTGCGCCGCCGCTTCCTGCTCTCCGACTGGACGCCGGTTACCAGTGGGCTGTCCGGTGCGCGGGTGTGGCGGCTGGAGGGGCGCCGGCGCCTCTACGTGAAGATCGACACCGACCCCGCGGCGCTGCGCGCCGAAGCCGAGCGGTCCGCGTGGCTCGCCAAGGCGGGCGTCGGCGCGCCGGACACGGTCGAGATCGGCGAGCGCGACGGTGTGGGCTGGCTGGTCACCACGGCGGTGCCCGGCCGGCCGCTGAGCGAGCCGTGGCCCGCTCATCTGCGCGCGCCGGCGGTGGCGGCGCTGGCCCGGTTCGCCCGGCACCTCCACGACCTGCCGGTCGAGGACTGCCCGTTCGAGCGGGGTGTGGCCGTCACCGTTGCGCAGGCGCGCGCCAACGTCGCCGCCGGGGCGGTCGATGCCGACGACTTCGACGACGAGCGCCTGGGCCGGAGCCCCGAGGACGTCCTGGGGGAATTGGAGCGGAGCGTCCCCGCGGCCGAGGACCGCGTGGTGTGCCACGGCGACCTGTGCCTGCCCAACGTCCTGGTCGACCCCGCCACGCTGGAGTGGACCGGGGTGGTCGACACCGGGCGGCTGGGTGTGGCGGATCGCCACATGGACCTGGCCCTGGCCTGCCGCAGCCTCTCCGACACCGGGCCGAACGAGCAGTACGGTCCGCCGTTCGCCCGCGCGTTCCTGCACCACTACGGCGACCAGGTCGCCGACCCGGCGCGGATGGCGTTCTACCGGCTGCTGGACGAGTTCTTCTAGCCGGTGCCGGGGCCGTTGCCGGCCGGGGCGGTGTCGATCCGGGCCGTGCCGGCCAGGGCCGTGCCGTCGGCCGGCCGGTGTCAGGGACGGCGGCCGGTGGAGGCCAGGAGCTGGGTCTGGGCGTCGGCGGCGTCGCTGACCGGGACGGGGTCGGCGAACATCGGGCCGCCGGACATGCCCTGCTCCTGCCACCAGTCCAGCAGCGTCTCGGACAGGCGGGTGTCGAGTGTCTCGTCCTCGCCGATGCCGCGGCCCAGGTCCCAGGCGTGCACGGCCAGGTCGAAGGTCATCTGCCACAGGTAGATCGCCCCGGGGACGTCGCCGAAGGACAGGTGGACGGTGCGCTCGGTGGCGCCGGGGCGCAGCCATGCGGCGCGGGCGTCGCGGGCGGCGACCTCCCATGCGATGACGGGGTCGTCGCCCAGGGGGTCGGCGGCGAAGTCGTCGCCGGCGTCCTCGATGCGGCCGCCGCTGACGAGGTAGGGCACCCATATCTGCTCGGAGACGATGTGGGCGACGAGGTCGTGCACGTCCCAGCTGATGCAGGGGGTGGGGTCGGGCCACTGGCCGGGCCGGACCGCGTGTACGCGGCGGTCGAATTCCTGCATGGCCTGACCGTGCAGATCGAGCAATTCCGACATGACCGCTCCCTTCGGCGGGGTGCTGCTGGTGACCGCATGCCCTCTACCCATGGGGCGCGGGTGGCAACCTTCCGGCTTCGGGGCCGGATGATCGGTTCGCCCGTGTTCACGGCTTGTGCGGTGGCCTGAGGGGGTGCGTTACCCGTCCGGGCGGCCGGGTAGGGACCGCCTCCGTAAATTCTTCCGCTCGATGTGTGCCCCGGCGGTGTTGCGCGCCGCTCGATCACGGCGCGTCACGATCATGGGAGCACGATCGTTCGAGGCCCGGCCCCCTGCGCGGCCGGCGCCCGCGAGGACCCCGGCGAGGAGACAACGTGGCAACACCGGATCCGCACGCGGCCAGGACCGCGGGGGAGCTGAACATCGTCCATGTGACGCTGATCGCGGCGGCCGCCGCGATGGGCGGGTTCCTGTTCGGATACGACAGTGCCGTCATCAACGGCGCGGTGGACGCCATCCAGAGCCATTTCGCGGTGGGGTCGGCGATCACCGGGCTCACGGTGGCCGCGGCCCTGCTCGGTTCGGCCGTGGGCGCGGCCATCGCCGGGAGCCTGGCCGACCGGATCGGCCGCATCCGGGTCACGCAGATCGCCGGGGCGCTCTTCGCCATCAGCGCGATCGGTTCCGCGCTGCCCTTCGCGATCTGGGACCTCGCGCTGTGGCGGGTCGTCGGCGGTATCGCGATCGGCATCGCGTCGGTGATCGCGCCCACCTACATCGCGGAGGTCTCGCCGCCGGCCTACCGGGGCCGGCTCGCCTCGTTGCAGCAGTTGGCGATCGTGCTGGGGATCGCGCTGTCGCAGCTGGTGAACTTCGCGATCGCCGCGGCCGCCGACGGCAGCGCGCTGAGCGACCTGGGGCCGCTGGGGGCGTGGCAGTGGATGCTGGGTGCGGCGGTGGTGCCGGCCGCGCTCTACATCATGCTGAGCTTCACGATCCCCGAGTCGCCGCGCTACCTGGTGCGGGTGGGGCGCGTGGACGAGGCCCGCCGGGTGCTGGAGGAGGTCGAGGGCGGTGACGTCGAGCAGCGCATCCGGGAGATCCGGGAGGCCCTGGGCTCGGAGGTGCGCCCCCGGCTGGGTGATCTGCGGGGCCGGTGGGGGCTGCTGCCGATCGTGTGGATCGGTATGGCGCTGTCGGCGTTCCAGCAGCTGGTGGGGATCAACGTGATCTTCTACTACTCGTCGTCGCTGTGGCAGTCGGTGGGGGTGGACGAGAGCAATTCGCTCCTGCTGAGCCTGTTCACCTCGATCGTGAACATCGTGGGGACCTTCATCGCGATCGGCCTGGTCGACCGGATCGGCCGGCGGCCGCTGCTGCTGGTGGGCTCGGGCGGTATGGCGGTGGCGCTGGCGGTGACGGGGTTCGCCTTCAGCCACGCGCGGGTCGTGGGCGCGCAGGCGAGCCTGTCGTTCGGCTGGGGTGCGGTGGCGCTGACGTCGGCGAGCCTGTTCGTGCTGTTCTTCGCGCTGTCGTGGGGGGTCGTCACCTGGGTGCTGCTGGGCGAGATGTTCCCGCTGCGGATCCGCGCCGCGGCGATGGCCGTGGCCACTGCGACCCAGTGGGTCGCGAACTGGCTGGTCACGGTCACGTTCCCGGCCCTGCGCGACTGGAATCTGAGCGGGGCCTACGGCATCTACACCGTCTTCGCCGTGCTGTCGTTCGTGTTCGTGTGGTTCTGTATCACCGAGACGAAAGGGCGCACGCTGGAGTCGATGGGGAGGTGAGCCCGGTGGGCGACGACCTGCGCGAACCCGCGGTGCCGCCCGATCCGCCGATGGCTCCGTCCTCCGCCCGCCCCCTGCTGCTGATCGATGTCGACGGCCCGCTCAACCGGTTCGCGGGCGGCCACCGCGGCGCCTACCGCGCCGGGTACCGGAAGTACCGCATGGGGCAGGGCCACCACCTGATGCTCCACCCCGGACACGGCCGCCGGCTGGCGGCACTGCCCTTCGATCTGGTGTGGGCCACCACCTGGGAACACGAGGCCGACCAGTGGATCGCCCCGCTGCTGGGGCTGCCCCCACTACCGGTCATCGAGTGGCCTGACGGCGCGCCCACCTATGGGCGCGTCCACTTCAAGACCCCCACGGTCGTGGACTTCGCGTCCGGCCGCCCGTTCGCCTGGGTCGACGACGAGGTCACCGACGAGGACCGCCGTTTCGTCGCCGAGCACCATGCGGGTCCCGCGCTGCTGCACCACGTGGACCCCGCGGTAGGTCTGGCCGACGACGACTTCGCGGCGCTCGCCGAATGGGCCGGACGGCTGGGCGCGCCCGGCACCGGCCACGACGACGGTCCCCGCGCCGGCGGCGTCGCACGGGGTGGGTGATGGCGGACGCGGGGGCCTGTCGTCGGCCCGGATGTTCGTCAACCGCCGTCTCGGCCTCCTCTGTCACGCCCTCGCTCCGACGACCTGGACCAGGTCCCGAAACCGTCCGTGATGCCGAACAGGATGATGGCGGCCAAGAAGACGATCGCCAGGGCCACCTCTAGCAGGACCAGCACGAGACACCTCCCGGGGATGAGGTGGGTCTACCCCTACCCGCTGTCGGCGGTTTTGCGACCCGGTCGGGCCGCCGGATCCGGCGGTTCCTCAGGTGTGCGGGCCAGGAGCCGCAGGGCGCCGAGGCGGTCGTCCTGCCGGGTGCCGCGTCCGGGGTAGGGGTAGCCTCGGCCCGGGGCGGCGGGTGTCGCTGCCGATGGGACGAGCGAGAGTATCCGGAGAACCATGAGCACTTTGCACGAGATTCCGCTGACGACCCTGGCCGGCGACCCCGCCACGCTGGCCGACCACCAGGGGAAGACCCTGCTGCTGGTCAACGTGGCCTCCAAGTGCGGCCTCACCCCGCAGTATGCGGGCCTTCAGCGGCTCCAGCAGCGTTTCGCCGGCCAGGGCTTCACCGTCCTGGGCTTCCCCTGCAACCAGTTCATGGGCCAGGAACCGGGCAACGCCGAGGAGATCCAGACGTTCTGCTCCACCACCTACGGCGTGGACTTCCCGCTGTTCGAGAAGCTGGACGTCAACGGCGAGGGCCGGCACCCGCTCTACGGAGAGCTGACCCGCACCGCCGACGCCGACGGCGAGGCCGGCGACGTCCAGTGGAACTTCGAGAAGTTCCTCGTCTCGCCTCAGGGCGAGGTCGTGGGCCGGTTCCGGCCGCGTACCGAACCGGAGGCCGACGAGGTCGTCTCCGCCATCGAAGCTCAGCTGTCCGGGGGTTCGCCGGCCGCGCCGTAGCCCTGCGCCCCGTCCCACCCGGACCGGCCCCCGATCCGCGGGGGACCGGTTCGCGTGGGACGCCGCCCCTGCCACCGCCGCCTCGACCGGCGCGCAGAGCCGACACCGTACGCGGTCCGGCGGCGTGGCGGACCCGGATCCGCCCGGTGGCGGCGCCCGTGGCACAGTTGGGCGACCGGAGCGGTCCGGTCGCGGGGCGGGCGAGAGGGGTGGGTCGATGCGGGTGCTGCTCATCGACAACCACGACTCCTACACCCACAACCTCGCCCAGCTCATCGCGGTCGTGCTCGGCGCCGAGCCCGAGGTGGCGGCCAACGACGCGCCCGCTCTGGAGCGGGCCGCCGCCACCGGCCTCACCGGGTTCGACGCCGTCGTGGTCTCCCCGGGGCCCGGGCGCCCGCAGCACCCCCGCGACCTCGGCGCCGTCCCGCGCGTACTCGCCGATACGGCGCTGCCGGTGCTGGGGGTGTGCCTGGGCCACCAGGCGATCGCGCACTTGGCGGGCGCCGCCGTGCACGCGGCGCCGGTACCCCGGCACGGCCACCTCAGCCGGGTCCGCCATACCGGCGCGGGGCTGTTCGCGGGGGTGCCGCAGGGCTTCACCGCGGTCCGCTACCACTCGCTGGCCGTTCCCGAGCCACTGCCGGAGGCGCTGGAGGCCACCGCCTGGGCCGAGGACGGGGTGCTCATGGGGCTGGCCCATCGCACCCTGCCGCGGTGGGGCGTGCAGTTCCACCCCGAGTCGGTCGCCAGTGAGCACGGCGCGCGCGTCATCGCCAATTTCGGCGACCTCGCCCGACAGGCGCGGGACGGGGGCGCGGGCGCGCCCGAGATCGGGACGGGGCGGCGGCCGGGCCGCGCGTCCGCGACCGGAGCCGAGCCGGGCCCCCGCCCCGTGCCCCGAAGCGGTGTGGGGCGGAACTCCCGCCCGCCCGAGACCGAGGCGCAGCGGAGCGCCCTCCGTGCGTCCGAAACCAGGGCGGAGCGACACCCGCGCCGTGCGTCCGAAACCCCGGGCTGCACCCCGGACCCCAGTGGTATCGGTTCTGACCTGCGAAGACGAGATCCCGTGGTGTCCGAAACCCCGGGCGGTGCCCCGCGTCCGGATCCCGGCGAGCTCCGGTTCGCCACCCTGCCCTATGCCGTGGACACCGAAGGCGCCTTCGTCCGCCTCTACGGCGACCGCACGCATGCGTTCTGGCTCGACAGCAGCCGGACCGGCCCCACCGCGCGCTTCTCGTTCCTGGGCGACGCCCAGGGGTCCCGCGGCGAGGTGCTGACCTACCGGGCGGGCGAGGGCTCGGTCGCCGTCTCGGCGCAGGGCAGGACCGGGTGGCGCGAGGCCGGGACCGTCTTCGACGCCCTGCGCCGGCGCACCGCGCCGCGCCCCGGACCCGCGCCCGCGGGGCTGCCGTTCGACTTCGCCGGCGGCTATGTGGGCTATTTCGGCTACGAACTCAAGGCGGATCTGGGGGCGGCGGGCCGCCACCGTTCGCCCCTTGCCGATGCGGTGTGGCTGCGCTGCGACCGCTTCGTCGCCGTCGACCACGCGGCCGGCCGCACCTACGCGGTGGCGGCCGACGGCGGCGCGGACGGCGACGCCTGGATCGCGGCCACCGTGCGGGCGCTCGCGGCCCTTCCCGCCCCGCCGCCGGCCGGGGAGCCCGGGGGAGCCGACCCCGCGCCACTGCTGGAGCGCTCGCGTGAGGGGTACGAGGCCGACGTCAAGGAGTGCCTGGGCCGCCTCATCGAGGGGGAGAGCTACGAGGTCTGCCTGACCACCCGGCTGCGACTGCCCGCTCCCGAGGACGACGTCGCCTACTACCGGCGGCTGCGCCGGGCCGCCCCCGCGCCCTATGCCGCCCTGCTGCGGCTGGGGGAGACGGCGGTGTTCAGCGCCTCGCCCGAGCGGTTCCTGCGCGTCGGCGGCGACGGCACCGCCGAGAGCCGGCCCATCAAGGGGACGGCGCCGCGCCACGCCGACCCCGTGGCCGATGCCCGGCTGGCGGCGGGGCTGCGTGCGGACCCCAAGACGCGGGCCGAGAACCTGATGATCGTGGACCTGGTCCGCAACGACCTGGGGCGCGTGTGCGAGCCGGGCGCGGTGGGGGTGCCGGGGTTCATGTTCACGGAGTCGCACGCCGCGGTGCACCAGCTCGTCTCCACGGTGCGCGGGCGGCTGCGGGCCGGGGTGCACGCGGTCGACGCCGTGGGGGCGTGTTTCCCGCCGGGGTCGATGACCGGTGCGCCCAAGGAGCGGACGATGGAGATCATCGACGGGCTGGAGGTCTCGGCGCGCGGGGTGTACTCCGGTGCGCTGGGTTATCTGTCCTACGGCGGCGCGGCCGACCTCAGCGTCGTGATCCGCACCGCGGTGCGGTCGGGGGACGTGCTGACCGTGGGTGCGGGCGGTGCGGTGGTGCTCGACTCCGATCCGGGGGAGGAATACCGCGAGATGCTGCTGAAGGCCGCCGTCCCCCTCGGTGGACTGCCGTCCCCCGCCACCGGCTGAGAGGCGGCCGGGATCGTCGCCGTGGACACGCGAACGGCCCCGCGCCGGGAAGCGCGGGTTCTAGCGGTCCCCGCAACACCCTGGATTTCAGGGAGTTGCGGGGACCGTGGATTTTGAGGGGTTGAAGGCAAGGTTCTTCGAGGCGCTGGACCAGCAGGACGGCAGTGTCTCGGGTG